>JAUIHG010000348.1 GCA_030432405.1 Bacteroidia bacterium | reverse complement strand
TCGTCCATAGCCAGGCCGGAGAGGTTTTCGATGCCGGACTTCAGGTTGTCGGGCAGGCCGGTTTTGTTTTCCTGGCGCTGGAGGGGCGCTGCCGCCTGGGCCTGCAGCTTGCGCTGGATGGCAGTTTCCGGCCGGTGGTCCTGCAAGGCAGCCAGCGGTGTCTTGCCTTTGGCCGCCCGTGGGGCGGCAGGCTGCAATGTTTGCTCTTCCGTCTTTTCAATTTCCGTCTTCATACGTTACGTTTGGTCCGTTTTTGAATGCCCCTTCTCCGCCTCCAGGCGGGCCTTTTCTTCTTCCAGCCAGGCGTCGATCTGGTCCTGCACGAGTTCCAGGCGCGCATCGGAGACGGCGCGCAGGGCCTGCTGTTGCTGTTTTACCGTTTCGGCCACTTCTGCTTCCTGGAGACCGCTGAGCAGAGAGACTTCCTTAGCGTGCCGCAGCTTATTTTCTTCGAGGGTCCGGAGTTGGTCCAGGTAAAACTGTTTTTCCACCCGGCTCAGGATTTCGTCGTAGGGACCGCGCGGCGCCAGAATTTTGGCCAGGATGGGGGAGATTTCGATCAGGGCAAACAGCAGTATGAGGAAGAAGCCCGGGACGGGCGGTAGTTGGTTACTGGCGGAGAGCCGGGCCAGGAGCCCGTCGGAGAAACTCGCGTCTGCCAGCTCCCGGGCCGCAGCGGCGGCGGCCGCCAGGTCTGTCAATTCGCCGCGTAAGCGGCTGATGGCCGCATCATTCTCCGCCTTGGCCTGCTGGTATTCGCGGTTGGATTGCAGGTACTTCTGTTCCTTACGGTCGCACTCGCTGCCCCGGCCCCGCTGCCCGGTGCCGCAGGTGCCGTCGCACTCGCATTTGTAGTCCTGGTAGTCCGCTTCCCGCTGTGCGAGGCGCAGGCTGGTCCGTTCTTCCAGGGCAACGATCCGGGTTTCCTTCTCCCGGCTCTTTCCTGCAAACGCTGCACCTGCGGCCGCGCCCTTTTCCACGCGCTGCTGCGTTAAAATTTCGTCGATCTCCCCCCGAAAGATGCGCAATTCCAGTGGCTTGGAAATGACGATGGCCAGCACAATGGCCAGCAGCAGGCGGGGAATGGCGAGCGTAAACTGCCGCCCGAAGCCCCCTTCCTTTTTAATGGTGGACACGATGAAACGGTCCAGATTGAAAATGATCAGCCCCCACAAGGCACCGAAACCCACGGCGGCGACTACGCTGTCAAACACCGTAAAAAAGGCGTACCCGCCCGAGAGGCTGGCCAGCAGACCGGTAAAAAAAACGGTCCCGCCAATGCCGGTATACTTGATGCGCTCCGAGCGCGGGCAGGCCTGCAGGATGTCGGGGTCCGCCCCGGAGCAAAACCAGAGGAAGCGTTCGGGCCAGGCCGGTTGGTGGGAGCTGCTCATCGGCTGATTTTTTTAAACCAATTACGCAAACTACCCGCCCACCCGTGGCGGTTCCGGGCCCGCCATTGTTCTTCCAGCAGGTTACGCGTGGTGGCATCGAGCCCGGCCAGCGGGTCCGCTGGCGGGGTTAGGCCGCCCAGCACTGCAGGTATTTCCGGCAACGTAGGCGGAGAGGGCGCGCCGAGCGGAGGTAAAGAGGTGGCGGAGGGAAGGCGCAGCGGAGCGCGGAAGGTGTTGACGACGATCCTGCGCTCGGCACGATCTCCCTGG
>JAUIHG010000347.1 GCA_030432405.1 Bacteroidia bacterium | reverse complement strand
TGGCGTTGGAGGCCGCCGTGAGGCTTTGGTTGATGCTCAGCATCCTGCCCTGGATCTTGCGGTCGCTTAAATTGCTGACCACAGCCGTCATGTTGGGCATGTACAGGCCCTGGAAAACCGTCGGCAAAGGCAATGTGATGTAGAGCCACCAGGGTGCATCTGGAATCATTACCAGAATGATGCCCAGCGCAAACCCCGGCATGACATTGGCCACAAGGCGTTCGGAGCGCACACGCGAAGACAGCGGCCGAACCAGAAAGGCCTGCGTAAAGGCTGTCAGTACCCCCACATAGCCAAAGATGATGCCGATGTCCAGTTGGTCCATGGCATACCGCTCTTCCAGCACAAAGGCCACAAACTGGATGAACAGGGAAAAGCCGGAAGCGTGCAGCAAAATGGCCCAAAAGACCATCTTGAGTGTAGGATGGCGAAAAGCATCCCGCAGGTTCTGAAACCCACTGAGCGGATTGACCGGCTTAATGCTGCGGATGGGAATGGTCTCCGGAAAGGCCAGCACCACCAGCACCAGATTGAGCAAAGACAGCAGCGCCATCCCCAAAAACGGCACATGGAACCCAAACGCCGGTGCAATGGTCGCGTCCGAAAGCAGCCCGCCCAATACCGGCCCCATGATCATGCCCAGGCCAAAGGCCGCGCCGGCGATGCCAAAGTCGGCCACCTTGTCGCGGCCCTGGCGGTTGTCGGCCAGTGCCGCATAAATGATGGCAATATTGCCGCCGGTGAACCCGGGAATGATGCGGCCGGCAAACATCCAGGCCAGGTTCTGGTTGAGCACGCCATAGGCAAACAGGCCATAGCCGAGGCTGGCCCCTACCAGACTGGCCATCAAGATTGGCCTTCGGCCGAAGCGGTCTGAAAGCGCACCCAACATGGGGGCTCCGAGGAACTGTGCAATGGCAAAGGAGGCCTGCAACAGGCCGTAGTAAACCCCTAAGCGGTCGGCCCGCAGGTGGGCAAACCATTCGGCATCCGGGCTGAAGAGCACCGGCAGGATGGGGAAAGCCGCACCAAACCCCATCATGTCGATGAAGATGGTCATGAAGCCCAACAGCAGGGTGCGGCGGCGTTTGTCCATGGCCCTGTCGGATCGTTATGGTGTGGTGTCCACCATTGGTGCGGGAAAAAAGCAAACGGGCTGCAAGTTGGCTTGCAGCCCGTTTGAACAAGGAAAGCCGGATCGGTTGTCATCCAGCTTGGCAGACCCTGGGATCAGTTCTTTTCGAACTTGCCTACAGAAATCTTGCGGGTTTCTTCGTTGATCACACGCAGCAGGTAATAACCGGGAGCCACGTTGGCCACGTTGATGCTGTTCATGCCGGATTGTGCAGGCTGCTGAAGGATGGTACGGCCCTGCATGTCCACCACAGCTGCAGTGAATTGCTGACCTTCCGGAAGCTCAAAACGCAGGGCATTTTGCACCGGGTTGGGCACCAGCTCCAGGCTCTGGATCGATTCGGGGTTGCCGAACAAGCCGACAAAACAATCGCCGCCGCTCAGCAGCATATCGTCAAAATACAGGGTGGAGCCGTCCTGGCCGCCCACACCGGAGGAGGTTACCAGAATCTGCACCATGGTCGGCGCAGTGGTGCTCGAGTAGGTGATGGGGATGGAAAGGGGCTGGTATCCACCCGTGGTGGCTGCATCAATCTGCAGG
>JAUIHG010000141.1 GCA_030432405.1 Bacteroidia bacterium | reverse complement strand
ATGCGCGACAGCCTAGGGTGCTGCACCTGGGCTGTCCACTGCCTTTTGCGCAGGTTTTACGCGCGCATTCCGTCGTGGCCGGCCATTTTACCGGTTGATGACGCAACAGGCATCGGCAGTTTTCCCGCTGAAAGTCCGGGTTGTCCCGCAGCGTGAGCAGCGCCTGAACCAGGGCTTCGTGATCCTCAACCACCAGACCGCCACCGTCACCGATCAGTTTTCGCAGGTGTGGGTAGGCCATCAGCCGCCGCGCCGACTGCGCGTAGGGGTGGTCATACGGACCGTCGTAAGCCGTAACGACCACCGGCCGCCCCAAGGCCAGGGCTTCGACCATGACCGTGGAGCCGCTGTTGATGACGACCGCCGCCCCCCGCAGCAGTGCCACCAACTCGTACATATCGTTGTCCCGTACGCTCCAGTTCATGCGGCTGCCGGAAACCATCAGCGGCGTACTGATCAGTAAACCGTCTTCGCGTTCCAGCGTGGCCAGCCGGTTGAGCGTGCGCTCATCGCGCAGAACACCGCTCAGGGCTGAGGGGTGCGGCCGGGCAACAATCCGGAGACCCGCCAGGCGGCCACCGGCACGGGTTTCCGCACAAAGCTGTTCCAGAATGGCCGTTTCTTCCGGCGCGTACCGCGCCGCAGACATGGCCATGAAGAGGTACGGGGTGCCCTCCGAGAGGGTCCGTAGTAAGGCGCTTTCCGGTACGACTACCGGGGGGCGGAAGTAAAGATCGAAGTGGGGTACCCCGCAGGCGGTAATCGCTCCGGCAGCGATGCCGTAGTGTTCCTGCAGCTCTTCCGCCATGGTCGGGCCCCAGGCGAGGTAAGCATCCGCCAGCGCCTGAAAGTGCCCCTTCGCCGTGATGTTATCCCAGCTCAGGAGGTGCAAAACGGTCCTGACGCCCAGTGACCGGGCAGCAAGTAGCATTTCCGGTTCCGGCGCAGTGACCGGGTAGGTGGCCACCAGGAGTTCAGGGTTCAGTGCACGAACAAAAGCGACGGTTTCCTGCCGCAGCAATATCCGTTGTTCCGTCCGCAGGTAAAGGCGCCGGAGAAAGGGAAGACGATCAACCAGGTCGTTGAGCAGCAGCCCGGCCCGGGCGATCCAACGCCGCGAAGGCCCCCTGGCGTTAGCGAGATTTTCCTGGTGCTTATCCCACAGGCAGGGGTTGTTGCGAATATCTTCAACGATGTATTTACGCAGGGTTTTCAACCAGCGCTGGACGGGCTGAGGGCCCACGGGATATTCTACCAGCTGGACGCCGTCGCGAGCGCAGAGTGCCCGCAGGTTCGGGTCATCACCGTCAGGCACGACGACGGCAACCGAGCGGCCGGCGTCCGTGAGGAGGCGCAGTAAGCCCGTTTGGAAAATCATCCGCACGGAAAAACCGTGCGTGGCCAGGTAAACGATGTCAGGGGAAGAGCTAGCGATGGTGGAAAATTTGAAAAGCAATAAACGTAAGTAATCCGGGGCCGTATTACCAGCCGAGGCAATACTCCAGCTGTATTTTGTTGATCCGCCCCAGCGGCGGCTCCCGCAACTCAAAAGCGTGCAGCTCCAGTTCCGGGAACTCCCCGTAAGCCCAGTTACCCTGCAAATTATGGCGGAGGAAGCGGGCATTGGCCGTCCGTCCGTCCACGATGATCAGGGTTCCGGGCAGGAGGAAGGGCTCCAGAATAAGTATGTCTGCGGACATGGGCAAGCGGTCCGCTTGCTGGGTCGTCAGCCCCCGCACCGCACCAAGTACGCCATACTGCCCGGGGCCGTCGAGGTAGATCAGGTCCGGGCAAACATCGGGCAACTGCCGGTAAGCCGTGCATACCCTGCCGTTAAAAGTGGTCATTTCCACTTCGGTGGTGGTAAAGTTAACCAGTTCGTGCAGGGCGGCAGGGAGTTCCTGCCGGCAGTGGGCCACCCAGTCCGGCACATTATCTACGGAGAACAATTGGAAAGGGGTGCTCCGGCGCAAGTGTGTACGGACAAAATCGCCGTGTCGCTCCCGATTGACCTTCAGGGCTTCCGCAAATACCCGCGTGCTTTTACCGACGCCAAATTCCAGCACGGTGGTTACCCGCCGGCTCAGGCACAGAAAGTGTAACCGGATCAGGTCGTCCAGCTCCGGCGGAAAAGGGGTTTGGTTCTGCGGATCCACCGACGTGTAGAGTCCTTTCGCCGTTTTTCGCTCCACGTGACTGCGGTCCGTTACGGAGTGGCCGAACCAGCCGGCGATGCCGTACAATTCGTTGTGTGCCTGATAATCCAGCGGGGTGCCGGTATGGGGGTCAGTAAAAAGGTGTTGCACAGGACAGTTGTTTGAGGAGACAAGGGAAAGATGGATCCGCAGGAAGGCAACGCAGCAATACCTGGCTCCGGACAATCATCAGGGGCCTTCCCCGGAGGCAGCGGCCAGGAGCCACTCTGCCATACGCCAATCGAAGGCATCATTAATGTCCACCGAGCGTTCGCGGGGCATCAGGTAGCCACGGCAGTCGGGGCCGATAATTTCGCCCCGTTGGATGGTTGCCATCCGACTTACGTAAACGGATCCGTTCCGGATGTAGGCCCGGGGAAGTTGGTGGGCCGCCATCCGGCCATTTTCCGGCTCAAAGTATGGCTGCAGGCGCCCGTTGGGGTCCAGGGTTTTCAGTTTCAGCGGGTTGAGGTCGTGCGGAATTTCGGTAATGCTGACGGCAGCATCCGCTGCGGACTCCCGGAGTAAACGAATTGTAGCGTCAATGTCTGCGGCCAGGGTAAAGGGGGAGGAAGGCTGGATGATGGCGACGGCGTCGTAAGGGGCGAGGCCGGCAGCGGCCAGCGTCCGGAGGGCATGTTTTACGTAGTCGATGGCCGGGGAAGTGTCCGTACTCAGGGCGGCGGGGCGCAGGATGCAATGAAAGTCGGGGTAGCCGTTTGCCAGGGCGAGCACGGCTTCACTATCGGAAGAAACGGCCACGTCGGTCAGCAGGGAAGCGGCGGAAGCCGCCGCCAGGGCATAGTCCGCCAGTGGCCGCCCGCCGAGCGGGCGCCAGTTCTTGCCCGGCAACCGCTTGGAACCGGCGCGGGCGGGGATGATGCCTAAGGTGCGCATAGCAAGTTTATTTATAGTGTACTAGTACCTGTAAAGTTTGAATCCCGCCTATTTGAAAATACTTTCACCATGCCGCCTACCTGCATTAATTGCCTGCCGGCGGCCTGCTTTTGCCCTTCAAAAGCAGGCCGCCGGCAGGCAGGAAAGTCGGGCAAACCGGGGCGTAAAGATGGCTAAAATCAAACTTTACGTAACAGAAGGATGCAGCAAAAAAATGCGTGAGCTCTCCCCTCACTCGCTCAGAGCAAGGCCAGTACCCGCCCGGCGATAAAGTCTTCCGTGCGGCGGAACGATTCGTACGTGTTGCCGCCGATGTGGGGAACGATGAGGAGGTTCGGGTGTTGGCGGGCGTAGGTAATCAGCGGATGATTTTTCGTCACCTGGCGTTCGTCGGCCAGCACGTCCAGGGCAGCGGCAGCGAGGTGGCCCGAGTTCAGGGCGGCCAGTAAGGCCGCCTCGTCGATCAGTCCGCCCCGGGAAGTATTGACCAGCACCGCGCCCGGTTTACAGGCCGCCAGCTCTGCGGCACCGATGAGGCCGTGGGTTCCGGCGTGATAATTGACGTGCAGGCTGATCAGGTCACTCCGTTCCAGTACCGCCTCCAGCGTCGCCAGTCGCTGGACGCCGGGGGGCACCTCGGCCTCCGGCCGTGGATCGTAAGTAAAAACGTTCATGCCCAGGGCCACCAGGTAACCGGCCACCAGGTTGCCCAGCCGGCCGCAACCGATGATCCCGGCCGTACGCTCGAAGAGCTCATGACCGCGGAACAGGTCGCGCCGCCAGTTCCCCTGCTCCACGTCCAGCGCCGCAACCGGCAGGTGGCGCATGACCGCCAGGGCCAGGGCCAGGGTCATTTCCGCCGTCGCGCGGACGGAGCGCAAAAATTCGCGCTCTCCCCGCAGGCAGACAATCTTCACCCCCAGGCGGGCGCAGAGCGCCTCATCAATGTGATCGATGCCCGTAACGGGGGTCGCCAGAATGCGGCACCGCGAAGAAGCATCGAGGACCGTGGCGTCAATCGGCCAGCCCAGCCGGAACCAGAACACGTCGTAGTCCCGCAGGGCCTGGCGGACCTCCCCGGGGGCCAGGTCCCGTACGTCCACCTCCGCCTGCTCCCGCAGGCGCGCAATAACGGCGGGGCTGAAATCGGTGGCTTCGGCGATGAGGATGCGGGGGGCGGGGGTCGGGGTCGGCATTAATAAGTGATTCGTTTAGCGAAGGTGAGGGGCATCCGGGCGAGCTCCGCAGCTATTTTTGCACCTGCGTCCCCGCCCCCGTACGTAGCGGCGGCGGCGTACCGGCCGTGTTCAATTTGGTGAACGACGGCCCGCATGATGGCGGCCTGATCATAGTCAACATCCACCACGTTCGGGCCGCGCTCGCGTCCGGATTGCCGGGAGCCGATGTTTACCACCGGCACCCCCAGGTAAGCGCACTCCCGGATACCGACACTCGAATTACCGATCAGGCACCGGGCGTTGCGGAGCAGCCGCAGAAAATCCCCGCCTTCCATATTCTTAAAGAAGTGGACGTGTTCCAGGGCGTGTCTTTCGCGGAAAGACCGGATGCCTTTGCTCGTGCCGTCGCTGCCGGCATCAACGTTGGGCCAGAACCAGAACGTCGGTAAGCCCAGGTCCTTGATGGCCGCGAGCGTGAGGTCAATGTGCCGGCGGGCATCCGCGTACTCCGTGGTCACGGGGTGCTGCAGCACTACCAGGTAGCCGTCCGTATAGTCGGGTTGCGCCCCTACCCCGCCGTAGCGCTCGTACACCTCGAAATCCAGGTCCGGCTGCGCCCGGACGAGGGCCGCCAGGTCGATGCTGGGGCAACCGGTATTCACTACGGTAGCGGCGACCTCCCCCATCCGGATGACCCGTTCCCGGGCCGCTTCGCTGGCCACGAAATGGCGGTCGGCCAACTTCGTGATGGCGTGGCGGACCTTCTCGTCGATGTTCCCCGTCACTTCCCCTCCCTGGATATGTACCAGCGGGATGTTCATGTAGCTGGCGGCAATCGCCGTGGCCATGGTTTCGAAACGATCGGCCACGGTAACGACGGCATCCGGCTGCAGGTTAGCAAATACGTTGCTGAGTTCCATGATGCCCAGGCCCGTGGTCTTGGCCTGTGCCGTGAGGTTTTCGCCTTCCAGGACGTTGAACACCCGGGCGGCAATCGGGAAGCCGTCGGCTTCCATGTACCGGACGGCCGTGCCGTACCGCTCCAGCAAGGCCGAAGCCGCCACGACCAGCTGCAACTCCAGCTCCGGGTGGTCGGCAATCGCCCGCAGGGCCGTTTTTATCCGGCTGTAACTGGGCCGGGCGGTAATGACGACGGCAATTTTACGCATGGCTGGTGGAGATTAGCAGGTTTAGGTGGGTTGAAGCAACGTAATTAAGCGCACTCGCCATTACTCCGCAATATCTTCCTCGCGGAGGAAATCATACTGTGCCAGGTTGCGGGTCAGCTGCTTACCCAGTACTTCGCGGAACTGCCGCGCGGGGATGCCGTAGCCGGCGGGTTTTTTGGCTTCCAGGTCGGCAAAAGTCAGGCAGTGGCCGGCGGGCAGGTCCTGGCTGACGGCCAGGGACTTTTCGAAGATCTGCTTGAGGCCGGCGTAGGCGCTGTTGTCCGTTTTATCGACGGGGTGGGCAAGCATGGTACGAATGTCCTGGACACCGGCGGCGAGCTGCGTGATCTCGTCAATGGTGAGGGAGCTGCCGGCATCCGGTCCGAACATCCGCCGGTCGAACACGGCGTGGAATTCGAGGACGTCCGCCCCGAGGGCGGCGGCGGCCAACCCGGTCGCCACTTTGGCCGTATGCTCACTCAGGCCAACCTTCACGTCGGGGTAGCGTTCCCGCAGCTCCGTCAGCACGTTAAGCCCCACCCGTTCCGGTGGCGTAGGGTAGGCGGTGGTACACTGCAACACCGTCAGGTCGTTGCCGAAGTCGCGGAGGAAGGCAACTGCGGCATCCAGTTCGCGCCAACTACTCATGCCGGAGCTGAGGAGGATGGGCTTGCCCGTACGGGCCATTTTTTCGAGGAGGAGGAAGTTGGACACTTCGCCACTGCCGACTTTGTAGCGGGCCATGCCAATGCGCTCCATGAGGTCGACGGCGGCCTGGCTGAAGCAGCTGGACATAAACTCTACGCCGGCTTCCTCGCAGTGCGCTTTGATACCGATCCATTGTTCTTCGGTAAAGCCCATCCGGTTCCAGTAATCGTAGCGCGTAGCGTCTTCGTAACTGAAGTTGACGCGGAAGGGCTCGTGGACGCTGGACTCGGCAGCAGCCAGGTGCGTCTGGAATTTCACGACGTCCACCCCGGCTGCCGCCAGGGCATCGATGTAAGAATGAAGGATGCCGAGACTTCCGTCGTGCGCCTGGGCGATTTCAGCGATTAGTTGCATGAAGGCAGGTTGTGGGTTGATTCATCAGGTCGCTCGCCGGCCGAAACGCGAGGAACGAGCTGGTTCCGTTCCGGGCCGCTGCGCGGTCGTCCGCGAGAGAGGGTGGGTTGCGGGTTACCAATCCTCTTCATTCGGCGGACGAGTCAGGACGCTGCGCGGCCGCCTCGGCCGACGAACTTTACCTGGCAGACTCCACCATTCGGCGGACACGTCAGGCCGCTGCGCCGCCGCCTCGGCCGGCGAATTACAGCAGGTTAGGCGACGTCCTCCTGCATTGCTTCCCGGTATACCCGGGCCAGGACGACGAGGAACGCGGCCAGTACCCCGCCGATAGCGCCCCACTTCAGTCCTGCCCGCAGGGGGTTCCCCTTGCGTTTCGTCAGGGGCTTGAAGGGTACGCTGACCAGCTGAAAAAAGGGGGTGTTGGCCGAAAGGGTAAACTTGGCGGTTTCCAGGTTGCGGACCACTTCGGCGTAAGCGAGGGAAAGAATCTGAATCTGCCGGTTGAGCTGCACCGTTTTAAGCTGATCCCGCCGGTTAGCCAGGTTCAGGCGGGTATCGTTGAAGGTCGCTAACTGATACTCTACGCGGTTCAGTTCCCGGAGCAGGGAATCCGCTTTGCCCTCCAGCCGGTCTACGGACGCCTGGGCCTGCCCGGTGGATTCTTTGCGGTAAAATTCCGCGATGTATTCGTAGAGGCCGTAAGAGAGAAAGAGGCTCAGGTCCTCATCTTCCGTATTGGCCGTGATCGAAAGCATGTTCGTTTGCTCTTCCTTCTGCTTTTTAACGGGCTGATCCGGATGCAACGTCAGGTAGGAGTAAGCATTCTGGAGGACGAGGCGCTCTCCGCGGGAGAGGGAGTCAATGGTATTGGCCGAAAGGCGGGTGACCCCGAAAGCCGTTTGCAATTCCAGTTTTTCTTCGAGCTTGGCACCGACGATCAGGTGGTTGATGAGCAGGTCGTCTTTACCGTTCAGCCGGACGGAGTCCAGCAACATTTTATTGATGAGGTGCTGGGAGGTGGCGAAGGCCAGGATGCGGTCCGGACTGCGCCCGCTGCCGCCACCGCCGCCGCCCAGGCCGAACTGACCGAGGACCGAGCCGAGCCCGCCGCCACCTTGCTGTTCTTCGTTAACGACGAAGGTCGTCGTTCCCGTAAAGGTAACGGGGCGCCGGCTGGCGGCGTAAGCCTGGTAGGCCCCCAAAAGAATGACGCCCAGCAGCACCCAGGGCCACCGGCGCACTATTTCCAGCAGGTACCGCCTTACGGTCAGGATAACCTCCCGTACGCTGACTTCTTTAATCTGGCTTGGCTCCATTGATCGGGTAAGAGATTGATAAGGGTAAGGGGTTCTCGGGCCACAAGGTACCTTCCTTTAGCGATATGCCTTCGGCGTCCATGCGTCGGGGCACCGTCGCTGGTTCAGAAGGGTCAGTCTTGTCGTAACGCCGGTTCAATGTGCGGTAGGGTACTTACGTGAGCTGCGCAGGACCCGGTTTTCAAGGCACCAATTTAGGAAGTATCCGGGGGGTAGGCCCCACCAGGTAGAGGCCAATTAATAGCCATAGCCCCCGAAAGTTCATTACATCCTTGAAAACAGCTGCCAGCAGGAAGAGAAGGAGCAGGACGGCCAGAAGGCGGATCAAACCCGCCCGGCGGCCGAAACGCGCGGAACGAGTGGGTTCCGGTCCGGGCAAGCTCGCTCGTCGGCCGAAACGCGAGGAACGAGCTGGTTCGTCCGCCGAGAGAGCGGGAGGCGAGGAGCGACTCGGCAAGTCGCCAGACCCACCCTTCGGCGGACGAGTCAGGCCGCTGCGCGGCCGCCTCGGCCGACGAATTAGCAGCTCAGAGGGCCAGATGGCGACGATCAACAGCAGTAACGCCAGGAGCCCCGGCCAGCCGGTTTCGGCCAGGGCGCCGGTATAGGCTGAGTGCGGATCAAAACGTCCGAAGTGGGCGGGGTATTCCTGCGTAGGCACCAGGGCGGCCGTGGCGGTGGAAAATTGGCCCGGTCCTACGCCCAGCCAGGGGTGGCGGTTACCGATCAGCCAGGCGGCGCGCTTGTTCGTCAGGTAATTTGTTTCCAGGAGTTGCCACGGTCCGACGTGCCCCACTACCCGGCCGGACGTATAAGCCGTGGCAGCCACCGGGGCACCGGGGCGCACGGGCAGCAGGTGGGTACCGGCCAGCAGGAGCAGGCTGAGCAATCCGGCCGCCACCAGGTACAGCGGCCGACCGGCCCGCCGGCTTTCCGCGCTGCGGAAAGCCAGCCATATGCACCCGCCGATGGGCAACAGCAACAGCTCTTTGCCGAGGGTAAGTGCCGCCGCCAGACCAATAACCCCCACGAGCCACCACCACTCCCGGCGGCGCAACGCCGCCCGGCAAGCCAGGAAAAAACCCGGCAGCAGCAGCATGAAAAACATCCCGTAGGTCGGGGCCGGACCCCGGAGCCGCAGTACGTCGCCCAAATAAGGGTAACCGGGAATCGGGTCGGCCCAGGGCAAGAGGGCCGGTCCGCCAGCCAGCTCCACTGCGTAGACGAGCACCCCCACCCCACTGACCAGGCCCGTTGACCAGACCCACCACTGCTCAATGGCTGCC
>JAUIHG010000346.1 GCA_030432405.1 Bacteroidia bacterium | reverse complement strand
CGACACCCACCACATGAACGTGGACTACTCGGCCTACGAAGGCTGGGAGGTCACCGGCAAAGCGGATACGGTTATCCTGCGCGGCGAAGTGGTCGTGGAGCAGGGCGAGGCCATGGTTTCGCCCGGCTACGGGCAATTTGTCCGCCGCGGACGGCATGCCGGGGTGGTTTGAGGGCAAGGTCCACAATCCACACCCTGCAGTCCCGGCAGCAGCCGCCACCGGGCCTATATTCGCGGCATGAAAAGCAGCAGCCTGGTGGTGCTGGCGGCCGGCATGGGAAGCCGGTACGGCGGCCTCAAACAACTCGACCGCGTGGGTCCCTCCGGGGAAGCCATCGCCGACTATTCCATTTTTGACGCCAAGCGCGCCGGATTTGACAAAGTGGTCTTTGTGATCCGCAAATCCCTGGAGCAGGACTTCATCGACGTCTTTGCCAAGAAATGGGAGAAGGAGATCGACATCCAGTTTGCCTTCCAGGAGCTGGACACCTGCGTGCCCGATGGCGTGGACCCCTCCATGCGCCAAAAGCCCTGGGGTACGGCCCATGCCGTGCTGGCGGCCAAGGACGCCGTCAGCGATCCCTTTGCGGTCATCAACGCCGACGATTTCTACGGTCCGACCGCCTTCACGCTGATGAAGGACTACCTGGACAATACGGTCTCGGAAAGCCGTTACGGCCTCCTGGGCTACGTGCTGGAAAACACCCTCTCCGAGCACGGCGGGGTGAGCCGCGGGGTTTGCCGCACCAATGACGGCAAGCTGGTGGCCATCCACGAGCGCAAAAATGTGCGCAAGGAAGGCGACGTGGCTGCGGCCGATCCCTACCCCGGCGAGCCCGACACCTTTGACCTGCGCTCCCCGGTGAGCATGAACTACTGGGGCTATCCGGCCGAAGTCTTCGAGCCCCTGCACGCCGCCTTCCAGCAGTTTGCCCTCGAGCACAAGAACAGCCCCAAGGAAGAAATGCTGCTGCCGGGCATTGTGCAAACCCGCATGGACGCCGGCGAAGTTGCCGTGGACGTGATCACCTGCGAGGAGCACTGGATCGGCGTGACCTACAAGGAAGACAAGCCCATCGTGGAGGCCGCGCTGCGCAAGCTGGTGGCCGAGGGCCGTTATCCCGAGTCGGTGTTTCCCGCATAAAGCCGGATGCCCGCCTGACCGGCGAACGCCCGCCTGCACCCCCACATCCTGCCTGTACGGAGGCCTCCCTGCGCGCAGGCGGGTTCGCCCCAATCTGTTCTGCCCATGTCCCGCATCGTCAAAAGCGGCCTGATCCAGATGGCCACCGATCCCTCCGGCGCCGTGGAAGCGCCTTCGCCGGAGGCGGTAGCGGCCATCAAGGCCGCCAACATCGAACGCCACATTCCCCTGATCCGCCAGGCCGGCGAACAGGGCGTGCAGATCCTCTGCCTGCAGGAGATTTTTGCCACGCCCTATTTCTGCCCCGGGCAGAACGCCGCCTGGTATGCCGCCGCCGAAGCGGTGCCCGGACCGACCACCGACCAACTGGCCGAACTGGCCGCCGAATACCGCATGGTGCTGGTCGTGCCGGTGTTTGAAAAGGAGCAAGCCGGTTTGTTGTACAATACCGCTGCAGTCATCGACGCCGACGGCACCTACCTGGGCAAGTACCGCAAGCACCACCTGCCGCACACCAACGGCTTTTGGGAGAAGTATTTCTTCCGCCCCGGCAATGGCGGCTACCCGGTTTTTGACACGG
>JAUIHG010000345.1 GCA_030432405.1 Bacteroidia bacterium | reverse complement strand
CCAGAACTACACCGGCACCCAGTTCTGCCTCGGCGTGTCCACGCTGAATTCTCTGGGCGGCACGTTTGATGACAACATCTCGTCTGTCCGCCTGTCCGGCAATGCAAAAGTCCGGCTCTGCGTGGATAACAACCTGGGTGGCTACTGCCGCAACATCATGACTTCGGAACCGGCCTTTGGCGGCTTCCTGGAAAACCAGGCCTCCTCGCTGCAGGTATTTACCGGCGCACCCCCGGCCCCTCCGGGACCCCCCGCCCCGCCGGCGGGACCGGTGACCCATTCCACCGGGCCGATTTCGCTGCCGCAGTCCTTCTCGGCCAACCTTGACAATGGCAATGTCGGCTCGGGTCCGCAGGCGGACATCTGGTACCAGGCCGAGAACGCCTTCTCCAAGTTCATCACCCCGCGCAATGGCGCTCAACTGGCCCTTGGTGACGGCTCCAACCGCGGATTCGCAGGATGTTCGGCCGCCAGTTTCTCGAACGCCCGCATCTCGATCTGGACGATGCCGGTCGGCTCCTATGTCTGTGTCAGGACCAACGCGGGCCGTATCTCGCAGTTCCGGCTCAACGGGTATACCGGCACGACGATGAACCTGGGCTACACGACCTGGCAATAGTTGCCCGGTCCATGAAAGCTTAAAGAAACGCCGCCTTCGGGCGGCGTTTTGTTTTGACCACTTCCATCAAACCTTAAACTATCCGCATCTGGCCAGATGACAGGCCACAATTGGCGGCGTAAGGTGGTCGTGACGCTGCAAAGAATTGACGCTGAACCAACAGAAGCCTTGGATTTCGGGCCTTTCCGGCAGGTTGGCCGTTCACAATCCATTCAGACGCCGACTGGTTCACTTGCAGATATGACACGGAACGGGTGCCGCCAGCGGGGCCAATCGCCCCCCAAAAAAACTTTGAACCCGAAGGCTCACCACCGCGTCAAACAAATAAGTTGGAACGGGTTGCTTTGCGCCCGGCCCGGCCAGACAAACGTCAACCATACAGGGAACGCAAACAATGACCCTCAACAAGACCCTGATTGCAGCAGCAGCAGCAGTCACCACATTCATCATCTCCACCGCCGCCGCCATGGCGGTTCCCGCCCAGGCCACCGCCGCCGTCAACGTGCGCACCGGTGGCGGCACCAGCTTCGCCATCGTCGACCAGCTCTATGCCGGCGAGGCCGTTGATGTCGTCCAGTGTGAAGGCGGTTGGTGCTATGTCCAGCATGATGGCCCCGACGGCTGGGTCAGCGGCAACTATCTGACCAATGCCGCCCCGGCAAATCCACCTTCGAACCCGCCGTCAAACACCCCTGATTGCGGCTTTGGCCTGACCCTGGGCGGTGGTACGCCGACCTTCTCGATCAACTGCGGCAATGGCTCGGCTCCCCCGCCGCCGCCCGCGCCCGCAGCACAGGTCTGCTTCTACAACGGCAACAACTATACGGCCCAGTCCTTCTGTGTTGCCCCGGGCACCTCGGTCAACAATCTGGCCGGTTTCTGGAACAACAAGATCTCCTCGATCAAGGTCCAGGGCGGCGCTTCGGTGACCATCTGCGAGCACCCCGGTTTCGGCGGCTTCTGCAACACCTGGAATGCCAACGTGCCGTCGCTTGGCTTCCTGAACAACAAGATCTCGTCCTACCAGGTCAACTAGACCTCGCAAGACAGCCGGAATTGGGCCGCCCCGCACGGGCGGCCCTTTTCTTTTGTGCCGCCTGTGCCCGGCGGGCAACTTTCT
>JAUIHG010000140.1 GCA_030432405.1 Bacteroidia bacterium | reverse complement strand
GACCACAGGCGCCCAGACGCAGGCCACAAGCACCAGCACGCCGGTGGCCCAACGGCCCACGCGCATCAGTTGGCGGTCTTCGGCAGCCTTGGCCACCGCCATGTCTTCCCCATCGGTGCCGGTCTGGCCTGTACGCCGGTCCAACACAAAGGGCTTGTAAAAGTCCATGGTGAACAGCGTGGCCGAGGCGTTGAGCAGGGAATCCAGGGTGCTCATCACCGCACCAAAAAGGGCAGCCAGCATCACCCCGGTCAGTCCGGCAGGCAACAGGTGCCCCAACAGGGTAGGATATGCCGCGTCCACATCACCGCCAATTTCTTCCCCGTACAAGACGAAGGCCGCAATGCCCGGCAGCACGATGATCAGGGGCATAATCAATTTGAGGGTGGCGCCAAACAGCACCCCCTTTTGCCCTTCCCGCAGGTTGCGGGCCCCGAGCGTCCGTTGGGTGATGAACTGGTTGAGGCCCCAATAGTAGAGGTTGGGAATCCACATGCCACCCAGGAACACGGCCGGCCAGGGATACTTCGGGTCGTTGGCGGGCAGGACCGCATCAAGCCTTCCGCCGGCCATCTCGGTGAAAGCCGTCCAGCCGCCCACTTCGCGTAAGGCCAGCACCGTCACGAGGATGCCGCCCAAAATCAGCGCGGTGGCCTGCACCACATCCGACCAGACCACGGCCTTCAAACCGCCATACACCGTATAGGCACCGGCCAAAAGGCCGATGAGCCAGATGCCCTGTCCCGAAGGCAGGTTGAACAGCACCTCCAGGGGCTTGGCCCCAAGCAGCAGCACGGTGGCCATGGTGATGGTGGTATAAAACAGCAGGACAATGCCGGACATCAGCGTGCGGACCCGACGGTCGTAGCGGATCTCCAGGTACTGTGGCATGGTATAGATGCCCGACTTCAGAAAACGCGGCAAAAGCCAAAAGGCCACCACAATCAGGGCCAGCGCGGCGATCCACTCGTAGCTGGCAATGGCCATGCCCACGCCGTCCTGGTAGCCCTGGCCCGCCATGCCCACAAAGTGTTCCGTGGAGATGTTGGAGGCAATCAGGCTCAGACCGATTACCCACCAGGACAAGCCGCGCCCGGCCAGGAAATAGTCTTCGGCACCGCGCTCTTTGCGGCTCTGGTACAGGCTGATGCCCAACACAAGGGCGATGAAGCCCAAAAAAGCCGCCAGATCGGTGGGGTTGAGTTCCATGCACGCGGATCAGGGCCTTTCTCGGAGAGGCCGATGGCGCAAAACACTGCTTGCAAATCCCGGGTGGGCCCACGGCTGACCGTAGGCGGACCGCTGCGTGGACACTGTCCGGCGAACACCTTTTCCGCCTCCGGCGAACGCAAGCATCCAGGGGGCAGCGCCACGGACCGGAATCTGGCGGCTTTATTCCTGCTCCTCCGGCATGACCGGCACCTCCGGATAGGCCTTGAGGTAATCGCGGAAGGCCTGGAGGTCTTCGCGGTTGTACTTGTTGTCCGGGTCGGCCAACAACTGCGTGAGGTAGACAAAGTCGCTGACTTCCTCGCCGAGATCCTCGTCCACATAGCGGACCAGGAAATCGCCATGCTCTTCCAGGTGCTCGTAAGCCAGTCGGCTCACCTTGGTGACCAGGGGATTTTCGGCTTTCAGGCCGTATGCCCGGAACTGTTTGAGCTTGTCGACGATGGCGGGAATATCGCGCGGTTCGCTCTGGTAAGCGCTGCGGATGTCTTCCAACAATGTACGCCCTGCGGGATCGATCATATCGGGATATTTCCCGGCAAAATTAGCGGCATCCCGGGGTTCGGCCAAGCTTCGGGCCCGGCTTCGCCAAAGGCGTGGATAAGTATATGCCCCCCATAGCCCTTCCCTCCGCTCGCGCACCGGCCTGCGGTCGCTTCCGGACCTAGAATTTGGGGCAGTCCACCTTGTGTTTGCGGGTGCGGCTTTGGTCCCGCCGGCCTTCGCCGATGTAGATAATCGACAGTTCCGGGCCTCCAAAACCCCGGCTGGCACGGGTCAGGCTCGAAATATTGATGTCGTAGCTGAAGCCGTAGGAGACGCGGTTTTTGTCCCAGCGGGCGGCCAGGATAACCGCATCGGAGCCGGAGCTGATGTCCGGTCGGTAAAACCAGCGAAACCAGGCCCCGAAATAGATGCTGCCGTCCTCCGGCTGGGCACGGCGTTCCTGTCCGGCATAGCGGTACTCCATGAAGGTGCCCAGGGTGTTTTCCCGGTGGGGCGACTGTTCCAGATAGATGAAGCTGGGCATAGCGGTCCAGCGGTCGTTGAGCGTGAAGGAACCGCCGCCGTGGAACACCCCACGCCGGGCCAGGCTTTCGCGGTAGCCCGACACCTGCCCCACCATGGCCAGGTCCGGCTCGGCGATGTGGAACAAAGCCCCGCCGGCATAGATGCGGTGCTTTTCGCCCAGGCGCTTGGTCCAGGCCAGGCCGACGGATACATCCGCCTGTGCGGCCGAGCCGTTGCCTTGCAGCATGACCGGTTCAATATCAAAGACGGCCAGCTTGCTGTAGTCCACATACTGGTGCAATATCCCGCCCTGGATGGCCACCGAAATGAGGTGGTCGCCGCGTTCGTTCAGACGCCGGGCGGCCCCGACGGTGAACATCGCCGAAGAGGTGGTGAAATCCAGGTCCCCGGCGCGGTCGGCAAAGAGGTTCATGCCCAGGCTGAGCATGCCGGTCTCTCCGATGTCCATAACGCGGCCGTCGGCCGAACAGGCCAGCGTGCGGTAATTGGCCGTAGCGCTTCGCCATTGTTGGCGGAAATTGGCGCCCACCCGGTAATCTCCGCTGAACAGGCCGGTCATGGCCGGGTTGAGGAAAGTCGGCGAGGCGTGGATCTGGCTGAAGTGGATGTCCTGGGCCTGCGCCGTTTGCCGGAAGGGGCCCATGGCGCCCAAAAGGGCGAAGGCCAGCGCAACCAGCGGCAGCTCAAAGCCGGCGGATCGGCGCCCTATCCCGGGGCGTTCGGTGCACGTGGAGTGGTATAAATGCTTCATCGGGATATGCTCATCGGATCATGGTGACGTTGCCTACATGGAAGAAGCGTTGGTCGCCTTCGCAGAGGCCCTCCAGGGTATAGACGTAAACCCCCGGGTCCACGAGTTTGCCGCGGAAGGTTCCGTCCCAGCGCGCCGTGGGATCCTGCGTTTCAAAAAGCAGTTCGCCCCAGCGGTTGTAGACGCGCACCCAGTCAACGGTGGCCGGACCGCTGTATTCGATCAGGAAGCGGTCGTTGAAGCCGTCGCCGTTCGGACTAAAGGCATTGGCGGCCTGGAATTGCCCGTCGATGCACGCATCGTCCACGCCCAGGCGCAGCTCATCGGAGGCCACACAGCCCAGGCCATCCTCCACCCAAACGGTGTAGGTGGTGCCGGTTTGCGGCGCCACGGTATACTCCGGGCAATCGGTACAGATGGTCTGGCCATTGGCCGTCCACCAGTACAGCAGGGGACCATTGCCTTCGCCGGAGGCGGAAAGCGTGAAGGATTGACCGGGCGCCAGGACCAGCTCTTCGTCCGTAGCGTCCACGGTGGGCGCCGGGTATACCTCCACCAGGGCCTCGGCGCTCGGGTTGGTGGCGCAGGCATCCGTGGTGCTGACCGTAAAGACCGTGGTCGAGGTCGGCGTCACCCAGGGGTTCGGGCAATCCAGGCAGCTGAGCGCCACATCCGGCGTCCACTGCCAGTTGTTGCCGCCATCGGTCTGCAGCTGGACGCTGTCGCCCAGGCAGAGCAAGGTGTCCATGGCTTCCAGGGCCACGCGTGGCCGGACCTCGAGGATCACGCGCTCGATTTCCGGACAGCTGCCCGGTACGGCGACCGTGTCGGCGTAGGTGCCCGCGGTGGAGGTCCACTGGCCAAAGACCAGGCTGGAATCGCCTTCGCAAATGCTGCGGCTGTCCTCGTTGACGGCCAGCGGAAGGAATTCCAGGTCGTAGATGAGCACCGAGTCGCAGCCCTGGCTGCTCGTCAGGACCATGAAAAATTCGCCGCCTACCTGGACGCTGTCCCCGCCGATTTGGAAGAACTCGCCTTCGCAGAGCTCCACGTCAATCTGTTGGATGGAAACCGGCGCCACATCCAGAGTCACCGTGCGGATGGAGTCGCAACCGCTGGCGGCCACAAAGGTGTCCACATAGGTGCCCGTCTCCGTCTGCCAGGCGCCTTCGGCGAACACCGAGTCGCCTTCGCAGAAGCCCGCATAGACGGTGTGCCGCACGGGCTCGAGCACCGTCAGGGCATGCCGCACCGTCGAGTCGCATCCAGCCACGGTGCTGAGCGTTTCGGCATAGGTGCCGCTGGAATCGCGCCAGGATCCGGCCAGGAACATGGAGTCGCCGGCACAGATCTGGTAGGCCAGATTCACCACCGGGGTGGGATCGATGCTCAGTACCGTGTAGGTGTATTGGATGCATCCGCCCGGGGCCAAACTGGAATCGAGGTATACGCCTGCCGTGGACTGCCAGGCTCCGCCCGCATAGTAGGCAAATCCGTTGCAGACGCTGGCGTACACCGTGTCCGTAAGCACCGGGGTGATGACCAGGGTGGTGCGGGCAATCGAATCGCAGCCTGCGGCCGAAAGCAGCGTATCGGCATAGATGCCGGAAGCCGTCTGCCAGGCGCCGCCGGCGTAGATGCTGTCGCCGGGGCAAAGCTCCACGGTGGTGGCGCTGGTGGCCAAGGGACGGACCTGCAGGCGCACGCTGGAGGTGGAATCGCAACCTGGAACGGTCGTTCCAAATTCGGTATAGGTTCCGGGAATGGTCCGCCAGGCACCGGCCAGGAAGACGGAATCGCCTGCGCAGATGCTCAGGTCCACCGTATCGGCATAACTCGGATGCACAACCACCGTGGCCGTCACCACCGAGTCGCAGCCCCCACTGGCCGTCAGGCTGTCCACGTACACCCCGGCCGCGGTTTGCCAGGCACCGCCGGCAAAGACCGAGTCTCCGGCACAGGCGTCCACTACACGCGGGATGTCAAATCCGGCATTGGTTGTCAGGCTGAAACTGACCACCGAATCGCAGCCGTTGGCCGCCGGGTACACGGCGGTGTATGTGCCGGGACTGGCATACCAATTCCCCGCAAAGAAGGCGCTGTCGCCGGCGCAGACGCTGGCGCTGAGCGCCGAACCGGTGGACGGCAACACGCTCACGGTGGTCAGGACAGTGGAGTCGCAACCTGCCGCACTGGTATAGCTGTCCGCATAAACCCCGGGCAAGGTCTGCCAGGCGCCTGCGGCGAACACCGAATCCCCGGCGCAGAGCGGCACGTTGATGCCCTGCACGTAGGTCGGGTGGACGGTCAGCGTCCAGGTAACGATGCTGTCGCAGCCGCTGGCCGAAGCAAAGCTTTGGCTGTAGGTGCCGGATGCCGACTGCCAGCTGCCGGCCACAAAGGCCGAATCGCCATCGCAGATGGCCACGTCGATGCGGTTGCGCAACGTCGGCACGGTATCCACCACAAAGCGGCGGATGGAATCGCAGCCAAAGGCCGTCGACAGGCTGTCGTCCAGCACGGCGGGTCCATCGATCCACTGGCCGAGCAAGAGGACGGAGTCGCCGATGCACAGCTCCACCGGAATGGAAACCACCGGTGAAGGATGCACCGTCAGGTCGAGGTAGAGGATGGAATCGCAGCCCGTGGAAGCCACCAGGGTATCGGTGTACACGCCCGTGGCCGAGACCCATTCGCCTGCGGCGAAAACGGAATCCCCGGCACAGATCTCCGCGGTGAAGAACTGCTGGAAGGTGTCCACCACAGAAACGGTCAGGAAGTTGATGGAGTCGCAGCCGCCGGCATTGACCAGGGTGTCCACATAGACCCCCGGCGTGGAGACCCACTGGCCACCCAGGTACACGGAGTCCCCGGCACACAAGGTCATGGCCCCTGCACCGATGGAGACCGGTACTTCGATCACGGTGATTTCCACCAGGGAGTCGCAACCTCCGCTGGCCGTCAGGGTGTCCACATAGGTCACGCTGCCGTCGCGGCGCATGCTGGTCGAGGCGCTGCTGCCGGAACCGCCACCTCCGCCCAACAGCGGCACACCCGGCACCGAATCGCCTTCGCAAATGCGGATGGTGTCAAAGGTGTAGTAGTAGGGCGTGAAGCTCAGCTGGCTGGTGATGATGCTGTCGCAGCCCAGGCTGTTGGCAAAGGTGTCCACGTAAAGCCCTGCGGCCGTCTGCCAGCCACCGGCCAGGAAGGCGGAGTCGCCGGCGCAGAGCACGCGGTCCACGAAGTAGGCTTCCCGTGGGGAGACCAGCAGCGTGGTAAACACGAGGCTGTCGCAGCCCAGCGCGTTGGCAAAGGTGTCCACAAAGAGGCCGTCGGCCGTCTGCCAGGCACCGCCCACAAACATGGAGTCGCCTTCGCAGAGCAGCAGCGTCTGGCTGTAGCTGTCCTGGATAAAGGCCAGGGTTGTGCTCAGGACCGTGTCGCAGGAAGCGCCGCCGGCAATGGTGTCCACAAAGACGCCATCGGCCGTTTGCCAGGCACCGCCCAGGAAAACCGAATCGCCCAGGCAGGCCAGGACGGTATCCGTGGCATAGGCTTCCGGCAGGAACTGCAGCACTGTGGTGCGGATGGAATCGCAACCCAGAATGGTCGTTCCAAAATCGGTGTAGGTACCGGCAGCCGTTTGCCAGCCACCACCCAGGAAGACCGAATCGCCCAGGCAGGCATTGAGGGTCACCGTGTCGTTGTAGGTCGGGAGCAGTTGCAATTCGGTCACCACAAGGCTGTCGCAACCCAGGACCGTGGTCAGGGTATCGGTGTAGAATCCGGCGGCCGTCTGGAAAGCGCCTCCGGCGAACACCCCTCCCCCTTCGCAGGTCAGCACCAATACCGTATCCGAAGCCAGGGGCTGATTGGACACGGTGTAGCGTACGGTGCTGTCGCAACCGGCCACGCCGCTCATGTTGACCGTGTAAATTCCGGAACTATCGGTCCAGAATGCCGTGGCACCGGCACCCAACAAAGCACTGTCTCCGGCACAGAGCAGGACATCGAGCTCCTGGAAGCTGCCCGGCAACACGTCCAGGCGGGTCAGCACAATGCTGTCGCAGCCGCCGGCAGCCACAAGGGTGTCGAGGTATTCGCCGGAGGCGGACTGCCATGCGCCGCCCGCAAGAAGACTGTCTCCAGCGCAGAGCTGTACGCTCACGGTATCCCGCAATTCCGGCAGGACCACCACGGTGATGGTCAGGATGCTGTCGCAGCCGCTGAAGGCCGGCACCGTATCCGTGTACACGCCGGGTGCGGAAACCGGGGCTCCGCCGATGAAGGTCACCCCGCCAGGGCACAGCTGCACGGTACGCGATGCAAAGGCCGGCGGTACCACCACCAGGTTGGTCCGCACGATGGAGTCGCAGCCGTTGGCGGCCGTAAACACGGCATCGTAGACGCCACTGGAATCGCGGTAGATGCCCGCAATCAGGATGGAATCGCCTGCACAGATCTGTCGGTTGCGGATCAACACCGGTTCGGGCAGCATTTGGACCTGGGTGATCACGGTGCTATCGCAGCCGTTGCTGCCGGTATAGGTGTCCACATAGAAGCCGGCCAGGAATTGCCAGTCGCCTCCGGCGAACACCGAATCGCCCTGACACACCTCCACCACCACGCTCTGTACGGACTGCGGCAGCACCGTCAATTCGGTGACCAGCACGCTGTCGCAGCCACCGGGCAGCGGAACGCTGTCCACATAGGTGCCGCTGGTGGTCTGGAAGGCGCCCCCGGCAAACCAGGCGTCGCCATCGCAGATGGACACGGCCACGGTATCTACGCTGGCGCTGCCCACCGTCACGGTATAGCGCACAATGCTGTCGCAACCGTTGCCGGCCACGAGGGTATCGCGGTAGGTGCCTGGCGCACTGAGATAGCCCAGGCCACCGGCCAGTACGGAGTCCCCGGCGCAGAGGTCCAGCGGTATGGTGGTCCGCGGCACCGGGAGGATGACCAGGTTGGTCTGGCGCACCGAATCGCAGCCCATGTGGCTGGTCAGCACATCCAGGTAGGTGCCGGCCGCTGTTTGCCACGCACCGCCCAGATAGATGGAATCCCCGCTACAGAGCTCCAGGTCGACCAACGACGTGTTGACCGGCAGCACAGTCAGGTTGACCCGTACAATGGAGTCGCAGCCAAAGACCGAAGCCAGTGTATCCCGGTAGATGCCGCTGGTGGCATGCCATGCCCCCGCCGCATAGATGCTATCGCCAAAGCAGATGGTCGTGTCCTGGACCACCGTGAAGCCCGGGCGCACCACCAGCGTGGTGGCCACCACGCTGTCGCAGCCGTCCACGGTGGTCAGGCTGTCGCGGTAGACCCCTGCGGTGGTTTCCCATTGGCCGCTGATCAAGGCGGAATCGCCGGCGCAGATTTCAATAGACTGTGCATTGGTCACCGGAAGGGCAATGCGCACCTGGTAGCTGCGGATGGAGTCGCAACCCAGAACGGTCGTTCCAAAATTGGTATAGAGGCCCGGCAGCGTGCGCCAGGCACCGGCCAGGTAGACCGAATCGCCATTGCACAGGGTCACCTCGGTGGTATCGAGGTAGCTCGGCAGCAGCTGCACGGTGGTTTGCACCACCGAATCGCAACCGCCAGCAGCGGTGAAACTGTCCACATAGACGCCACCGGTGTTTTGCCATGCGCCTCCTGCGAACACCGAGTCCCCGGCGCAGAGCTGCACCGGTGCCGGCAACACCAGGCTTCCGCCCACGCTGACGCTCAGGGTAACCACCGAGTCGCAGCCGTTGGCTGCCGAAAAGGTCTGCACATAGGTGCCCGGCGCGTCAATCCAGGTACTGCCAAAGGCGATGGAATCGCCCAGGCAGATGGAGGCGCTCGGGAAGCTGGAGGCCGTGGGCAAAACACCCACGGTGGTGCGGACCACCGAGTCGCAGCCCACGGCGGAGACCAGGGTATCGACATAGGTGCCGGCAGCCGTCTGCCAGGCGCCACCAAGGAAGACGGAATCCCCCACACAAAGGGCGGTATTAACGTCCACCACCGGTACCGGATACGGGAACAGGTTGCCGTAAACGATGGAATCACAGCCGGCCGCCGAGACCAGGGTATCCGAATAGGTGGCCGGAGCCGTCAGCCATACGCCACCCAGCAAAACCGAATCGCCGGGGCAAAGGCCGCGGTCCACGCGTACACGGGGAATGGAGACCGTGTCGAGCATGGTGCTGACCACCGAGTCGCAGCCAAAAGCGCGGGTCAGACTGTCAGTGAAGCTGCCGGGCGCGCTTTGCCAG
>JAUIHG010000344.1 GCA_030432405.1 Bacteroidia bacterium | reverse complement strand
AAAAAGGAAGCGGCTTTGAGGTCTTCCGGGTTCGCCGTAAAGGCAATGTCGGTGCCTTCAAAAGCCTCGGGCGGCAACTCATCGGAAGGGTCCTGGCCCTTCTGCATCATGGCCACCCGTTCGGGAGAAATGTCAAAACCGAT
The DNA here is from genome assembly GCA_030432405.1 of Bacteroidia bacterium. Classification (GTDB taxonomy): domain Bacteria; phylum Bacteroidota; class Bacteroidia; order Chitinophagales; family BACL12; genus WGOA01. Next base: position 1,606 of record JAUIHG010000344.1, on the reverse strand, counting down.
GACGCGCACTTTGCGCGCGAAGGCCAGGGCGATGGGCAAACCCACATAACCCAGACCGATCACGGCCAGGGTACGTTCCTTGTCAAGCAGGGATTGGTACATGGGAAAAGGCAGCGCTGGGCTGCGGATGTCATGGAAAGGAATCGGAAAGCCGCAAAGCTATCCCAATTCTCGGTCTGCCGATCCTTCCAGGGCTTCGACTTTCCCATCCCGGAGCCGGTAGCGTTCGCCGCTTTCGGCGCATTGTGCATAACCTTCCGCGTCAAAATGCAGCCGGTGGCCGAAGGCGCTCATCCAGCCCATGTGGCGGGCCGGATTGCCGACCACCAGCGCATAGGCCGGCACGGCTTTGGTGACCACGGCCCCGGCGCCAATGAAGGCATAGGGGCCGATGTCGTGGCCGCAGACGATGGTGGCGTTGGCCCCGATGGAGGCTCCCTTTCCCACATGGGTGCGCTGGTATTCGCCCCGGCGAACAACCGCCGAACGCGGATTGATGACGTTGGTGAACACCATCGAGGGGCCGAGGAAGACGTCGTCGTCGCAGACCACACCCGTATAGATGGACACGTTGTTCTGCACCTTGACGTTGTTGCCGAGCACTACTTGTGGGGAGACGACCACGTTCTGGCCAATGTTGCAGTTTTCCCCAATGCGGCAATCCGGCATGATGTGGCTGAAGTGCCAGATGCGGGTACCCGCACCGATAACGCAGCCTTCATCGATAACGGCCGTCGGGTGGGCATTATAAGCCAGCTGAGGGTGGGCAGCGTCTTCGGACATGCCTCAGGCCTGGATGAAATCCTTGAAATCGGCCGCTTTGCGGTACCAATCGCTTTCCGGCAGGCCCTGGAAATAGTCGTAGGTGGCCTTCAGGCCTTCGGCCCGTTCCACTTTCGGCTCCCACCCCAGACGTTCGCGGGCACGCGTGATGTCCGGCTGGCGCTGCTTGGGATCGTCTTTGGGCAGGGGCTTGAAAATGATCTGCTGGTCCGAACCCGTAAGCTTGAGGATTTCTTCCGCGAATTCGCGAATGGTGATTTCCACGGGGTTGCCGATGTTGACGGGCTCTGTTTCGTCGCTGAGCAACAGGCGGTAGATGCCTTCCACCTGATCGTCGACGTAGCAGAAGCTGCGGGTCTGGGAACCGTCCCCGAACACCGTGAGGTCTTCGCCGCGCAGCGCCTGGCCGATGAAGGCCGGCAGTGCACGCCCGTCGTTGAGGCGCATGCGCGGACCATAGGTATTGAAAATGCGGACGATGCGCGTTTCCAGTCCGTGGAACCGGTGGTAGGCCATGGTGATGGCCTCCTGGAAGCGTTTGGCTTCGTCGTAGACGCCCCGTGGGCCGATCGGGTTGACATTGCCCCAGTAATCCTCTGTTTGCGGGTGCACCAGGGGATCGCCATAGACCTCCGAGGTGGACGCCACCAGGATGCGGGCGCGCTTGGCCTTGGCCAGGCCCAACAGGTTGTGCGTGCCCAGGGATCCGACCTTGAGGGTCTGGATCGGGATTTTGAGGTAATCGATCGGGCTGGCCGGCGAGGCGAAATGCAAAATGTAGTGCAACTCGCCGGGGACGTGCACAAACTTGGACACGTCGTGG
>JAUIHG010000139.1 GCA_030432405.1 Bacteroidia bacterium | reverse complement strand
GCTCTCGTCGACCGCGTGGTCGAGATGTCGCGCCACGTGGCCTTCGGGGTCTACTACCGTTCCGAACGTTTCCATGCCGGCCTGGCCGGGGATCACTTGCTGGGCAGCCGCTTTGCCGATGGACGCATTCTGGAAGCCGACGCCGCACGCCTGCGCCGGCACGTATATGCCCATGGCGGGGTGCGCATCCCCGTGGCGGAGCCGGTTGAGCTTCGGCCATCCGTGCTGTTCAAATACGTGGGCGACGCCCCATTCCAGGCTGAATTCGATTTGAGTGCGCGCTTTCTCGATCGCTTTTGGGCCGGGGTCAATTACCGCACCGGCGGTTCCATCGATTTTCACGCCGCCGTACATCCGAGCACCACCACCCAACTGGGCTATGCCTATGACTGGGTCCTGGGTGGGCTGGCTCCTTATACCGGCGGCAGCCACGAAGTCTTTTTCCGGATTGACCTGCACCTGCGCGGACAATCCAGGGCCCCGCAGGAAGACCCGGCATTCTTCTAGGCGCTTCAGGCCACCTGCTCGGAGCTCTTGTCGGCCTTGCCGTTTTTGAGCGCATACCCGGGTTCGATCCAGCTTTGCGGATCCAATTGGCGGAAACACTCCGTCACGCCGTCGCCCCAATCCGGTTGCGGGGATCGGGCTGCGTCGCAGAGGACAGCCCAGGCGTCTTCCGGCCACTCGGGTACTTTGCGGCCCTGTTGCGCAGCATCCCGCATGCCCTTGCCCAGGCTGCTCAGCAGGCCGAGCAGGGCCGGATGGCCGATGTCGCGGTTGCGCAACCATTGCCGCACTTTGGGCAATTGGCCGTCCAGGTAGCGTTGGTGTCCCGCCCGGTAGTGCATGACCAGATCGAGCACACGGGTAGCTGCCTGCAAACCGGGGTAGATTTTTTCATCCGACTGGTGCATGATGCGGTTGAACCAATCCGCGGCCAGCTCCGGATTGCCGTGGTAGAGTTCGTAACGGCCCAGGCCGAATTCCAGGATCAGGCGCCATATTTCCGCAATGCCCTTTCCATGCTGCTTGTAGACGGTTAGGATTTCGCCGTGCAGGCGCTTGCGGGCATCCAGCCCCATCACCGGATAAGCATCCAGCTCAAAGCCCCAGGAACGCGTTTCCACAAGGGCGTCGAGGGTGGTTGCGTTTTTGATGTTGTGCTGGTCGCGGAAAGCGCGCATTTCTGCAGTACAGGCCAACAGTTGCTGGAAATCCTGCCGATCGGGACAGGCACCGGCCACGTTGCCCAGGGCCACGATGTAATTCTGCGGCCAGCGTTTGATGTACTCCGGATGCGCCCGATAGGTGTCCAGATAGGCCTTGCGGAAATGAAAATCTTTTTCCGCATCCCCGATCAGGCTGTGGATCAGCCCGTTCAAATTGAAATGATACAGCGTGAATTCGGTATCCTCCGGATAGGGATTGGACACCATGAGGCGGTGCGCCTTTAGTTCCTCCAGCCACGCCTGCCGGCGAACCCGGTCCCGCTTGCCGTGGCGCAACAACCAGGTGGCTTTGCATTTGATCATCTGCAAATCCAAAAAATCGCCGGATCGCTGAAGGTGGTTTTCGCGGAACGCGGGATACGCGTCAAGGCGGTCCTCCATGGGTTTGAAATGCTCCTGTTGCGCCAAACGGCTGAGCTCCAGGGTTTCCACCAGCATGGCAAAACTGCCGTTGCCCTTTTCCTGGGCCAGTTTTTCGGCCTTGCGGATCAGCTTGCTGGCCTGACCAAAAAGACGCTTGCGCAGCAGGATGTCGATGCGGTTCATCAGGTGGTAGAACTGCGCATCGAGTGTATTCTCCCGGTAGTAGTCTTCCAGGCTTTCCAGCAGCACCTTGTACAGGTAGCTGCGGATGCGGTTGAATCGGGCCTTGTCTTTGAGTTTGAGCTTTTTCTGTGCCGCGGCCTCGTCGTAGGCCTCCTGTTGCTCCAAGGCTTCAAAAAGAAGCATGTACTGGTTGGCATCGCGGACCTGCTTTGATGTGGATCCCAGATCGCGCACGGCAGCGCCTTTCCCCTTCTTGGTCAAGGGGTCGGTGTTGAGCCGGAAATGCCGTTTCTCCGACGGCGTCATGGACCGGATGAGGTCGTAGAGGTCGGAATTTTGACGCTTGCTGGGCATGATCCCAAGGTAAGGCGTGCAAAGGGCTTTGCCGATGCGGGTGCGTTCATGTATTTCTCCCATTAGCTGGGGTATGGACATAAAAAATGAACCCGGCCAAAAGGGCCGGGTTCGAAACACGCGTAGGGCTGGATATGGACGTACAAGTCGTGGTCTAGGCGTAGTGCGTGATGCTTATTGCTTGACCACCGGCAGCACCCGGTTGCCCGTGGCGCTGGTCAGGTGGAGCTGGTAGGCGCCGGCAGGCAGGCCGCTGAGGTCGAGGCCCTGTTGAAGGGTAGCGGTGTTCGCCGGTCCGGCGACCATCCGGCCATCCGCGGCGTAGAGCACGCCGGAAGCCTCTTGGCCGTTCAGGCCTTGCAGGCGAAGGGTATGCTGGACCGGGTTGGGGAAAACGCGAACCGTGGCCAGTTCCTCCACCATGCGCAGGGTGGGCACGGTAAAGGTGTCGCGCATGGCAAAGGCGCTGGTGTCATCGGCGCAGGCGGCACGCACCGACCAGGTGTAGCTGTTGCCCGGCACCAGGCCGGAAATGCTCAGATCGGTGTCCGCACTGGCCCGAACGCGGCTGCCCGGACGGCCGACTTCAGCAATGCGCAGGCGGTAGCCGAAGGCGCTGTTGACCGCGTCCCAGGACAAGGTGGCCTCACCCGGGGCACCCAGGTTGGCCATCAGGTTGGAGGGCGCGGGGCAAGTGGCGTTGAAGCTGTAGACGGCCACGGAACCGGAGACTTCGTGGGCCACCACCAGCAGGGCTTCGCCCGTAGGGCTCTGGTCTGCGTCGATGTAGAGCAGGCCTTCGGGACCGAGGTCACCGGCCGTGCCGGCTTCGGGGTCGCCGGCAAAATCGCGGGAGTTGGTGTACTGCTTGAATTGCGGGGCAGTGGGGTCGGTCACGTCGTAGACCATGATGCCGCCGATGCGCTCCAGGCCGATGAAGGCGTAGTTGCGGCCGTTCAAGTGGCCGACGGTAATGCCTTCCGGTTCGGGACCTTTGTTGTCGGAGCGGCCTTCGAAGTCGCCGTTTTCGTCGTTGCCGGAGTTGAAGTCGTCGGGGTAGACGGCGGCGGTGATGCGTTCGAAGTCTTCGCCTGAGTCGTAGACGAGGGCACCGAAGGCGTCATAAATCGAAAACGAGCGCGTGCCGTAAGCATAGAGTTGCTCGTATTCGCCGTCGTTGTCCGTGTCGCCGAGGGTGGTCGTGATGTTCAGGCGGCCAATGGCTTCGTCTTCTTGCAGGCTGTCGGCATTGGGGAAAGCGATCGTGTCCAGGATCAGGTCCTTGATGCGCTCCTCTTCGGAAAAGCCGTCGTAGTCGCGGGCGTCGCCCTCGTTGGCCGTCAGCACATAGGGGGTGTTGTCCAGACCGCGCGTGAACGCGATGGCGTCTGGATGGGGAATGCCGAAAACCGGGTGGGTGGTGATGTTGATGGTATCGTCGCGGTCGGATGCGTCGATGCCGTTGCCCGGGAGGCTGTGGTCCTTGAAGCCCAGGCCCCAGATGTCGACCAGGCGCTTGTTTTCGATGTTGATCAGGATCATGGCGTTGTTCTCCTGACAGGCCACAAAGGCCACTTTGCTGTCGTCGGAAACGGCGATGTATTCCGGCTCCAGGTCCTGAGCAATGCTGGCGCCGGGGCCGAAAATGCGGATCGAAGGATCGAGGTCGGCCATGGTAATAGCATTGAAATCGATCTGCGTGGCCGTGGCATTGGCGATACCGGCTGTCAGGTCCACGATGGTCACGCTGCCTTCGGGATCCACGAGGTAGTCGTCATCGGGTTCGCCTTCATTGGCGGTCAAGACATAGTTGCCGTCCGGGGTGAAGGTGACCATATCCGGCAGGGCGCCGGTGGGCAGGGTGTTGAGGATGTTGCCGTCCACGTCGGTGAAGACCACCGTGCCGGGGGCCTGCTTGACGGTGTCTTCAAGGGCGATGGCCACCAGGCCGTTGTTGATGGCCACGCTGTTGGGCACACCCACCAGGCTCAGCGAGCTGAAGAACATCGGATCCGTCGGATCGGCAAAGTCCAGGATGTCCACGGTGCCTGAATTGGCGTTTACCAGAAAAAGACGCTGGCTGGCGGCATCATAGGCAGTAATTTCTGCTGCACTTTCGTCAAAAATGCCGGTTTCATACTGCCCGATGAGGGTCAGTTCCACGTCGGACTGGGCCTGAACGGAAGGGGCAAAGACCGGTGCCGCGGCCAGGGCGGCCACGGCGAAGGCTTTGCTTCCCAGAGTAGCAAGTGTTTTCATGCGGGGATTCGGTGGGATTGGGGTCGGATGTTTTGGTGGCGCTGCAGTCCGGGATATGGTCCCTTTCCGGTTGCCACTGCGAGGATATCGGTGGTGCCTAAACCCTCTCGAAACCCAGCGTTAAGTCCCCTGCAAGCCTGTGTTAAGCGGACGTTACGCAGGCCTTGCCGGGCGCCGCTGTCCGTGGTGCGGTGCCGCATAGCGGATGGGTTGGCGGGCGGGCGGTGCGGATGGGCTGGCGGGCGGGCGGTGCGGATGGGCTGGCGGGCGGGCGGTGCGCACGGCCCGGCAACTGTTGCAGGCTGGCTTGATGGATGGCCTGCCAGATGGGTTGGCTTGAGGCTTTTCCGCCTTTCCGGCGAACCGCTCCTCGGGCATTGCGACCCTGGGTTCGGGGCTTCTCCCCCTTATTCCGACGCGGCTTTAGCCCTATGCAATTGGGCCTCTATCGGCCCCCAAAAAAGATTGATCAAAACCCAACCTTCCCTTACCTTTGTCGGTCCCTGCGGCCGCCGCCTCCACCGCCGTAGGTAACCGTAGCTGAGGAGGCACATCTGGTGAGGTGGGTGAGTGGCTGAAACCACCGGTTTGCTAAACCGGCATACTCTGAAAGGGGTATCGGGGGTTCGAATCCCCCTCTCACCGCCAGTCCAAAACCCCGCGCGCAAGTGCGGGGTTTTTTGATGCCCGAGTTCGGCCAAACCGAAGGTTTGAGACGAATGACGGGCATCAAAAAACCGACGCCCCGAAGGAGCGTGCGGTTTTGGACTGTAGCTACTCCCATCTAGGGGATCGGCGGAGTGCCGCGAAGCGGTGCGGAGCCAATCCCCCACTTCCAAAGATGCCTTCGTGTAAAAGCTGGCGGTTCGCCACTTGCATTCACGCGCTAAACGGTTTGCTCACCCATTCAATGAAGAAGGACGTCCTGGCCAGAAATCATGAGACCTCACCTATTCACTAAACTCCGCTCAATCATCTGCGAATGTCAAGGTGTATGCCCCCCCTTTCAACGTGTTTCGATCAACCGCAGATAAAACGACAGGCGGATCATTGGCATCAAGCCGCTTTAACTTAAACTTATCCGGCTCAATCCGATTTAGCGCAAAACGCATCCGAAAAGTATTGCTATTGCCACCGTCACGCATCTCAACGAAGTATTGATTTGCAAAGTTCTTATTTGCTGGTCCAGTCGAGACATGAGTTCCTTGCCGCACATGCTTCAATTGCTTCCCAACCAACACAAATCGTTCTATCGCTTCGGGTTCAGCTTCTTCGTCGGAGGCTGCAGCCACAGGAGGTGTTTCTTCTCGGTCCTCTAGTGGTGCACGATCCTCATGCGCAGTGCCGTGATCGATTTCCTCCAAGTCCTCTGATGCTGGAGGTGAAACAAGAGAAGCTTCTTGGAGCGAATCGCTGGTCAGGTCGGTCGTAGCATCCGCAGCGCGATTGCTCGTGAGCAGTCCTTGGTTCCCCAAGGCAACAATTAACCCTGCAACGGCTGTGATCAGTGTTGCAATTGCCGTAATCAATCCCGGAACGGTTGTCCACCAGCTTTTCTGTCCATCTTGCGCCATATTGCCAATATAGTAATTCTTAAACCTATACACCTTCTTCAGCCTGTATGCTTAATGCACGCAGGGACTATTAGCCACAAATGTTGACGCTTCAGCCCAGGCTGAAAACTGGTTGTGGTTTAGCGCTTCGGCTTCAACCCATGCCCGACAGCCTCACGCTCGTCAAAAACAAAACATTCGCCCTGCCAGAGGCTTTCGCCTTCAGGGATTTTTTCCAGATAGCGAAGGATGCCGCCCTCCAACTGGTATACATTTTGGAACCCTCGTTCCAATAAATATGCACTGGCCTTTTCGCAACGGATGCCACCGGTGCAGTACATCGCGATCTTGGAGTGTTTCTCCGGATTTAACTCCCGCTTTGCAAACTCGGGGAACTCGGCAAAATTGACTGTACCTGGGTCTTCAGCACCTTCAAAATGCCCGTAGTCAAACTCGAAGCTGTTGCGCATGTCAATCAGCCGGACCTCCGGGTCCTGAATGAGGGCATTCCACTTTTCAGGGTCTACGCGTTGCCCGGAAACGGCGTTTGGATCCAGATTGCCGGCTCGCATGGTCACGATCTCGGGCTTCACCTTGACTTTGAAACGCCCAAAAGGCTTGTACGGCGCATCGGCAAATTTGGCGGGCAAGGCATCAAAGCCCAGCGCATCGCAAACCGCATCCAAGAACAAAGGAAGCGCCTCCGGCGAAGCCGCCACCGTACCGTTTATGCCTTCTTCGGCCAGAATGAGCGTTCCACAAGCACCATACTCCTCACCCAGGGCCAGCAACTGTTGCCGTAGCTCTTCCGGATGGTCTACCGGCGCAAAACGGTACAGGGCCGCAATGCGGTATGCGCTGTTTTCAGGTTGATGCGGGTCGGGCATGGAGGCGTGCTTTGGGGCAACAACGGACAAAGATCGTGCTGTTGCCGCAATGGGCACAGAAAGCACAGCGGATGGCCTACGACGGAAAGCGGTAACTGCGGCCATCAATCACAAAGCGGTGGTCCACCAAGCGTGGCCACAGCGGTTTGGGCGGCAGGTTTTCCGCCTGCCATTCGGCGTGCAGCCGACGCAGGGTGGCCATGAGTTCCGGCATGTCGCTGGCCAGGTTGATGGTCTCATAGCGGTCCTCGGCCAGATTGTACAGTTCGGCCCAGCCGTCCCGCGTGCTCAGGATCAGTTTGTAATCTCCGTCGCGGATGGCCCAGATGTGGTCGCAACGCCAAAACAGGCGCTCATGGGGCCGGGCATCCCCCATTTGCCCGTTTAGGAAAGGCAGCAGGTTGACGCCATCGTAGATGCGGTCCCTGGGCAGCGTGCCTCCCGCTGCCGCCATCGCGGTAGGCAGGATGTCGATGGCGGAAATCGGGTGGGGGTAGCGTTCGCCGGCAGGCACACGGCCCGGCCAGGAAAGCATGAAGGGGACATTGATCCCCCCTTCAAATTGCGTGAGCTTGCCGCCTTTCCAGGGGCCATTGTCGGTGGCGTCGGTATAGGTGGCGCCACCGTTGTCAGAGAGCAGCACAATCATGGTCTGCTCGGCCAGACCGAGCGCTTCGATGCGCTGGTGGATGGCGCCGACCGCATCGTCCAACGCCGCGATCATGGCGTAGTACACGCGCTTGTTTTCGGATTCCACGTGCGCAAACCGGTCCACGTATTCCTGCGGAGCCTGAAACGGAACATGCGGCGCGGAAAAGGCACAATGCAAAAAGAAAGGCCGCTTTTGGTTGTGCTCGATAAAATCAATGGCCTCATCGCGAATGGCAAAGGTGAGGTAGCGGTCTTCTTCTATTTCTTCGCCCATCCGGGCGATCGCCCCCTCCCCCTTCCTGCCGCGCCGCCACTGATACCGCACGGCAAAATCCTGCCCCTTGTGGTCTACAATGCCGGGCGTGTTCTCGGGGGAGTACATGGAAAATGCCCCCAGAAATCCATACTGAACATCAAATCCACGGGCCAGCGGCAATTGTTCCGGCGATACCCCCATATGCCATTTTCCGACCACACCGTTGTGGTAGCCGTAATTTTTCAGCGCTTCGGCCAACGTGATTTCTGAAGCCGGAATGCCTTGCCGGTACCGGTGCTCCTCGGTCGGAAAAGGCGGTAGACTGGTGAGCATCCAGCCGTCCATGTCCAACAGGTGCCTGCCCGCCAGAAACTCGACGGCATTGCCCGGATAGCCCTCGATCATCTGGCTCTCGAAGCCGTAGCGGTTCTGAATACGCCCGGTCATCAGGCCTGCCCGCGACGGCGCACAAGTCGGCGAGGTCACGTACCCGGCATCAAACACCACCCCGGATGCCCCCAGCCGGTCGATGTTGGGCGTGGGCACCGGACCGCCGCTGTAGGCCGACACCTCGTTTTTGCCCAGGTCGTCGCACACGATGAGCACCAGGTTGGGCGCCATTGCTTGGGGCTGCCGTTCGCCTTCCGGCGAAAACGCCTTGCCAACGGTATCGGCCAACCAGTCCTGCTTGCCCTCCATGAGCGCGGTGTCCCACTCGATGGCCCAGCGCGCGTCGGTCAGTGAGAGCGGATAGCAGCCAAACAGGCCGCTCAAAATCAGCACGGCAAACAGCCCTTTAAAACTTGGGCTTTTCAGCGCTGCAAGGCAGCGAAAACGGGTCGGTATGAACATATAGTAGAGCGGACCGGCAAATATTGGCGCTACACCGCGCAAGGCCCACTTTAGAAGCGGCATTTGTGCCCAACCACCGTACTTTTGTGCCTTCCCACGGCAAAGCCATGGGTTTCGGGGTGTAGCGCAGCTCGGTAGCGCACCTGCTTTGGGAGCAGGGGGTCGCTGGTTCGAATCCAGTCGCCCCGACAAGTTGGAAAAGGACCGCCGATCGGCGGTCCTTTTTTGGTATCCGGAACAGGCGGCAAAAGCCGAAGGCTTTTAGGCGGATGGTACGGATACCAAATAGCGTTCCGAAGGGACGTTTTCCAACTTGAATCTCCCCACCCCTGCGATCGGCGGAGCCGGACGCAAGGACGGCGGAGCCAATCCAGTCGCCCCGATTCTTATCCATGCCCCTTGGTTTCACTGTGAGCAGCATCTGCTGGCCGCATGCTGTATATCATTCTTAGGATGGTCATCATTTTTCAGTTTGCGGCACACGCCCCTTGAAAAGTCTAGAACATGACGTTGATCAAACACCTTCTTTTCGCATCCCTACTGCTGCCGGGAAGCCAATGGGTCGCTGCTCAATTGACGGCCCCTGAAATCTTCAGCCCTGGGTCGTATGAACTCATCAACGGCGTTCAGGTTGGTGGTTCCTTTGGCAACCAAAAATCCAAAGCGGATTTGGATGGCGATGGAGACATTGACGTTTACATGATTACCGGCAACGCCATTCGCGTTTGCCTCAACGACGGTAATGGACATTTCAGCCCCAGCACCATTGTTGGATGGATTACCGACGGCAGAAACATCAAAGCAGCTGACCTGGATGGCGACGGATTGCCGGAGTTGGTAGCCAGCGCATAC
>JAUIHG010000343.1 GCA_030432405.1 Bacteroidia bacterium | reverse complement strand
GCTCCGGCGGCCCCTTTCTTTTGCCTCACGGGTTCAGGGGCGCCATGGATTTCACCAGCAAACTCATTGCCGGGGCCGTCAGCGTCTATCGAGCGAGGCACGCCGAACAACGTGCCCAGGAAGAGCGCGAGCGCCAGGCCCGCGAGGAAGCATTGGCCCGGGCCAAACATCGGGCGCTTCTGAATGACCCCCCGCCCGTCTACGGCGGTGCCAGGTGGGCCAAGGTTTCCGAGCTCATCCAGGGAAACCTTTACCGCGAGCCCTTCCCGTTCTTCTCGCCCTCAATCAACCTGGGCCGGATGGCTGTTGCCCTCGAGGACGCGGAAGCCCCCAGAGCGCCCATGTTGTGGCAGGGTAACGGCGGCCACCTGCTGACCTTTGCTCCGACCAGGTCCGGCAAGGGCACAAGCCAGGTGATTCCCACCTTGCTGCACTATGCCGGGTCCATGGTGGTCATGGACCCCAAGGGCGAGGATGCCGAACTTGTGCGGCCTCTCTACGAGGATATGGGCGGCCAGATTGTCCGCCTGGCGCCCTTCACGGGCGGCGAGGACGGCCTAAACCCCCTGGACCTGGTGAAAAACGGCGCGGATGCCCGGGTGGCGGCCGAGTTCATCATGCCCCGCAATCCCGGGAGCGGTGGCGGCGCAGTGTTCTATGAAGACAAGGCCATCAACTTTCTGACGGGCGTCCTCCTGTTCTTCGCCACCACGGCCCCGTCGGACAAGCGCAACCTGGGCCTTGTCCGCGACGCGCTCAACGGGTCGGTGGACGACGTGAAAGCCCTGGCCCAGGAGATGGCCAGGCATGAAAACCCCGAAATTGCCGGGCCTGGTCGCGCCCTGGCCAGCGCCAGCAAGGACCGCATCCGGGAAATCAAGGACAGCCTGGATGCTAAAATGGGTGTGTTTGACGCGCCCGGCGTCCGGGCCACCACCGCGCGAACCACATTCGACCTGGCGGCCCTACTGCCTAAATTGGGCCAACCGCACGAGGCTAAGGCGGGCACCGTGGCCGTCTTCGTGGAAGTGCCCTTCTCCCACATGGCGGCTTTCTCCGGCTTCCTGCGCCTGATTGTCGGCCTTCTGGTCAACTACTGCCAGAGCAACACGCCAGGCCGCTACCCCGTGCCCACCTTGTTCCTGCTCGATGAGTTCCCGGCCATGGGGCCGATGGAACACCTGGTGCGCTCCATGTCGTATATGGCGGGCTACGGGGTTCGCCTGTGGCTGTTTTGTCAGACAATCCACCAACTGAAGGCGGAATACCCCGACACCTGGCAGGCCATTGTGGACAACGCGGAAGCCAAGTTCTTTTTCGACACCCGGGGCGACACCCTCACCTTGCTTTCCCAATGGCTGGGGACCACCACAACGGCCTATGAGACCTCAAGCATTGTGACCGGGGCTAACCAGTCCATGGGCGTCCCTGGCATGGGGTTCGGCGGGAACATGACCACGGGTCAGAGTGGCAGCATCAACACCGGGGTTGCCTACGCCGGGCGGCCCCTGGCCCAGCCCCACGAGCTGGAAGACCTGCTTTGCCAGACCTGGAAAGATGAGCCGCTTGGAAAGTTCCAGCTGAACCTTATCGCGGGTTTCCGGCCGTTCGGCACCTTGCGCCCGCACTACTTCATCGACGGGCAATGCCGGTTCAAGCTCAACTGCATGGCCCATGAAAGGGGGAAACCCTTACCCTTCTCCTTTCCCGATGACCCGATGTGACGCGGTACCTGACCAGCCCATAAAACGGCCCCTCCTTCCGTTTTGCC
>JAUIHG010000342.1 GCA_030432405.1 Bacteroidia bacterium | reverse complement strand
AGGACACCCTGGGCAAAAACGGCGTGTGCACCAACTACGATTACGAGGAGTGCGCCTATACCTGGGAGGCCATTCGCTCAGTGCGCTCGGGGGGAACCGCCTTGTTCACCAACCCCAACACCCCGATCAAATGCGGCGGTGCTCCACAGAAAATCATGTACCTGGCCTCGGATTACTGGCGCAAACAGGGCATCCTGGACCAGGTAAACGTAAAATACACCAGCGCGGGTGGGGTGATTTTTGGGGTGCAGCCCTACAAAGCTTCGCTGGAAGATGTGGTTCGCCGGTACGGCATTCATACCCTCTGGCACCACAACCTCAAAAGGATTGACGGGGCCAGGCAAAAGGCCACATTCGACATCCTCAAGGATGGAAAACCGGTAGATGAAGTGACCCTGGACTTTGACATGATCCACGTGACGCCGCCCATGAGTGCGCCGGATTTCATCAAGGCCAGCCCCCTGGCTGCGGACGGCAACTGGGTCAACGTCGACAAGCACTCTTTGCAAAACCCCGATTTTCCCAACGTCTTCTCCCTGGGGGATGCCGCAGGAACCCCGAATGCAAAGACGGGTGCTGCGGTGCGCAAACAGGCTCCGGTTGTGGTGGCCAACCTCCTGGCGGCCATGCAGGGCAATCAGGGCAACGGCAGCTACAACGGATACGGCTCCTGCCCGCTAATCACCGGTTATGGCAAGCTGATTTTGGCCGAATTCGATTACGACAACAAAAGCACCCCTTCCTTTCCCATCGACCAGAGCAAGGAGCGTTGGAGCATGTTCATGCTGAAAAAGTACTTCCTGCCCTGGATGTACTGGAACCGCATGCTGAAGGGCAAGGCCTGACGGCGCTGCTGCCGTGACGCCCATCACAGAATCGGCGTGAGGTCCGCTGTATTCTTGCGCCATGATGCACCAACTATCCCGGTTTATGCCGGGCCTCGATTGGATGCGGCAATACCGCTCCGAGTGGCTGGCCGGGGACCTTTCGGCCGGCCTGACGGTCGGCGTGATGCTCGTTCCCCAGGGTATGGCCTATGCCATGATCGCTGGTCTGCCGCCCATTTACGGGCTCTACGCGTCCATCGTTCCGCTGCTGATCTACGCCCTGTTTGGCACCTCGCGGCAGCTGGGCGTGGGGCCGGTAGCGCTGGTTTCCCTGTTGGTGGCCACAGGCGTTTCCGGTTTGGCGGATGCCGGTTCCGGCGAGTACATCGCCTTTGCCATCGTGCTGGCCCTGCTGGTGGGGGCCATCCAGTTTGGCTTGGGCTTTTTCCGGCTGGGTTTTCTGGTCAATTTTTTATCCCATCCCGTGGTCAGCGGATTCACCTCCGGGGCTGCGCTGATCATTGGCCTCAGCCAGCTCAAGCACTTGGTGGGCATTAACCTGCCGCGCACCCAGCAGTTGCATCAGCTGATCGGGGAACTGTTCGCCCATGCAGGCGAAATCCACGCACCCACCGTGGCTGTTGGCCTTGGTGGTGTAGCCTTGATCCTTTTGACCAAACGCTTTGCCAAGCGCATCCCCGGTCCGCTGGTGGCGGTGGTTTTTGGCATTGTGGTGGTCAAGGCCCTCGGCTTGGCCGATGCCGGCGTCCGGATTGTGGGCGAGGTGCCTTCCGGTTTGCCTTCCCTGTCGATGCCCAGCTTTGACCTCGGAGTTTGGGGTCAGTTGTTTCCCATTGCGCTGACTATTGCGCTGATTTCCTTTATGGAATCCATTGCGGTGGCCAAAGCCATCCAGCGCAAGCACCGCAACTACACCGTCAGCGCC
>JAUIHG010000138.1 GCA_030432405.1 Bacteroidia bacterium | reverse complement strand
CACACCCAGCATAAAGCGGTCGTTGAGGGCATAAAGTGCCGAAAACTGGCTGGTGAAAAACGTGGACCGATCCGCAAAGTTGCCTTCGGCATTGCGTGTCCGCTGGCTGTAGAGGTTGTTGAACAGGCGGATTTCTGCCGTACCGCGCGGAATCGTGGAGGATACCACATAACGTCCGCTGTTCGGGGCGCGTTCGATCGGCGGGATTTCCAGGAGTTCGCCCGGTACATCTTCAACCGGCATGCGCAGTTGATTGACCTTCCAGTCGTAGGGCAGGTAGGCGGCGCGCGTTGCCTGCAGCGGGTTGTCGCGGTAGCGGTTGATCCAATCGAGCACGGCCGCCGTGGAACCGCCAAAATCGTCGGCGTACCATTCAAAAATCCGGCTCAACCGGGCCTGGCCATCGTCCTCGCGGACCAGATCGCTGCGGTTGACGGCACGCCGGGCGGCAGCATCCAACAGGGCATCCACGGCTTCGGCATAGGCCGCTTCGTCCAGCCGCGCAACGGCCGTTGACGAAGGTGCGGCACCTGCGGCATCGCGCACCCGCTGTTCGGCGGCCAGGGCATAGGAACGGTTCCACAGCGGAGGACACCCCACCGCTCCGCACACCAGGGCCAGGTGGAGCCGGGGATCGGGGTAGCGTTTGTACAGCGTCTGCTTTTCGAGCCCGTCCAGGCTATAGCGTTCGCCGAAGGCGCGGTGGCGTTTTTCGGTGAAAAACCCGGCATCGTCCCGCACCGAACTCAAAGGCCAGGCCTCGGCCACGGCGTCGAGCACCAGGAAATTGTAGGCGTCCAGCAGCAGGGCCTTTTCGCCGGAGGCGAACCCTTCCGGCAAGCGGGCTGCTTCCAACAACGCGCGGACCTGAGCACGTTCAGGAGCTGCGGCCAGGCCCACATAATCCACACCGCTATAGCCCGGGCCCGGTGCTTCCACATAGCGTTGCAGCAGGGCATCGTAAGCTTCCACAAAGCGGAGGTCGTCCGATTGGGACCATGTGGTTTGCGGCAGACCGGTCAGGGCAATGAGCGCCAAAAGGCCAACGAGGATGGAGCTTGGACGGCAGGGCATGGACATAGGCTGATGGGGTAGGGCCTGAGGCGGGGCTTCTGACCGGGGCAAAACTGTGCCAACCCAACGCCACATGCCGGCCTTTGGGTTCACCGCAATGCACAAATGGACATGGGTTGCGGTCATGCGGTGCAGGGATGCAGGTCATTGAGCCGGCTCGTGTGCATTCCCGTCCTTTGCGGTCATTGCGCGATTGGTGTATTTTCGACGCTTAGAACGTGTACGAAGGACACTTAGCCTGCGCTGGCGGATAAGGTGTTCGCTCAAATGGGCGAAGGGCAAAGCAACCATTTGGTGCATTTGCCCGGTTTCCCTGAGGACCTGCGCCGTCTTTTCCAGCCTTCGCGTACACGCGCACAAGTCCAAACCACCCCCAATGAACCGAGTTTACGCTAGGCTGATCGGGCTCTGTCTTCTGGTGCTGCTGCCGGGATGGCTCATGGCCCAAGCCACCATTTCAGGTACGGTAACCGATGAACAGGGCGAGTCCCTCATCGGAGCATCCGTGCTGCTGGAAGGCACGTCCATAGGCGCCATCACGGACCTGGACGGATCCTACACCATCAAGAGCATCCCGGCCGGAAATTACACGGTCCTGATCTCGTACGTGGGCTACATCAAGCAGTCCCGAACCGTTTCGCTGAACGAAGGCCAGAACCTGGTCATCAATGTGGCCCTGGCCGAAAACGTCACCATGCTCAATGAAGCGGTGGTGGTTGGTTACGGTGTAACCCAGACCAAGGACCTCACCGGAGCGGTGACGTCGCTGGACGAGGAAGACTTCCTTGGCGGCAATGTGAACACCCCCGAACAGCTGGTGACCGGCAAGGTGGCCGGTGTCCAGATCACCTCCAACGGTGGTGCACCGGGATCGGGCAGCCGCATCCGCATCCGCGGGGGCAGCTCCTTGAATGCCTCCAACGACCCGTTGATTGTCATTGACGGCGTGCCGGTGGACAACAACGGCATTTCCGGTTCGGCCAACGCGCTGAATCTCATCAACCCCGACGATATCGAGTCTTTCACCGTGCTCAAGGATGCCTCGGCTGCCGCCATCTACGGCGCTCGTGCGGCCAACGGGGTTATCCTCATCGAAACAAAGAAGGGCAAGGCCGGCGGCGATCTGAAGGTGGAATTCTCCACCAACAACGCCGTGACCACGATCGCCAAATACATTGACGTGATGGATGGCGATGAGTTCCGCTCGGTCATCAACGAGTTTGGCACCGACCAGCAGAAGGAACTCCTCGGCGACGCCAACACGGACTGGCAGCGGGAGATTTTCCGTACCGGTTTTGCCACCGACAACGACATTGCCTTCTCTGGCGGCATCCGCAATTTGCCCTACCGCCTGGGCCTGGAGTTCTACAACGAAAACGGGATTCTGGACCGTTCCCAGTTGACCCGATACGGCGCCAGCCTGAACCTCAACCCGCAGTTTTTCGACGACCACCTGACCGTCAACCTCAACGCCAAGTACTCCCGGACCGACAACTTCTTTGCCGACCAGGGTGCTATTGGTGGTGCGGTTTCCTTCGACCCAACGCAACCCGTTTTTGGGGAAGGTCCGGATTTTGATGCCCTGGGAGGTTACTGGCAGTGGCTGGACAACAACGGCAATCCGGTCAACCTGGCCGGTAAAAACCCGGTGGCGCTGCTGGAGCAGCGCGAAGACCAATCCAAAGTCAACCGCTTTATTGGCAACATCCAGCTGGATTACAAATTCCACTTCCTGCCTGAGTTGCGCGCCAACCTGAATGTGGGGGGAGACTTCGCCCGGGCGGGCGGCACGGTGCTTGTGCCGGATTCGGCCGCATCGCAGTTCAACCGCGACGGCCAATTGAGCTGGTACAACCAGCAGAAGAACAACGAACTGCTGGAGTTCTACCTCAACTACGCCAAGACCTTCGGCGACCATAAAGTGGATGCTACCGCGGGGTATACCTATCAAAATTGGTCGCGCTATTCCCCCTGGGTTCCGGACTTCAACTACAACGGCGAGCTGAACAATGTCCTGGATACCTTCCAATTCCCGGACAGCACCACCAACCGCCTGATCTCTTTCTTCGGCCGGATCAACTATACGCTCAAGGAGCGCTACCTGATCACGACCACCTTGCGCTATGACGGATCCAGCCGTTTTGCTCCGGAAAACCGTTGGGGCCTTTTCCCATCGGTGGCTCTTGCCTGGCGCATCAGCGAGGAGGCCTTCATGCAAAATGTGGGCAGCATCAGCAACCTGAAGCTGCGTTTCGGTTGGGGCGTCACCGGCCAGCAGGACATTTTCTCGGACTATCCCTACATCGCCAACTACAGCCAGGGTACACCTACGGCGAGCTACCAGTTCGGCAATACCTTCTACCAGGTCTTCCGTCCGGATGCCTATGATCCGGCCATCAAGTGGGAAGAAACCACGTCCTTGAACCTGGGGGTTGATTTTGGGTTCAACAACAACCGCTTCTACGGTACGCTGGATTTGTACCGCAAGAACACCGATGACTTGATTGCACAGACCTTCGTGGCGGCGGGCACCGGTTTCTCCAACCAGTTGTTGACCAATATCGGCAGCCTGCAGAACCAGGGCATCGAACTGACCCTGGGCTACGTGGCCATCGACAAAGACGACCTTGGCCTTGACATTGGGGCCAACGCCACGTGGCAGCAAATCGAAGTCACGCAGCTGGGCGCCAATGAGGATCCTGAAGCGTTTGACTTTGACCCTGTGGGCGGCATCGGTGGAGCCACCGGCAACACCATCCAGATCCATTCGCCCGGTTTTGCGCCCTTCACCTTCTATGCCTATGAGCAACTCTATGGTGAAAACGGCTTGCCCATCGAAAACATGGCCGGTCAACTCGGTTATGTGGACCAGAACGGCGACGGCGAAATCAACGAAGACGACCTGGTGCCGGGTAAGACCCCGAATCCGGACTTGTTCCTCGGCCTTTACGCAAACCTGCGCCTGAAGCAGTGGACGGCCGGCTTCACCCTCCGCGGCGAGATCGGCAACTACGTGTACAACAACGTTGCCTCCCAGCGCTCCTCGCAGAACAAAGCCATCGGCATCAACTCGCTGAACAACCTGACCACGGCCTACTTCGATACCGAGTTTGAACGCGATCAGCTCTTCAGCGACTACTACATAGAAAATGCCTCCTACCTGCGCATGGACAACTTCTTTGTCGGGTACAACTTCGGCAACATCGGCAACAGCGACCTCCGGCTCAGCGCACAGGCCATCGTCCAGAATGCCTTTGTGATCACGGGCTATTCCGGCCTGGATCCTGAAGTTGCCGGTGGCATCGACAACAACATTTATCCCCGTCCGCGGGTTTTCTCCCTGAACCTCAACCTGCGCTATTAAGCTCCGCCTCATGAATGCCATGAAACGCTTCACAAAACGCCTTGCCATGGGCGGCTTGGTGCTGGGCATGTTCCTCACCAGCAGCTGCCTCAACGACCTCGACGTAGCGCCGCCTTACGGGCTGAACGCCGAAGAGGTGTATGGCGACCCCAACAACTACATCAACGTTCTGGCCAAGCTGTATGCCGGCCTGATCACCACGGGCAACGACGGACCCGCCGGTTCCGGCGACCTGGCCGGCATTGACGAGGGTTTCTCCAGCTACCTGCGCTGCCTTTGGAACCTTCAGGTGTTGACCACCGATGAGGCCATCTGTGCCTGGGAACAAGACAACGGTGTACCGGAACTGAACCGGATGACGGTTTCCTCCCTCAACATCTGGATGCAGGGGATGTACTACCGCATCTTCTTCCAAGTGCCCTTGTGCAACGAATTCATCCGTCAGTCGTCTGACGAAAACATGGCTGAGCGCGGTTTTACGGCCGAAGAACAGGACCGCATTCGCGCGATGCGCGCTGAGGCCCGCTACTTGCGTGCGCTGAGCTACTACCACGCATTGGACTTGTTTGGCAATCCGCCCTTTGTGACGGAAGACGACCTGCCGGGTGCTTTTGAGCCGCGTCAGATCAGCCGCGAAGAGCTGTTTGGCTACGTAGAGTCGGAATTGTTGGAACTCGAAGGCCTGCTGCCGGGTCCCGGTGACAACGACTATGGCCGTGTAGACCAGGGGGCCGTTTGGATGACGCTGGCCCAGTTGTACCTCAACGCGGAGGTGTACATCGGCCAGGACCGGTACGCGGACGCCGCTGCCAATGCCAAGAAGGTGATTGATGCCGGGCAATGGAGCCTGGACGACGAATACGAATACCTCTTTTTGGCCGACAACCACCAGAGCACGGAGATCATTTTCCCCGTTACCCACGACGGGCTGAGCACGCAATCCTACGGTGGTGCGGTTTACCTCACCCATGCGCCGGTAGGCGGCCAAATGGATGCGGAGGATTTTGGCATCAACTCCGGTTGGGCCGGTTTGCGTTCTACGCCTCAATTTGTACGCCAGTTCAACGACTCGATCAACGACAGCCGCTACAACTTTTTCAAAGGGGATACAGTCACCGAAAGCAGCCGCAGCTACGAAGAGGATGTGGTGCTGACCAGCATCACCTTTGACAGCGTGACCATCGGCGGTGTCCTGCAGGCCGGTGAATCGGGCTATTACCCGACCTATACGGTCAATGGGGCCTCCGGCGAATACATCTTCTACAACCTGACGATTTTTGAGCCACACACCTTCAGCATTCAGAATGCAGGCGAGTTCACAGAAGGCTACGGCGTGATCAAATTCCGCAATGTGGACCGTTCCGGAGTGGCCGGTTCCGATCCCACCGGTGACTTTGTGGACATCGATTGGCCCTTCTACCGCCTGGCCGATGCCTATTTGATGTACGCCGAGTGCGCCGTCCGGGGTGCCGCAGGCACCGACCTGGGTACGGCCGGAAGCCTGATCGACGAATTGCGGGCACGCGCCTTTGACGGTGCGGCTCCTCCGTACTCCCTGGACCTGGATTTCATCCTGGCCGAACGCAGCCGCGAGCTGTACTGGGAATTAACGCGCCGCATGGACCTGATCCGCTTCGGCAAGTTCACGAGCGGCTACAATTGGTCCTTCAAGGGCGGTTCGGTAGAAGGCAACGACATTGCCGATTACCGCAGCATTTACCCGCTGCCGGCCTCCGACCTGGCTTCAAACGGCAACCTGGTGCAAAACCCCGGTTACTGATACTGGTATCGTTTTGTGCGCCCGGCTTGGCCGGGCATGCAGCAAGGCCTGGAGCATCCGCTTCAGGCCTTGTTGTTTTTGCACATTCCCCGCAATAGGCAGTACAGTGGTCAGGAACCACAGCCAGCTGTGCGATGTTTGTGGAACATGCATCCATACCTCCACATCCTGTCTGCGTGGATCCTGGTTATTATTGGGCCCTTCGCCTCCGGCGAACACTTAAGTGCGCCAACGGCTGGTAGACCGGACTTGGCTGCTTCAACAGGGTTTGTGCCGGCCCCCGGCGGCGGTGTTCCCAGCAGCCTGGAGGCTTTTTCCCAGCCCTACAACAGCTTCCTTGAGGCCCACGTGCGCAGGGGAGGGGTGGACTATATTGCCGCTGCACGCGACCCACGGCGTCCGTTGATTCGGGCGGCCATACCCGAGGTGGACTGGGCGCAGCTTTCGCCCGAAGGGCAAAAGGCCTTTTTGATTGATGCCTACAATTTTTTGGTCATTGACCTGATCTGCGCACGGCTGCCCCTGGAAAGCGTGATGGATGTGGCCGGCTTTTTTGACAACGTGGCCATCGAGGGGCCTCAGGGTACGCGGAGCCTGGATGCTTTGGAGAAAAGATTGCTGTACAAACGCTTTGAAGATCCGCGCTTGCATTTTGTGCTGGTTTGCGGGGCCAAAGGCTGCCCTGAACTGGAAAACCGCGCCTTCAGCATGGCCCTCCCCGGCGGATTGGACCAGCGCCTGGATAGGGCCACCCGCCGTGCGCTGAACAATCCGGTTCTGGTATCCAGCGCGGACGGAAAGCTTTACCTCTCGCGTATTTTCGAATGGTATGCTGAAGACTTTGGTCCCGACCAGACGGCGCTCTTGCATTGGATCCGCCAGCACCGCAGCGCCGCGTTGCCAGATCAACCCGAAGTGGTCTATATGGACTACAATTGGCGCCTCAACCAAATCGTGGACCGCTAAGCCCATGGAGGCCGGAATTTTACGGATTGTGCATCAGCTGGCCTTCTTGGTGGGGGCTATGGCCTTTGTGCCTCCGCTTGCCGCCCAGGGGAACACGGCGCCTGATGAGGCGCTAGTGCCGTTGAAAGTGGGTCAGGCGGTGGCCGGTTTTGAGCTGCCTGGGGTGGATGGGGCCATGCATGGACTGGATGCTTTTGCCGACGCCCAGGCGGCCGTGGTGCTGTTCATCGGAAACAATTGCCCCTGTGTGGAAGCCTATGACGAGCGCATGGTCTGGATGACCGACTACCTGGCGCGGCAGAAGGTTCCGGTGCTGGCCATCAACGCCAATTCCGCCGACCGCCGGTTTGGCGAAAGCCTTGCCGACATGCAGCAGCGGGCCGATTCGGCGGGCTACAATTTTCCGTACCTCATTGATGAGGACCAAAGCGTGGCCCGTCGTTTTCGCGCAACGCGCACCCCGGAGGCCTTTGTACTGGGGCGCGTAACGGATGCTGCTACCGATGCGGCGGATGGCACGGATGGTTTGCCGTCGGTGGCCGGTGCATCCGGCGGTTCCACCTGGAAACTGGTGTACAGTGGTGCCATCGACGACCAGCCCAACAAACCCAATGCCGTTCGGCGCCATTACGTCAATGAGGCGGTACACCGCTTTTTGGATGGTCAGCGCATGCATCCCGATCGGGTGGAACCCATGGGCTGCAGCATCGAAGGGCTTTCGGTGCAGGGCAAGGCCTGTCCCATGGAAGCCATAACGCAGCGCGTCCGCGATGCCACCGGCTCTACGGCCGGCTTGCCCGACAACGCACAGGCGGCGGCATCTTCAGCCATGGATGTGGCTGATGCCGCAGGGCCGGGGCGGCAGGTTATGGCGACCGGTAATACGTCATTTTCGTTTGCGCCTTCAGCTACGCCTTCGCCTGCGGCGAACACCTGGACCCTTCCGGTCCGCGAAGGAACCCTGGATTCGGCCTGGTTGGATCTGCGCACGCCAGCGGCGCAACTGTATCCCGAACCCGCCCGTGAAGAGGCGGTGCTCGACCTGGTTTGGGCGCGGACGGTGGATTCGGTCTACCACCGCAAACGGGCCCGCCACCGCGTGGTGGGCGGGGCCCTGTTGCCCTATTTCGGCGTGCGCTGGAAGTCGGTGCGCCAAACGCGGGAACAAGTGGTGGGTAAAGTGGTCAAACAATCCATATCGGGCAAAGAGCGCTTCACCGAATACGACGTCAATTTCAACCTGGTGCCGCATCGGGACCGCTCGCTGGATGTGGTGTATGCGGCCTATGCCGACCAGGCGCGCATGTTCAAGGCGCGCGGCAAGGTCCGGAAGGCCGGCGGTCCGGATCAGCCGCCCTACATCCCGCCCAATCCGCGCCGCGATCCCGCACCCTATAAAATCCATGTGGAGTGCACTCCGGCACGAGACCTGCGCGACACCCTGAACGTGGTGTTTTACCCTACCCGCCATCCGCACGACCTCGCCAGCCACCCCAACATCGGCCGCACCAACCCGGTCTTTGGCGTTTATGGGCCGATGGTGCTGGATTGCAACCACAAATGCCACCCGGAAATCCACCCTTACGAATGGATTTGGTGGCGCGATGCTCCGGCAAAGCCGGGCGCTCCCTCCCGCTGGTCGATTGGCCTGTTGCGCGATGTATCCAACCGCATGCAACACTGGTCCAGCGCTCCGCGCGAAGGCGCCATCCGCATTCCGGTCTTGTTGGATTTCAGCGCCGAAGATGTGGTGACGCTGGAATTGGAACCCGGACCGCGTTCGGCCTTTTCGGCCGAAGGCCTCTGGCGCTGGACCCTTCCCGAGCAGGCGAGAAGCATCCGCGGCACCTCGGCCTGGACCTTCGACCACCCCGCGTTGGCCGGCAAATGGGTGGAGCTGCACACGACCGATGAGCTGCCCATCACCGCCGCATGGTGGTGGCTGGAAGATGCGGTTTGGGATGCCGATCAGGGCCTGCTCCGGGCTTATCTGGTGATGGCGTTGTCCACACAAGATGCTTTTACCGGTTGGCTGACGGTGCCCTAAGGTTGGGCTGGGTGCGTAATTTGGAACGATCGGTCAGGAACGGAGGTGCAGCCTGCTTCGGCTGCCATGGTGCGTGGGTTGTCCACACCTTTCGCCGTTTCCGGCGCAGCCCTTGGTGCGGCCACCGAACAGCCCGATGCTTGCGGCATGAACCGCAATAAGCTCCCGACAGACAACCACCGGATCGCTTTTTTAATGGTATTTGCCGCTGTATGGTGCAGGGGCATTTTGCCCATGGCCGCCCAGAACGTCGGTGTGGGCGAAGCCCTTCCGCAGGCCAAGCTCCATGTAGCCGGCAGCGTCCGGGTAGACGGCGACAGCATCACCGGCGATTTGGACAAGCCCGCCACCATCCTGCACCTGCTTGCCAACGGCGGGGTTTCCATCAAGCT
>JAUIHG010000003.1 GCA_030432405.1 Bacteroidia bacterium | reverse complement strand
GGCGCTGGCGGAGGCCGGCGCGGATATCATCGGAGTCTCGACCAAATTGACTGCCGATAGTCACGTCGCGCACGCGGTCACCGCCACGGGTCGCAGTTTCACGCCCTACGCGTGTGATTTCAGCGATCGGGCCGCTGTGCGCCGCTTCATCGGCGAGGTGCTGGCAGCGCACCCGCGGGTAGACATTTTGGTCAATAACGCAGCCACGAACCCCATTTTCGGCCCTCTGCTCGACGCAGACGAAGGTGCTTTTGACAAGATCATGGCGGTGAACGTGAAGGGCCCCTTCGCCCTGGCCAGGGCGCTTCAACCCAGGATGCGGGAACGCGGCGGTGGCTCGATCATCAATGTGGCCAGCGTGGGTGGCGTCAGTCCCGAGCCCATGCTTGGCCTGTACAGCGTCAGCAAGGCCGCCCTCATCAGCCTGGGCAAGGTCATGGCCAAGGAGTGGGGTCCGGTGGGCATCCGCGTCAATACCATTTGCCCCGGCCTGATCAAAACCGAATTCAGCAAGGCCTTGTGGAGCAATGAGAAAATCCTCAAAGGCATTACCGGCCCACTGCCGCTCGGCCGCATGGGCACACCGGAAGAGGTGGCCGCGCTGGCACTGTTCCTGGCCTCGGACGCTGCGGCCTACTGCACAGGCGGCACCTATGCCGCTGACGGAGGCTACCTGGCCTGAGGCTTCCGTTAATGGCGCGTTAAAGAAGGGGCAAAAAAGGGTGGGTCGTCAACATATTGGACGCCTTGCTGTTTCGTGTCCATGCTGAGGCGCATTTCTCCATGGCAGATGGGCGGAAAACACCGCAATTAGGCGTGATCCGTTTCCAATCTGGCTGGAATCCATCCCCCATACCCCCTACCTTATGAACAAGCGATTCTTCCCCTTTGCCCTGATCCTTGCCCTGTTTTCGATGGGTTCGGTAAACGCCCAATGCGGCGGCAGTGCAAATGCCCAAAATCAAGAAACCAACAACAACACGGATTTCGGATCCGCCACCGCCAGCAGCGATGCCGGAACCATTGCCCCTGTGGAAACGCCTGCCGGCGATCAGGACCTGGTGGAACTGGCCGTGTCCACCGATGAGTTAAGCACGCTGGTGACGGCCGTGAAAGCCGCCGGATTGGTACAGACCCTGAAAGGCAAAGGCCCCTTCACCGTCTTTGCTCCCACCAACAAAGCGTTTGAAGCCCTGCCCGAAGGCACCCTTGAGATGCTGCTCAAACCGGAAAACAAAGAAAAGTTGGCCGCGGTGCTGACCTATCATGTGCTTTCCGGCTCTTACCCCGCCGCCAAAGTCAAGGACGGCATGACGCCCAAAACAGTGCAGGGCGAGACCCTCGAAATCACCAAATACGACAATGGCGTGAAAGTCAACAGCGCCCGGGTCATCATGGCCGATGTGATGGCCAAAAACGGTGTGGTTCACGTCATTGACAAAGTGATTCTGCCGCCTTCCATGCGTTAAATGCGTCTGCTTTTGGCATCCGCCAAAAGCGAAAACAAACCCAAGCCCTTCGCTCTGGCTGCATCTACCAATCGGCCTGTGCGTTTGGGCCCATACCCATCCAGGGGCCTGTTCCAAATGCGGAATGGGCCCCTGCACTTTGATGGGGGCCACCGCCGCGGTGCTGCGGCCAGGTGGCAGTGCGCCGATAGGGACGGCGCGATCCGGGCAGTCCCATAAAGCTGTTTTGGCCAGCCCCCAGCCCTGAGGCCTGACCGGTATCCCTTCCGGCGCGGCGGTCGGACCGGCGTTCGCGCCAACGGCGGTACAACACGTAGTCCAGGTACCAGACCACCCGTACGGACAGGTTGTTGACCTGCTCGGATTGGAACGTTCGTTCCAGGTTTTCGAAGTAGCTGCTGGCCGGCTGGTTGTCGGAAGCAAAAATGCCGTCCTTCCACACCACAATCAGGTCTGAGCCCGGCGCAAAGCGCCAGGTGAACTGCGCGTCGATGGTGAACGCGTTGAAGTTGACGTTGTGCTGGGAGCCGTCCTCGGGGTCCATGCCGTCGTATTCGGTAGGGTCGAGCCAGCCGTCGTCTTTCAAGGCATGGAAGTCGATGTAGTTGGCCTTGGACCAGTAGTGCCGCATGCGGAAGGTGAGGAACATGCGGTTGGTGAAAATGTAGTTGGCGCGCAGTTCGGTTTCGGTGGTGATGACGTCGCGGCGGCCCATGATGATGGTGTTGGGACCGTCCTCGTTTTCCAGGGCATTGACCCAACCCAGATCGCCACGGGACTGATAGCGGCCAAATCCGGCAATCAGCAGGAGTTTGTCGTTCGCGCGCCAGCGCGGTGAGATCCAATAGTTGAAATTGTATCGACCACGTTCCATGCCGTCCGTATCCGTGAAGCGGTCGTCAAACCAACGCAGGTCGCTGCGCGCGTCGATGGCCCAGGCTTTGCGGTAATCCGAGGAGATCCAGGCCCCGGTGGTGGCATTGACCGGGTAGCGCAAAAAGCGGCCGCGCTGACGGGGCTCAAACCAATCGTAGGTCACAATCGGTTCCACGCTTATCCAGGTGCCGTTGGCAAAGAAGTTTTTCCAGATTTGGGTGGCTTCTCCGTACAATCCGAAATTGAAGAATGCATTGGGTTGGTAAATGCGGCTGTACACTACATTGAAAAAGTGGTACAGCTGATTGGTCTTTCCCCGCGGCTCGTAGCGGTTGTATTCTACGGTGGCAAAAAGATCCCGGGTGTTGTTGTTGAACAAAAAGCCCAGGTCGTTGGGGTCGTAGGTGTCGCTTTCTTCCCAATAGCCCAACTCGCCCTGAAAGCGACCGGACACTTTGTTGAACACCAAACCGGCCGCATGGCCGAGGTCCGGTTCCATCAATCCGTTGCTGTAGCGCTGTGAAAGCGTGCCGCTGCTGCGCACCTGGTACCTGTTCTTGTTGTCCCGCAATTGGAACGAAAGCCCGCTGACGTTGGCGTCCGCATAGCCCCCCGAACGCCACACGTTGGTATTGGTGAAATTCAAAAAAGAATTGGGACGCCCCAGGTTTTGGTCCAATACCAAAACCGAATAATTGGTCAATGGGCCGGTTTCCACGCTGCGCGTGCTGCCGTTTTCCTGTTCAATGATGGCTTCCGTACGGCCGGAAATGGCGTTGAATACGCCAATGCCCAGTCCGCCGTCTGTGCGGCCGCTGACCTTGCTGGCATTGAACAAGCGGGCCTCCACCGGATTGCGGAGGATGCTTTCGCCTTCGGCGAGGCTTTCTTCTGCCGCATCGATGTTCACCGGCACACCACCCACGCGCCGCGAATAAAAGAGGCCCTGTTTGTTGAACAGCTCTGTGCCTTCGGTGAAAAAGAGCCGGTTTTCGTTGAAGCGCACCTCAAAGGGCCCCAGGTTGAGCACCTGGTTGTCAAAGCGCACCTGGTTGAAATCCGGTACCAGGGTCATGTCCAGGGTGAAGGCGTCGTTGATGCCGTATTTCAGGTCCATGCCGCCGTTCACATCCCAGGCCGTGCCCACCGTTTTGGTGCGCGGGTCGTTGCGCACCTCCACAATCCCGGAAAGGTAGGGGGTCAGGGAAAGCCTGAACGGCGAACGGATGTTCTGCAGGCCGTTCAAGGTCCCCACCTGTTGTAGAATGCCCTGTTCGGCCACGTTCAAGGGCGTCCACCAACTTTCCTCACGGATGCGACGGATGCTGCGGACAAAGTTGATGCCCCAGTCCTGGCTGGCCGCCGTTGGGAATCGGATGGCGCCATAAGGGATTTCCACTTCGGCATACCAGCCGTCTTCGCCGACACGGACGGCGGAATTCCAAACGGCGTCAAAATTCCGGTCGCTGTTGTTGCCGGTCCATTTGTCGTCGATCTGCACGCCGGCGGCCGTCAGTAAAAAAGCCACGCCGTTCTGGCCATCCTGGTAGGGGCACAGGACTATGCCGAACCAATCCGCATTGCCTTCGTCGTCGCGCTCGGTGAGGGTGACCTGGATGCTGTCGGGATTGGGGTCGATCAGGTGGGCGCCGATGTAAAGCGCGTTGTCGTCGTAGAGCACCCGTATTTCCGAGGGCAGGTAGGGGCGCTGCCCTGGGTCGGGTCTGGCGGTGGTGAAGCGCTGGGCCACTGGTGCCGTGGCCCAAACCGCCTCATTCAGGAATCCGTCGATGCTGGGCGCTTCGTCCGCACGGACGGCTTTCAGGTTGCGGGGCCTGTAGATGCTGTCGGGCACTACGCCGGAGCTGTCGGCTTGCGTCCACAAACCCGTGGCGGCACGGAGGGGCCCGGAGAACAGTCCACTGGCCAGGACCAGGATCAAAACGGCAAATGCGCGCAACATATAGGGGAGGTGGCAGAGGGGCCATCTAAGGTAGGCATGCACGTTGCGCGGAAGCGTTAAGAGGCGTTAAGCTCCGCCATTCGCCATTCGCCATCCGCCATCCGTCCAGCACCCGGCTCATGCATGGCTGTGGGTGTGTTTGCCGTGCATGGGATGCTCGTTCACAAAGCGCCGGATGCGTTCGGCAATTTCCGGCCCGGCATCTTCCTGCAGGAAATGCCCGGCGTTGCGGATGGTCTCCACCGGCGCATCCTTGCGGCTGGGGATGTGGCTGTTGAACCAGCGGTCGGCCCCGCGCATGATGGGGTCCTTGTCGGACCACAGCACCAGGCTGGGTTTGGTCCAGCGGCTGAGCACGTCGCGGGCCTGTTGCATTTCCACCACCCCCGGGTCCTCCGCAGCGGCGGGCACAATGGCCGGGAAGGCGCGGGCACCGGCCTTGAAGCGCTTCGCCGGAAACGGCGCATCATAGGCCTTCACCACCGCCGGGTCCATCGCCCGGGCGGTGCCCATGCGGATGACCCGGGAAATCGTGAACACCGGCGAATGCAGCGCAAAGGCTTTCCATACCTTGAAGGCCGCTGGCATGGGCCGGTCCCCGGTGGGCAAAAAGGTGTTCATGATGACCACCCGCGCAAAGCGCTCCGGTTCCGCCCCCAAAACGGACAAGCCGAGCAGTCCGCCCCAGTCCTGCACCACCAGCGTCACGCGTTCGAGCGCCAGCTCGTTGAACCAGGCCTGCAGGGCTTCAAAATGAAAACGAAAGGTGTAGTCCCCAATCCGGCTGGGTTTGTCCGATTTCCCAAAACCGAATAAATCCGGACACAGCACCCGGTTTTCCCGGGCCAACACCGGCACAAAATGGCGGTAGAGGTAGCTCCAGGAGGGTTCGCCGTGCAGGCAAACAATCGGGTCTGCCGTGGCCGGACCCGCGTCGATGTGGTGCATGCGCCCGCCGAGCACTTCCGTGTAGTGCGGCGCAAAGGGGTAGTCGGGCAGGTCGGCAAAACGCGCCTCCGGGGTACGCAGAAATTTCATGGCAGTGGGGTACGGGCGGTGTCCGGATTCATTCCAGACCTTCCAAAGCTCCGCCTTTGGCGAAGAACCGGTCGATCCGGCGCTCCACCTCCTGGTCGTCCTCCACCGGTGGCGCGTGGAAGGGTTTGATGCGCGCGTCGATGACCAGGCTGCCGCGGCAGCCCCAGTGCTTGTGTTTGGTGAAGGCCTGCACGCCGTACACGTCGTGCGAAGGGTTGGAGCGCGTGAAGGTGACCCAGAGCCAATTGTGCAGGCTGGCGGCGGCAAATTCGGCATCGTCGCAGAGCACGATCAGCGCGATGCGCGGCGTCTGTTGCCCAGCCGTGGCGTTCCCTGGACCGGCCGTTGTGGAACGGCCGCCCGGGGCTTGTGTTTCGCCTCCGGCGAACCGCTGCTCCGGACCGCAGGCGGGATGCCCCTCCAGCGCGGCCGTCCAACGAGCGATCTCTGTTTCCGCCTGGGCGTAGTTGCGGAAGGGCGCACCGGACGCGCACAGCACCCCGGGCATGGCCAGGGCATAACGGCCCGCAACCCCGTCCGTGGGCAGGGGCGACAGGCCGGCTTGTTCCGGCAAGCGGTCCAGCAGCTGACGGCGCGGCGCACCGAGCGCGGCCAACACCAGCTTGGAACCCGTGTTCAGGCCCGTGCCGCTGTAATCGAGCGTGTCGATGGAGGTCTGGGTCTGGAAGTGCAGGTCCCGGGCGGGGTCGATGCGTTCCAGGCAGTGCTGCACAAAAGCGCCTTCCTGGTGCAGCTCCGGCGGTCGGTCCCCGGCGGCGGCGATGAACAGGTATTTGGCCAGGGAAAGCTGGCCGGTGCCCAGGATGTGGTGGGCCTGGGTGAGCAATTCCAGGGGCTGCGCGGTACCGGCGTAGGGCGTGTAGCGTTCGCTGCCCACGGCAAAGAGCAGGGGATGCACCCCGGCGGCGTCCACCGCGTGCACCCCGTGGATGCCGGGCAGTTCGTCGCGCACGGCCTGGCCAGTCATTTCGTGGATGAGTTCGCCGAAGGCGGAATCTTCTTGCGGCGGCCGGCCCACCACCGTAAAGGGCCAGATGGCGTCGGTACGGTGCCAAACCTGCTCCACGCGCAGGACGGGAAAATCGTGGGCCAGGCTGTAATAGCCCAGGTGGTCGCCGAAAGGCCCCTCGGGCTTGAGCACATCCGGAACGACCGTTCCGGTTAGCACAAAGTCCGCGTCGGTGGACAGGGCATAGCCGTTTCGGTAGGTGTAGCGCCAGCGGCGTCCGCCCAAAACGCCACCAAAGGTTAGTTCGCTCAGGCCTTCGGGCAGGGGCATGACGGCCGCCAGGCTATGGGCCGGCGGACCGCCCACAAAAACGCTGACCTTCATGGCCTCTCCCCGCTCCTGCCAGGACTGCTGGTGCACGCCGATGCCGCGGTGGATCTGGTAATGCAGTCCGATTTCGCGGTCTTGCACGTAGGCGTTGCCACCGAGCTGGATGCGGTACATGCCCAGGTTGGCCCCCATCGGTCCCGCTTTGTCCGGATGCTCCGTGTAGACCTGGGGCAGGGTCACAAACGGTCCGCCGTCATCCGGCGAACCCACGATCTGCGGCAGCTCCGAAACCCGGCACTGGCCCGCGCAAACCGGACCGCTCCTGACTTTGCGGGGCAGGGCTTTGAGGGCGTTGAGCGCCGTACCCGGCACGGAAAAGGGATCCTTGAGGGCCGCGGCCGGATCGCCCTTCAGGGCCACGAGTTTCTGCACCGCCGGCAGGGTGTCGCGGAACAGGAATCGGCAGCGCTCCATGGTGCCAAAGAGGTTGGAGGCCGCCGGGAAGCGGCTGCCCTTGACCTGTTCAAACCACAGCGCCGGACCGCCAGCGCGGAAAACACGCCGATGGATGGCCGCCATCTCCAGGTGGGGGTCCACCGGTTCGGCGATGCGGCGGAGCATGCCGTTGTGCTCGAGATCGAGCAAGGCGTGGCGGGTGGAGCGGTAGGCCATGGTGGGGTTCGGGACCGGGCGGAAGTGGGATGCTCTGCGGCCGTGCGTGCCGGCGTTAGGCCACAGATGCCTTCGCGCTGGCGCAACGAAATTCGTGCATTGCGTAAGCTTGCGTGGAATCCAGACATGGGCATCCACCGCAAACCCCGCACGCATTCCGGCATGGAGGACAAGCTAAGCCAATTGGGCAAGGGCCCGTTTCAAAACACATCAACTGGCCTGCGGTTCGGTGGTGGCATGCCCTTCCTGCCGCTTTTGCTGACCATGCTGGTACGGCCGCCGGACACGGGCCTGGCCGCTCAAAGCCTCCCCCAACGCGACATCGTGCTGTTCAACGTGCAGGACGGTGCCCAGGACCGGCCCAGCCTCAGCGGTCCGTTGCGGGTCACCGACCGGGCGGCTTACGACAACCAGCCGGCCTTCAGCCCGGACGGCAGCATGTTGTACTACACGGCGGGCGTGGCGTTCGCCGGAGGCGAACAAACCGACATCCGCCGCTACCGCCTGGCCGATGGGGATACGGCCACGGTGCTCCACAGCCCGGAGTCCGAATACAGCCCGCGGGTGATGCCGGACGGCGAATACCTTTCGGTGGTGCGCGTGGAACTGCCGGATTCCGCCCAGCGCATCTGGCGCTTGCGCCCGGACGGCCGCAAACAGCGCCCTGTGATGAGCGGCGTGGAGCCGGTGGGCTATTATACCTGGCTGCCCGACGCGCAGGTGGCCTGTTTCATCCTCGGCGAGGCCGGGCGGCATACCCTGCAGGTGGGCCACAGCGGCAAGCAGCGCCTGGATGTGGTGGCCGCGCGGATCGGGCGTTGCCTACAGACCACGCGGGAGGGCAAACTGGCTTACGTAGACCTGGAGCGCAACGCCATCCGCGTGTTTGACCCCCTCGCCCGTACGGGCGAAGACCTGGCTCCCACCCTGCAGCCCGAGGGCCCGCACGACTTTGTCCTGGACGACCGCGGCCGCATCTGGATGGGCGCCAAGGGGCGGCTGTACATCTTTGACCCGGCCGGGGATCGGCGTTGGCATTTTGCCTGTGAAGCCCTTAAGCTCTTGCCGGAGGATTGGAACCTCGGGGCCTTTGACCGCATGGCCCTGGCCCCGGACGGGAGCCGCCTGGCGCTGGTGTTTGAACGGCTCGACTCCACGGCAAAATGACGCTTCGGAAGGGCATTTTGATGGTGCTTAGGGCTTGTTGATCAAGCCCTTAACATCTTTTAACGCAGCCCCTTCATGCTTTAACGCGCTGTTTGCATAGGCGGCTGGGGTGGCCCCGTACATTTGGTGGTACGCATCGTTTTATCCGCGCCATACTGCGCGCAACCGCATTCACCATGAACTCTTTGATTCACCAACGGAAGGCCGCCGGCGCTGTCCCGGCCGCTCCGCAAGCCGCCTTGAGCGCCCCCTGGAAGGGCCTGGGCCTGCTGCTGACCGCGCTGCTTTTCGGGTCGGCGATCGCCGGAGGCGCCCTGCAGGCGCAAGGCAGCATCCAATTGCAGATCAACGTCGAGGAAGGCGGCGAGGAACTCCGCATCGACACGGTCATCCAATGGAGCGCCGAAGACCTGGACGGCGATGGCCTTGAAGCCCTGCTCAAGCGCCTCCGTGAAATGGACATTGACGCCGATTTGGACCTGGACGGCATGTCCGAAGGCGAAGACGTGGAGATCATCATCAACCGCACGCAGCGCGGCGATGGAGAAAGCTTCCGCCTGGAACTCAACGAATTGGTCCCGGACCTCAGCGGCCTGTTTGAAGACCTACAGGAGCTGCAGCAACGCGTGCGGGTCTACCGCAGCGAGCTGGAAGACAGTGCTCCGCGGGCCTTTTTGGGCGTCTATTTTGATGTTGAGGAGCTGGTCGAGGGCCATGCTGCCCGCGTGACGGGCGTGATTCCGGAAACGGGTGCTGCAGCGGCCGGTCTGCAGGAAGACGATGTCATTCTCGGCATGGACGGCAACGCCTTTGATGGTGCGTACGGCATCCGGGAAGCGCTCGCCGGCTATGCGCCCGGCGACGAGGTGACCCTGCAGGTGCGCCGTGACGGCCGTACCATGGATGTCCCCGCTACGCTGGGCGAACCCATGGAGAAGCAGGAACTGCACTGGATCGGCGACGATGGCCGCTTCGAGTTTGAATGGGACGGAGACGTGGACCTTCAGGACATGGAGATGTTCCTGGACAAACAGGCGTCCATAGCCGGCGTGAACAAGCCGTTTCTGGGGGTCTACCTCGATGAGGAAACCGACCGGGGTGTACGCATCAGCGGCACGGTGTCCGGTACCACCGCCGAAGCCCTGGGTCTGATGGAAGGCGATGTGGTCACGGCCATCAACGGCATCCCCACCGGCAGTACGTCCGCGCTCAAGGAAGCCATCGGTACCCTGCAGGTCGGCAGTCCGCTGAGCGTGGACTACCTGCGAGAAGGCGAGCGGGGCGTGGCTACAGGCACCATGCAGGCCAAGCATCACGGGGCAGAGCGGTTGCGCTTCAACGAGGGTTTGCAGAACGCGCTGCGGGACATGGAGCAGATGATCGAAGAAGAAGTGATCCTGGAAGGCGAACACCTATCCGAAGACCTGCTGCAGGACCTCCAGCGCCTCCGGGAGATGGAGGACATGGAAATCCTGTTTGGCGGGGAGGACCTGGACAACAACAATACACGGGTGGTGCGCCGCGTGGCCGTTTTCATCACCATGGATGTGCCCAGCGCATCGGACATGGACCAATTGCGTGCCAATGCCAATCCGCCGCTGGCCGAGGGCACGGACCTGGAATTGGATATGGTCCGGTTCCAGCCCAATCCGAACAACGGTCAATTTGATTTGTCGTTTGACCTGAACGAAGATGGACCGGTCATGGTGCGCCTCTTTGACGGGGCAGGACGCCAGGTTTTTGATTCGGATTTCACCGCCCAGGCAGGAACCAATACGCTCAAGGTGGATGCCCTGGGTGAGCCGAAAGGCGTGTATTACCTGGTCATTGAGCAAGGCAACCAAGCCTATACGCGAAAGGTGATCATTCAATAGACCACCGGGAAGGCCTGAAAGGGGATGGGTGCCTTTTATTTGTACCGAACGTTCCAAATTATTCCGAATCCCACCATTGGGAAACGCCAATAGAAAAAGGGATCGCCGCACCGCGATCCCTTTTTTTGTTTTTGCGCAAGCAGTACAGCGGTTTGCCCATGCAGGGTGCTGGCTTGCTGCGCGGCACGGAGCCACGCCATTCCAGATGCAGGAAAGGGGTGTTTTCGCCGGTAGGCGAAGGCCTCCCCGGGGCCGTTGTGCGCCCGTAGGCATAATACCGGGGGCGTTTTGTGGGAGCGGCGTTGAGGTGGCTATTTCAGCAGCATGATGCCCGCGGTAACGGTCCAGCCTTGACGGCCTACCCGTATCGGGACGGTCGTGCCATCCACATCAAATCCGACCTGGCGTTTGCCGAAAGTGGATCCATAGCGCACGTCCAGGGCAAGTCGGCCGAGGTCAAGGCCCCCGCCCACCTGATAGGACCAGGAACGGTTGTCGAAGTCGTTGACGGCTGCCTGGATCAAGTTGCCAGCGCCCGGCTCCGTACCTACATCCAGCACGTAGTTCATGACCGGACCCGCCTGCAGGCGAACCACTTTCCCGAAGTTCAGCCCCACCAACAGGGGGATGTCCAGTTGGTTGAAGCGGACTTTTTGGATGTCCGACACCGAAATATCGGAGAAAGCCAACTGGCTGGTCTGTTGCGTGAAAAGGATTTCGGGCTGGAGGTTCAGGAAGCCGACGTTCACCTGGAAAAAAGCGCCCGCGGTGACGCCGACCTTATTTCCGTCCGGAAGGTCGTTGATGTCCACACTGGGATCCAGGCTGGATTCGTCGATGTTAAACTGGGTGAAGGTGAAGCCGGCCTTTGGGCCGAACGTAAACACCTGTGCCTGGGCGCTATGCGGGGACCAGGCGGCAATCATGGCGGCTACAAGGGCCGCGGCAAGGAATCTGTTCATAGGAATGGTTTTTGGCCCGGTGCGGGGCGTGCATGAAACGTTCGTTGTATACGGCCTGGTATCAAAATGGATGCCGAAAGCCGTCACAAACGTCTTCGAAACGTTAAGGTTTGGGCAAAAGGGCCTGTACCACCCGTCAATATGGGTAGAAGCGGTAGGGCATAGCACTCCCTTGATGCACTGGGCACCGATCAAAAACCCCCTAAGGGGACTGGTTCAACGGGCGAGCAGCTCCTGGAAATCGTCCAGCCGGAGGTGTTCGTGAACCCCTGAAATGAGGTCCGCGGACACGTCCTGGGCATAGCTCAACAAGACGATGTGCTTGTTGGCCTGCTCTCTGGCGATGTCTACGGCGGGCCGGAAATCCTGATCACCAGTGGTGATCACGATTTGGCCCACTTCCGGAAGAAAGGATTGCCAGACCAGATGGGCTGCCATATCCACGTCCACGCGGCGCTGTCGATGGTCCCGTCCGTAGGGACTGCCCGACATGGGATGAAGGCAAACCTTCATTCCTTCGGCGCGCATGGCGTCGTAGAATTTGTGCAGGCCATCGGGGATGCCAAGTTCCCGATCGTACCCATTGAACAAAAAAGTGGCTGTGGGACCATATCGATCCGACAACCAGTTGGCGGTGACGGTGTAATCGAGTTTAAAACGCTTGCTACCTACCTTAACGACATAACCGATATCCACCAACCAAGCGGTTTGGTGATGCATGTGAGTGGACCGGCAATTTACGCCAAGCTGGGCGTTGGACTGTGTTCACGTGCCGGCAATACGTCAATGTT
Organism: Bacteroidia bacterium; assembly: GCA_030432405.1. Lineage (GTDB taxonomy): Bacteria > Bacteroidota > Bacteroidia > Chitinophagales > BACL12 > WGOA01. Next base: position 46,428 of record JAUIHG010000003.1, on the reverse strand, counting down.
GGTCGTTTATGTTCCAAGTTGGACTGATTTGGCCAATACCTGTTGTTCCAGGTTTTTTTTGTAGTCAGCGACCTTCTGCAAAATGGCTTCTTGCTGGATGCCGATCATTTGTGCGGCAAGAATGCCCGCGTTTTGAGCGCCGTTGATGGCTACGGTGGCAACGGGTACACCGCGGGGCATCTGCACAATGGAAAGCAGGGAGTCTTCGCCCGAAAGGGCGCTGCTTTTGACCGGTACCCCGATGACCGGCAAGGGTGTTATGGCGGCGACCATTCCGGGCAAATGCGCAGCGCCTCCGGCACCGGCAATGATCACGCGAATGCCGCGACCCCGTGCACAGGCTGCGTAGTCGTACAGGCGTTTGGGCGTGCGGTGCGCGGAGACCACGGATTTTTCATACGGGATCCCGAATTGCTCGAGCATCTCCGTGGCGGCTTTCATGACGGGCCAGTCGGAATCGCTGCCCATGATGACGCCCACTAGGGGCGAAGGGGTTGGAGTGGACATGTACCTGGATTGTTGGGGTGTCGAGCGTTTGCTTCCGGGGCGGTGTGGCGTTTTGATGCTGGTTTATTCCGCAGGTAGAATGCGCAATAGGTTGCGTGCTTTGCGTGCTTTTTCCATGGCTTCTTCCTGTGTGGCCGCCAGAGCTGTGGCGTGTCCCATTTTGCGGAAGGGTTTGGTCATGCGCTTTCCGTAGAGGTGTACATGCACGCCGGGTATGGCCAAGGCTTCTGCCAGGCCGAAGACTTTGGGTTTTCCGCTGCCGGCATCAGCGCCCAGCAGGTTGACCAGTGCGGCGGGGCAAAGCAGTTTGGTGCTGCCCAGGGGCAATCCGAGTACCGCGCGGATGTGCTGCTCGAATTGGTCTGTATCGCAGGCTTCAATAGTGTGGTGGCCGGAATTGTGCGTCCGCGGTGCTATCTCGTTGACCAGGATTTGGCCGTCAGCGCACAAAAACAATTCAACGCCAAACAGGCCAACTCCATCCAACGCTTCTATGGCATGCACAGCCACCTGTTGTGCTTTTTTGGTCAGGGCTTCTTCAATGCGTGCCGGTGCCAAAAGCAAATCCAATACGTTGGCTTCTGGTAAAAAAACCATTTCTACCGGATCGTAGACAGCACAGGTTCCATCGCTGCTGCGTGCCACCAGAACGGCCAGTTCTTTCTCGTATTGGACCATTCGTTCCACAAGTCCGGCTACTTTCAGATGCTTGTCCCAGTCTGTCTCGGAGTGGAGGATGGATACGCCTTTGCCGTCGTAGCCGCCCTTGCCGGCTTTGTGCACAAGGGGGTAGCCAAAGGCGGCAAAAGCCTCGGGCACTGGCTCTGGCATATCGGCAAATTCCGCCGTGGGAATGCCCTTTTCGCGGAACGCTTTTTTTTGTTTGCGTTTGTCCTGAATGATGGAAAGGAGGGCGGGTTCCGGGACGATGCGGTGCCCTTCTTTTTGCAATTCCAGCAAAGCGGCGCTGTCCACGTTTTCCAGGTCCACCGTACACGCGTCGGTGCTTCTGACCAGATTTCGAATGGCCTGGGCGTCGAAGTAGCTCGCTTCAATGTGCCGGTCGGCCAGGGCCATTGCTGGGGCATCCGGGTCTGGATCCAGGATGCTCACCGCACAGCCAAGCCGCCGGGCACTGACGGCCATCATGCGGGCCAATTGTCCGCCACCGATGATGCCGATGTGCGCGGTGGCGGAATGCGGTGATTGCTCCATGTGCGGCAAAACTACGCTACAGGGCATGCAGCGTATTGAATGGGGATGTATGCGGCAACACGGGTTTGGTTCAGGCTTCACAGGGCCTGCGATCCCGTATCTTTGACGCCGCATTTCCCCCAATCTACTGTTGCTCGCGTGTGCCGCTTGCCGTGGATGGGCGTGCGCATTTTTGGACCTTCCGCAGACCTTGCGATCCCCTTTGCCATGAGCTACGAATTGACCGGTAAACTGATTGAAGTCTTCGATACCGAACAGCCTACGCCAACCTTCCGCAAACGCGAGTTTGTAGTGGAATTGCAGGAAGAGCGCAATGGCCGTCAGTTTTTTGACCCCATCAAGTTTCAGCTCATTCAAGACAAGGTTGACGTGTTGGATCAATTCCAGGTCGGCCAGGAGGTCAAGGTCAACTTTGACATCAAGGGCAAGCGCTGGGAGCGCGACGGCCGGGTGAGCTACTTCACCAATCTGCAGGCATGGCGTTTGGAAGCAGCCGGTGGTGGTGCCGCGCCTACCGGCGAAGGCGTTGATGCCGATCCCGGTTTCCCCAGTATGGACGATGCGCCGCCTGCCGGAGGCGATCAGCCCTACGACGACGATCTGCCGTTCTAGGCATGCGTCGAAGGGGGCTGGTCATCGGCGCCAATTCTTTCGTATGTGAGTTGCTCCGTTTGGAGTGCTTTGCTATTTCCAAATGCACACTGTGGGCTGGGTGTGGAAATCGTATGCCGTATAGTGTGTGCATCAAGCCCAAATGCGCTGAGGGGCTCTTAGCGGCCGTTTAAGCCGTTTTGGCGTTTGGCGCGTCCATGGTGTCGGGGGTTGTGCGTTCGTAGGAAGGCGGCCATCTGAAGGCCCTTGTTTTAAGGTTGATTATCAGCCTTTTGAACATTGTTTATATCCCATATATTTTCCAACGTCCAATTGGCTCTCAAGGATAGGGTTTCGCCATGGTAGCGGACGGGTTCCGGCTGACGGCGCGTTTCCAGTGCACCGGGATCCCAACGGCCATTTTGGTTGCGGTCCACGATGGCGCGCATCCGATAACTGCCGGCCGCAATGCGGTCCAGGTTCCAGGTGCAGGATCCCAGGCAGCGTGTTCGGTTGACCACCACATCCTGGCTGTTGAGCAACTCCAGCAGGTACAGGCTGCTGGTGTCGCCCCGTATGGTCCATTCCATGGCCCCGTAAGCGTCTTTGCTTTTGGTGTTGAACAAGCGCTGGAGGCTGTCGTTGGTTGTTTCCCACAATCCGGTAAATGCACCGGGCAAAACGGTCCAGCGCATGGTAGTGGCTTCCGGCCAGGTGGTGGTCATATGCGCCACGGTACGCGGACCGTTGACCCATGCAAAGCGGTAGGGATGTGTGGCACCTGAACTGTCTGCGATAAGCGTTATGCGGCTGGTATCCCAATCGACCACGGGACGGTTAAAACGCAGCATCAATGGTGCATTGAGCTCCTGAATCCATTCCTGTGTGGCTTCCGCCCCCTTGCCTCCCGCCTTCGGCGAAAGGTTGGTGTTTATGCGCAGCGGGGGAGGGGCGTCTTCGCCGGCAGAGCCGGAGGCTGTTTTCATGGCCACGTAGCGTTCCACCAGCGTATCGGGTAAGCTTTGGCGGAGCAATACCGAATCCAGGTCGCGGCGGGCGAACCAGGCTTTGACCGAATCCTTTCGCGGATTCCAGAGTACGTGGATGGGCGCTGGAGTCCATTCCACCGTGGCGGTATCGGCGATGCCGTTGAAGGTCGCGTTGATTTGCCCGGGTAGGGGCGAGCGTGCTTTGATCAATTGGCCTTCGCCCTGGTCTGCTTCAAATCGGAGCAGGGCTTCCTCCAGTACCGTATCGGAACGCAGTTTGAGGACTTCGGTCCGGAAAGCGATCCGCTCGTTGGGCAAGTCGTAGCGGTAGTTGAAGTTGGCGTCTTCCAATGCCGATAAGGTGTAGGTGCCGTGCGCCAGATAGGTGAAGGCAAAGGCCCCATTCTTGTCGGTCCGGGTAGCGTATGTCGGAGGCTGGTCCCGAAGGACATTCAGGTCTACGCCTGCATGCAGGAGAACCATCATGCCTTCTGCTGCAGATGCATCAAAGGCGTCCTGGATGCTGCCTTTCAGGGTGAGCGAGTCAATGGTTGGACCTGTGCTGAAGACGATTTCTTGTTGCTGGACCACGTTGGATTCGTTGAGATCGCGCACGGCTTCCCCGAGATAGAAACGGTAGGTCCGGTTTTTTTGGAGGGTGTCGAAAAGGCGTATTTCCAGGCGTCTGCCGCGCACGATGTATTCGGGATCGTTCGCCAGAGGCGGGCTGATCAGCACCTGGTTGAACGCATCCTTTATGGTGATGAATTCGTTGTAGGTCACCACGATCTTGTCGGGCTCTACATTGACGGCTGCCTGGGCGGGCCTTTGTTCTAGTACGGTAGGGCCCTCGGTATCTTTTGGTCCTCCCGTTGGGGTAGCGATTTCCGCACAGGCCCCCATCAACACCACAAGCGTGAGCCACAGGACCGTTCTGGCCTTTTGAAGGCAGCGTTGTTGGAAAGCCGCTTCGGGCATGTTCAGGGAAGTTTAGCGGCCCAGGTAGACCATCAAAACGGACACATCCGAAGGGGATACGCCGGAGATGCGGCTGGCCTGGCCAATGTTTTCCGGTTGAAGAGCACTTAGTTTCTCTCTGGATTCGCTGGACAGCGATGTCAATTCAAGGTAGTTGAACCCCTTGGGGATGGGTACTCTTTCCAGACGCTGCATCTTCTCCACCTGTTCCTGTTCCTTTTCCAGGTAGCCGGCATACTTGATCCCGATCTCCGCTTGTTGTGCCGCCTCCGGCGAATGCTCCGCCAGCATTTGTGCCAGTTCCGGCAGGGCTTCGGCCAGGTCTGGCATATGCAGCTGGGGGCGCGCCAACAGTAGGTTCAAGCGTGTCTTTTGGCGAACCGGCGAAGTCCCCTGCGCTTCCAGCATCGGGTTGATGGCCTCCGGCGCTGCCGAATGGGTCTCCATATAGCTGGATATGGCTGCGGTAGCCTGGGCTTTGCGTTCGGCCCTTTCCATCCGTGCATCGGATGCAAGACCAAGCGCATGCGCTTTGGGCGTCAAGCGCAAGTCAGCGTTGTCCTGACGCAGCAGCAAGCGGAATTCGGCCCTTGACGTGAACATGCGGTAGGGCTCCTCGGTGCCTTTGTGGATCAGGTCGTCGATCAATACGCCGATATAGGCCTCGTTGCGGCCCAGGACAAAAGGTGTTGCGTTGGCGGCTTTTAGGTGTGCGTTGATGCCCGCCATCAAGCCCTGACTGCCGGCTTCTTCGTAGCCTGTGGTACCGTTGATCTGACCGGCAAAGTACAAGCCTTCCACCAGTTTGGTTTCCAGGGTATAGCGGAGCTGGGTAGGAGGGAAGTAATCGTATTCAATGGCGTAACCCGGACGGAAGAAGCGGACATCCTCAAAGCCGGGTACCTGACGCAGCGCTTCGAACTGCACCGATTCCGGAAGGCTCGTTGAAAAGCCGTTAATGTAATACTCCACGGTATCCCAGCCTTCGGGCTCGACAAAGAGCTGATGGCGGTCCCGGTCGGCAAAACGGTCAATCTTGTCTTCGATGGAAGGACAATAGCGCGGTCCCTGAGCCTGAATACGCCCGGTAAACATGGGGCTTTGGTCAAATGCTCCGGCGAGGATCTCGTGTACTCCTGGATTGGTGTATGCGATATGGCAGGGCCGTTGGCGCTGCAGTTTGGCCTTCTCGAGGTAGCTGAAGCCTTCAACATCAAGGTCTCCGGGCTGTTCTTCCATGCGGTCAAAGTGCAGGGAACGGCCGTCCACCCGGGGTGGTGTGCCTGTTTTCATGCGCCCGGACGCAAAGCCGAGTCCCTCCAGTTGTGCGGTAAGGCCAGTGGCCGCGCGCTCGCCCATACGGCCTCCACCAAACTGTTTGAGGCCTACGTGGATGGTGCCGTTCAGGAAGGTTCCGTTGGTGAGCACCACGGTTTTGCCCGGGATTTTAAGTCCCAGGCTAGTCTCAACCCCTTTTAGCTGGTCATGCTCGATCCAAAGTCCCGTCACCATTTCCTGCCAGAAGTCCAGGTGGGGCGTGTTTTCGAGCATGCGCCGCCATTCGGCCGCGAAGAGCATGCGGTCGCTTTGGGCCCGTGGACTCCACATGGCTGGGCCTTTGGACCGGTTGAGCATGCGGAATTGGATCATCGTGCGGTCGGTCACGATACCGGAATAGCCCCCGAGCGCATCGATTTCCCGTACGATTTGGCCTTTGGCAACGCCCCCCATGGCGGGATTGCAGCTCATCTGTGCGATGGTCTGCATGTTCATGGTAACCAGCAGGGTGCTGGAACCCAGGTTTGCTGCAGCCGCTGCTGCTTCACATCCAGCATGGCCGGCTCCTACTACAATGACGTCGTATTTGGGGAACACGCCGCAAAACTACAGGTACCGGGCGCCATCCGGGTGCTCGTGTGTGCAGCGTTTTGTTTTCGCCTGCAGGCGAAAGCATTCGTGTAGGTGGGGGCTCTTGGTCCATTGTTCCACGTGGAACATGTATACGTGCGCCTTAAGCACGGCAAGTTTATTCCGCGTGGAACTTGTGCTAGGGTCCCGGTGATGGGGTGTACCATGGAAACGTGATGTTTCACGTGAAACATCCCATCAGACACGCTGTGGCCAGGCCTTGGAGCAAGCGCCCCATTGCCCTCCGAGCCACCATGTTCCACGTGGAACACCGCAATGCCGCTGCAGCATCCGCTAGAAAGTGGTTCCACGTGAAACATGGCCGGTGATGGGGCGGAAGTCGATCCAAGGGCATGCGCCGAGCACAGGCTCAGGCCCCAGTGGACAATTCCCGGCTCCGTCGGTCCAGGTAGAAGTCCTCCTTTTTGCGCATGAAGGCCTTGTCGGCCTCCGTCCCGTCCACGTAGCCCGAAAGGTGCAAGACTCCGTGGATGATCACACGGTGCAGCTCGTGGCTAAAAGGCACCCCAAAAGCCTCCGCGTTTTCGCGCACCCGCTCGACGCTGATGAACACATCGCCCTGAATCCGCTGTTCCTCCTCGTGGTAGGGGAAGGTGATGATGTCCGTGAAGGTGTCGTGCTCCAGATATTGCTGGTTGATGCCCAGCAAATGGGCATCGCTGCAGAAAATGAAATTCAAGCTCTCCACCTCAAAGCCTTCGTGAGCGGCCGTGTCGAGCACCCATTGCCGCACCAGGTCCGGCTTGGGTACCTCAAACGCAATATCCTCTTCAAAAAAGTGGATCGGGGTTGCTTCAGGGTCCGAATCCCGGAACGCCCCGGCATCCGAAGCCTCGTGTGCATCAAGGGGAGCCATGCGGCAAATTTCGGATATCGATTGGTCTGGCGGTACTTTAATCGGCAGCGTCCTGCGTAATCCAGGCCTCGAATGGGTCTTCGCCGGAGGCGAAACCCCACGTCAACCTGCCGCTTCCCATCCCCGGCGTCCTGCAGCATCCCACAAAGCCCTCCCTATGAACACACCTTTCTGCACCACATCCCGCCGTGCGCTCCCCTTCCGCAACCTACAATTTGTCCAAGCGCTTCTCCTCGTGTTCGCGTTGGTTTGGAGCACAGCGCTGAAGGCCGACGCCTTCACCTGGGTTGGCGGAGAGGCCGGCACCTGGAATACCGCATCCAATTGGATTCCGGTGGGCGTGCCTTCGCTGACCGATACGGTATACCTGAACCTCAATACGGTCAACGGGGGAGGGACCGGCATTACCCTGCTGTCGACCCGCCAGATCGGGCACCTGGAGGTATCGGGGTCCTGTCCGCTGCCGTTCCGCATCGGCGGCGGTTTGTTTACGGGCATCCAGATTGTCGGAGGCGATTTCCTGGCGCAGCCGGGCATGGATTTCACAGAGCTTCTGTTGCAGTTCCGGGGAGGGCAAAACCGCCTGCGCACCGGCGGCAACCCGTTGCAAACCTTCAGCGCCAACAATGCCTCCATCGTCACCCTGCAGGACGACCTGACCACCATACAAGGCCTTGAGTGCATTGGAGCTCGTCTGGATTTGCAGGGCCACAACCTGACGACCCCCGATGTTTACATGACCCGGAGCCTGGATCTGGACAGCATTTTGGTCGGAGCCGCCGGCAGCGTGATCAACATCGTTGACGGTGCCTTTATGGGGCCATCCATCCTGCTCGGGGGCTGGTTCAACCTGGATGGGGCTACGGTGTACACCAACACCTTCGAGTTTGAGGGCAATGGATACCTCGGCAATGCGCAGATCCATTGCGACCGCTTTTTTACCACGTTCAGCCTGTCCGCCGCCGGTCTGGACCCCGGCACCAGCACCTTGTTTGTGCGTTACCGGGACGGCGGTACCGATCCCAACGAGGAGCAGGTTCAGGTCCGCGACGGGAAGCTGAACCGTGTGGTGTTCGAGGCGGACACCTTTACCGCCTTCGCCCTGATGGGCGATACCATCAACGAGGTGGTCTTCAACCCCGGTGTGGTCGTGGAGCGTCTGGTGGTGCGCGACTATAGGTTTGGCTCCGACAGCCTGCACATCCAAACCCTTGAGCTGGCCGATGGGGTGGTGGTCAAGACGCCGTTCAATTTTGATGTACGCCTGACCCTGGGTGCTGTTGACGTGTGCACCGATATGGTGACCTTCCAGAATTTCGGGGTGTCCGGACCGGGCAGCTATGAGGCAGGAGCCTCCAGCACCGACCTGGGTGGCAATACCGGATGGGCCTTTACCGACTGCAGCACCAGCGCGCCATGTGCCGATGCACCGGACGGTTTGCTGGCGCTCAACGGCCCGGGTGGTGTGACCATGTCCTGGAACCCGCTGCCGGATGCGGTGGGATACCGCGTCCGCGGTCGCCCGCTGGGCGGAAGCTCATGGCGTTTTCTCCCGGGTGTGGTCCCGGCCGGTCCTGCACCAAGTGCGTTGGCGCCTGCAGGTGCACTTTCCGCAGGGACCTATCAGTGGCAGGTCATTGCAGCTTGCTCCCCGGATTACAGCCTGCGTTCTCCCTTCAGCGCTACGGCCACCTTCTTTTGGCCCGGTCCGCGCCTGGCCGGCGAACACACCTCGACCATGCGCGCTTTCCCGGTGCCGGCCGCCACATCCATGAACATCGAAGGCCTTGTTTTGGAACAATCGTTCCAAATTGAGAATCTGCTAGGACAAACGCTGCACCACGGCCTGCCCAATAGCCTTGGCCAGGCCAGCATCGATGTTGCCGGCTGGCCTGCCGGCAGCTATGTGCTGCGGCAGGGTGGGCGCCACCAGGTGCTGCTCGTTGGCCGCTAAAGCCTGCTGACCCCTAGTGTACTTCTGTTACAGTACACTAGGCCCGAAAAAGCAAAAGCGCACGGGCAGGACCGTACGCTTTTGGAAGCTGAAGTGAAAAGATTGGGCCGGCCTGGACGGCCGGCGAACACGGAACGAAGCGCTGAAAGAGCCGCTCAGATGCGGAACTGCATCTCGACCGTGGCGCCGTTGTCGCTGAAGATGATCAAGTCGGAGAGCTGGCTCATCAAGAAAACCCCACGGCCTGAAGGCTTTTCGAGGTTTTCCGGCAGGGTGGGGTCGGGCAGGTTGTTGTAGTCAAAACCGGGGCCTTCGTCCTTGATGACAAAGGTCAGGACATGGCCATCGACAAGGGCTTCCACCTCGACCTTCTTGTCGGGGTCCAGCGCATTGCCGTGGTGGATGCCGTTGTTGACCGCTTCGGTCAGGGCAACCAGGATGTTGCCGAACAATTCGTCTTGAATGTTCAGTTCGCGGCAAATCGTGTCCACGAAGGGTTCCACGTGGACGATTTCCTGGGCAACGCTTTGGAGGGCTAATTCGTGATGGTTCAAAGCAGTGATCATGTAAGGTTCCGTGTTCGAGTGCTGTGAGTGGTCGTTCTAACGCGATGCCGAATCTAAGGCCTTCCACCCATGTGCAAAAGTCCATGCTGAGGGCTTGTGGAAAGGGGGCGGGCATTTTTTTCGGTGCAACCGTAACCTTTTTTGAGGGCTTTCGTTGGGGGTCTTCGCCGGAGGCGAAAGCGGCTGGAAGCGGCCTATCCGGGCGGAATCCCTTCAAAACCGGACCATTCCCCTATGCTGGCCGTCAATTGGGCAATCGGTTCAAGTATTGTTCTACTAGTTCTCGGTAGTAGGGTTTCAGGTCGGCCGGAACCGTTTTAAACAGGTCCAGTTCGGACTGTCTCTTTTTGAGGTACTCCTCCATCGAAGGCGGAAGCTCCGGTGTAACCGATTCAGCCGTCCGGCTCTCGCGTTTGTTGTCCCATTCGCGCTCGCGCATGGCCTTCTCCGCCTCCAGCAGGCGGGTGAGGATCTGCTGCTGCCGCATGAGCGTGCTGTTCTCGAAGACCTTGTTGACCAGCTCCTCCTCGGTGCGTTCCATCGCGTCGGCAATCTCGCGCAGCTCCTTGGCCATATCGCCTTCCTCGCCGACCTCACCGGTGCCCTGCATCTGCTGAGCCATCTGCTCCAGCGCCTGGCGGATGGCCGCCTGTTTGGCCGCCATTTGGGCAAACTGCTTGGCACCCAGGGGATTGCGCTGGCCCGGCTTTTGCCCATCCTTGAGCTGCTGCAGCTGCTGGTTGAGCTGTTGCTGCAGGTCGCCCATTTTGGGCGATTGCTGCTGACCGGGTTTTCCCTGCCCCGGTTTCTGGCACATCTGGTTGCCGGGCATCTGGTTGGCCATCTGCTGCATCATCTGATCCATGACCTCATCCAGCATCAGGGCCAGGTTGTTGAGGCTGGTCATGACGTACTGCTGTTCGGTGCGGCCGTTCGCCACACGGCGCTCGGCGAGCTGTTCGATGCTCGCGCCCATATGGCGGTTCATGTCCGCCAATTCACGGGTCACGAAGGTCGAGATCTCGAAAACCCGGTTGGCCAGGGCCAGGAGCGAATCCTCGACCATTTCGGCGTCCTCTTGCAGGCGGAATTGCTCCTGGACCAGTTCCACATAGCGCGGATTGCCGGTGGGTACTTCGGCCAGCTCGTCCATCAGGCCCTCCTGATCGAAGGATAGTTTGATGAGGTTGTCCAGCAGCTGGCGCAAGGCCTGGAGGTCTTCCGTTTGCTGCTCCTGCTGCATGCCGGACAGGGAGGAGGAGAGGGCATCGGCCATTTCCTGCATCTGTTCGGCGTTCTGCTGCTGCTGTTGGCCGGCCTGTTGCTGTTGCTTCTGGCCCTGTTTCTGCTTGCCCTGCTGTTGGGACTGTTCGCTTTCCTGGAGCTGTTCGAGGCTTTCCTGCAGGCCTTCTTCCAGCTGTTCCTGTTGTTCCTTGGTGTCCGGCAGGGCGTTGGGTTCGCTGAGCTCTTGGTTGAGCTGCTCCATACGCTCCATCTCCTCGCGGATCTGCTCGAAGCGCTCGTTGATGCGCTCCTGTTTTTCGGAAGGGCTGCTGTTGTCTTCCGGGCCGTCGTTTTGCTCATTTTCCTCGCCGGAGGATTCGTCCTCGCCGGAGGCGTCATCTTCTCCGGATGCATCGTCCTCTCCTGCGTCCTCTTCCTCTTCCGACCCATCCTCCTCCTGCAGGCTTTCCTCGGCCAGGGCTTCCTGTTCTTCGGCCAGCTCTTCCAGCTGGTCGATGGCGTCCTGCATGGTTTGTTCGAGTTCCAGCTGCTTGAAGAGCTCCAGCATCCGGTCCAATTCATTTTCCAGCTGCTCCTCGTTGAGCGCCATTTCTTCGAGTTCCTGCAGGCCCTCTTCCTTGCCGAGCTGTTCGAGCAGTTGCTCGAGCTCGTCCATCATTTGTTTGAGTTCGTCGGGCACGACTTCCTCGAACATCTGCTGGAGCTGCTGCTGCTTGCGGACCAGCTCCTCGTCGTATTGCTTGTAGTCGCTTTGTTGCGACAGGTTTTCTTTGAATTCCTCGCGGATTTCCTCCACTTGCTGCGCCACCTCCTTTTGCTGTTGCATCAGCTGTTGGAGGCTTTGGCGGTCCTGCCAATCCAGGTCTTTTTGCTGGACCAGTTTGTCGCGCAGGCGGTCGATCTCCTCCTGCACCTCGTCGATTTCCTCAAGGGTCTCCGCGAGTTTGTCTTTGATTTTGGTGTTGCGCTCGGCCTCCTTTTTCTCGAAGGCATCGCGGCCGGGCAGCTCAAAAGTCATGGCCGGTGTGCGCGCGGACTTGGCGCCATTGATGGCGTCGTTGTCCCAAACCTGAAAATGATAGGTCACCCGGTCGCCGGGCTGTAGGGCCTTCTCGGCCAGGTTCCAGGAGTGGTTGAAGACGGACAGCGCACGGCTGCGGTCCAGGCCTATCGGTTCGATTTCCTTTTCCAGGGTGGTGTATTCGCCGGAGGCGTTGGGCCGGCTCCAGGTCCAATGGAAATTCAAATTGCGCAGGCCGTAATCGTCGGAGGCCTCGCCGAGGAAAAACAAAAACTTCTGATTGGTCGAATCCACCACCTGTTCCACGCGGATGCGCGGATGGCGGTCCGGCGTTACGCCGATCCGGTAGGCCAGGCTGTCGCGGCCACGGACCCGTTCGTTGGCCACCCCCACCTTGTAGGCCATGTCCTCGTAGAGCGTACGGCTCAGGTGGAATTCGCCGCTCCCGCGGCGATCCGCTTTGAGTACGCTGTCGCCGAAGGCGAGCCCGACGTCTTCCCCGTTTGCGGTATGCAGGATCCAGGTTACGCGCGTGCCTTCGGGCACGGTGGCATCGCCTGTTTGGCGAAGCACTTCATCCGGCCGCCCGGTATAGCGCGGGTAGTCCAGCCGCAATTCGAGGTCCGTCAGGCTGGGGACCGGCAGCACGCGCAGGGTGTAGGGGGCACTGCGGAAGCCGGCGGCCTCAAAACGGAAGTCCTGGTCCTCGGCCACCTGGTGGAAGGTATGGGCAAAACGCCCGCCACCTTCCGGCCGCATGCGGAAGCGGCTGCCGTCCCCGAGCACCACAAACGCGTTTTCGGGCAGCGCGCGGCCATCGGTTTGCAATTCAAGGCTGAAATCCGCGTATTGCTCGGCCTCCAGGCTTGGGTTCAGCAGCTCAAAACGGAAGGGCGCTTCGCGCTCAAAATATTGGCCCGGCCGCAACAATCGCGCGTTGCTTTCCTGCAACACGCTCGGCGCGGCCACCAGCACAAAAAGCAGCACCAGCAGCGGCGGCAGGGCCCAGGGGAGGTAGCGGCGGTTGGCCTTCAAGTCCACGGCATGGCCGAAGGACAGCGTCCGCATGCCTTCGATTTTCTGGTTGATGGAGGCCTCCACGAGGGCTGCACCGTCTCCGGTCCCGGCATCGCCCGTCTGCCGCTTGAGCTGCAGGATGTTCAACAGCCGGTCCTTGACCTCAGGGAAGTGCGCTCCGATCAGGCGGGCGGCCTGGTCATCGGTCATGCGCGGGCCGAGCTTCAGGTAACGCAGCAGGGGCCGCAGCACCAGAGCGCCCACGGCCACCATCCCGGCAGCAAGGCTGGCGTAGAGCAGGATGCTGCGCACCAGCGGCGGAAAATAGAAGCGGTATTCCAGCAGGCTGAGCAGCAGGTAGGCCGCCAGCAGGCTGCCGGTGGCCAGCAACGCCCCACGGATCAATTGATCCAGGTAGTAGCGCCGCCGGAACTCTTCCAGCTTGCGGAGCAACAGGGGATACGGAGGAGGAGTTGCCATGTGGAATCGGCCTTTCCCATACACGGCACCGGACCAAACGTGCCGCAGGGGAGAAGGCTTTGGAGGATAGGCTTTTAAAGATAGGCCCATCCGGTACGCGACGGATGCCCAAAGCGCCGTTTCGCCGCGAATGGACGCAGGTCGGGCCGGCCAAAAGGAAACATTCGCTTAATGTAGGAAACGCGGCAGGGCGGGGTGCATTGCCGATCTTTGGGGTTCTTTCGCCCGTCTCATCCTATGGAATTTGCGCTTGCGGCCGTTGTCTTGCTGTTCCTGCTCGCCGCCTCCGATCTGGTGGTGGGCGTCAGCAACGATGCGGTCAATTTCCTGAATTCCGCCATCGGCTCGCGCGTGGCATCGCGCCGGACGATCATGATCGTGGCCTCGCTGGGCATCCTGTTCGGGGCCACCTTCGCCAGCGGCCTGATGGAAGTGGCCCGAAAGGGCATTTTCAATCCAGAGGCCTTCAGCTACGCGGAGGTCATGGCCATTTTTTTGGCCGTGATGCTGACGGACATCCTGCTGCTGGACCTGTTCAACACCTACGGATTGCCGACCTCCACCACGGTCAGCATCGTCTTTGAACTGCTCGGGGCTGCCGTGGCTGTGGCCCTGTTCCGCCTGACCGCCTCCGGTGAATCCTGGACCCTGCTGCCGGAGTTCATCAACAGCGCCAAAGCCGGCGAGATCATCGGCGGCATCTTCCTGAGCGTTGGCGTGGCCTTCACCGTGGGGGCCATCGTCATGTTTGTGGCCCGCTTGCTGTTCACCTTCCGCTACGGCAAAACCGGACGGGTCGTTCACATCCTCTGGTCGGGCATTGCCCTGGCGGCCATTGCTTATTTCCTGCTGATCAAGGGCCTCAAAGGCGCCTCCTTTGTATCGGACGATTTCCGCGGCTGGACCCAGGACCACACCTGGATGGTGCTGGGGGGCGTTTGGGGCGCTATGACCTTGCTGGCCGGCATCCTTTCGGCGCTGCGGGTTTCCCTTTTGCACACCATTGTCCTGGCCGGCACTTTCGCCCTGGCCATGGCTTTTGCCGGCAACGACCTGGTCAACTTCATCGGCGTTCCGCTGGCGGGCATGGAGTCCTTCCGCGCCTGGAACGGTTCCGGCCTGCCGGCCGATCAGTTCATGATGGACGTTTTGGCCCAGCCTTACAAGGCCAATACCCTCATCCTTTTGTTGGCGGGGGCCATCATGGCCGTGACCCTTTGGACGTCGCGCAAAGCGCGAAGCGTCACGGACACCGAGGTCAATCTGGCCCGCGCCGACGCAGGGGCCGAGCGTTTCCATGGCAACTGGATTGCGCGGGGCGTGGTGCGCATGGCCCACAACAGCGCCCGGCTTTTTGGCGGCGTGGTGCCCGGCGCGCTGGCCCGCAGTGTGGAAGCGCGATTTGTGCCGGCACCGCCCGTGTCCAATCCCCCGGCCTTTGACCTGGTCCGGGCCTCGGTCAACCTGACCACGGCATCGGTGCTTATTGCAGTGGCCACCAACATGAAACTGCCGCTGTCCACCACGTACGTCTCCTTCATGGTGGCCATGGGCACTTCCCTGGCCGACCGCGCCTGGGGGCGTGAAAGCGCGGTGTTCCGTGTCAGTGGGGTGCTTTCCGTGATCGGCGGCTGGTTCCTCACCGCTGCGGTGGCCTTTACGGTGGCCGGCCTGTTTGCCCTGCTGATCCGCAGTTTGGGCAATCCGGCCGTAGTGGTGCTGGCGTTGGTGGCTGTAGCCACGCTGGTGCACACCTTTCGCCTGCACAGGCGCCGGAGCACAAAGGAGGCGGCCATCAAGGCCGACGACCTGCAGGGAGCCGAGTTTGTGGTCGATCCCCGTACCCAAAGCGCATCCGACCTTGCGGAGTTGTTGGAAGCGGTGGCCGATGCCCTGCAGGTGGCCCTGGACGCCATGCAATTGGAGGACCACCGCCGTTTGCGCAAGCTCCGGCTCGCCTTCGGCGACCGCCTGGACCGCAACGAACGGCAGTTGGACACCCTGCCCCAACGCCTGGCCCAGGACATTGGCATTCAGCGGATTCCCGGTCTGGGCAAGGGCCGCATCCTGGACCACGATCTGCGCCAGGACCTGCTGGTAAGCACCTTCAGTTTGTTGCGCCAGGCCGAGCAGCATGTGGCCAACCTGTTGCCGCCTTTTACCAAGGTGCAGATGGAGGCCTTGCAGGCCTATGGTGTGGAATTGCAACAGTTCCTGCGCTCCCATGCCGAAGCCCTGCGGCTGGGCCGCTCGGGTCTGGAACCGGCGATGGTGGAGCGTTGCAGCCTGGAGCGCATCCGGCTGTTGACGCTGCTGGATCAGCTCATTTCCACGCATGCCAGCAGCCTTCAGCTGCACAAAAAGAGCGACCGAACGGCCAGTCTGTTTTTTCATTGGGTGCTGGAAACCAAGGACATCGTGGCCGTTTCGGGCCGCCTGGTCCGGCTGCATGCCGGGTGGTTGCGGGAAGCCGATACCAAGGCCTCGCCCATCCTGGTGGAGTTGGCCTGACCCTTACGCAGTATTCCGCAGGAGGGCCTAAAGCCTTTGCTGCACTATCTTTTGTCGCGTAGGTCTTTGCCGTGGGGAGTTGATCGTGCGCCGTTTGCAGCACGCCGCAAACGGTTTGGTGCAGGCGGCCAGGACAGTTCCGGCCCCGGTAAAAGCCCCAAGGCACGATGTTGCCTTGGCAGAAAATTTTGCGCTGGTATGGCGCAATTCAATTCCGTGTTATAACTTTGATGTTGCAACATTGAAGTTGTGGCGCTGATCCACCAAGCACACACCCTCAACGCCATGTCCGAAACACCCCCAACCTACCGCGCCCGCAAACTGCGCACCATCGAAGAGGAAATCGGGCAAACCAAACCCTTTACCTCGCAGCGGCACCGGGCTTTGGTCAACCTGATGTTCACCTACGGATGGCATCTGGAACGCATGCGGGAGCGCATGGAACCCTACGGCATCACCGTGCAGCAATACAACGTTCTGCGCATCCTGCGCGGAGCCAGAGAACCGATTTCGACATCCATTATCCGCTCCCGGATGCTGGACCGTATGTCCGACACCTCCCGCCTGGTGGACCGCTTGCACAAGAAAGGACTGGTAAAGCGCCGCACGTGCCCTTCAGACAAGCGCCTGGTGGACATCAGCATTTCCGATGAAGGCCTTCAGTTGATGGAGGACCTTGATCGGCGTGAAAAAAACTTTGTCGGCATGGCCGATGGCATCACCGAGGCTGACGCCGAAACCCTGAATACCCTGCTGGACCGCCTGCGCTGCAGTTCCTGATGCTGCGCTACCGAACGGTTCCTGTTTTCGCCGGAGGCGAAAACACCACCGGACCACGCGTCCGGAACACCCTCTCCTACCCCAAACGTTACCCCCTGATCCCCATGAAACGCATCATTCTCCCCCTGCTGGCTACGGCCACCTTTCTTCTGGCTTCTGCCTTTGTGCAGCCCCAAGCCACCACGGCCCAAGTGGACCTGACCCAAAGCCAGATCGTCTGGAAGGGCCGCAAAGTGACCGGGGCACACGAAGGCACCATCCTGCTGAAAAGCGGCAAATTGGAATTCGCTGATGGTGCCCTCACTGGTGGCTATTTCGAAATTGATATGACCACCATTGTGGTCACCGACCTGACGGGCGGTACGGCCGACAAACTGAAGGGCCACCTGGAATCCGACGACTTCTTCGGCGTGGCCAACTATCCTTCGGCCCTGTTTCGCATCACCGAGGTGGCACCACGTGGCACGCCCGGCGACTACAAGATCACCGGCGAGGCCACCATCAAAGGCAAAACCCGTGAGGTCCGCTTTTTGGCCAATGTGGACCAGAAAGGCGGCATGGCCACGGCCGACATCACCCTGGACCGCACGGATTACGACATCCGCTACGGCTCGGGCAGCTTCTTCTCGAACCTGGGCGACAAGACCATTTACGACGATTTCGACCTGCAGGTCAAATTGGTCATGCTCCCGGGCTGACCTTGCGAGCCACCTTATATAAAGGCATTACCGCCCGTTGTTCCGGTTGCGCATTGCGTGGGATCGGAGCAGCGGGCGGTTTTTTTGTGGTCTAGGGATGCCTACCCAAGCTTCGGTTTGGGGGCCCATCTGCTGTTTTGACGCGCAGATCCCCGAATTCCGGCATTTGATATCCCCCAAGCCTGCCGCATCTTCACAGGCCCACCGCGTCCGAATGCCCATATCGTACTCCATCGAGCGCTGCACTGCGGACGCCAAGCCCAAACACACCCTACAGAACACACTTCATGCGCACCACGACCAAATCCCTTGCAAATGCATTGCGGGTACTGAACACCCGGATGCTCGCCGCGGCTTCTTTTGCGTTTTTGCTTTTTGCCTTTGGCCAAAGCAAGGCCCAGGAAAAGCCTGAACTCGATTTTCTGCTGGGCACCTGGCACATCCCGCAAATGAACCTCTACGAGACCTGGGAGATGGCCGAAAACGGGGAAGGGTATTCGGGCAAAGCCGTTGCCCGCCTTTCGGAAGGCGAACGCCTTTTTGAAACTTTCGAGGTGCACCGCGTGGACGGGCAATGGGTATACACCGTTCAGGTCCAGGGTCAGGAAGCCGTGGATTTTGACATCACCGAATGGTCCGATGGCCGCGTTGTTTTTGAGAATCCCGAGCACGACCTGCCCTCCCGCATCACCTACACCATAGATCCCGGAGGTTCCAATGTGCGCCTGGAGGGCAGCGAAGGCGACGAACAGATCGAATACAACTACGATTATATCCCGGAGTCCGGTGCTGCTGCCGACGCCATGGAAGCCAGCAATACCTACGCCCACATTTCCATAGGCACAGAGGACCTGGCCGCCAACGTGGCCTTTTACAAGAAACTCGGCTTTAAAATGCTGGCCCAGGACAACGCTCCATGGCCCTGGGTGCTGCTCAGTGATGGCGCGGTCAATGTGCAATTGAACATGGACGGCATGACCTATTTCGGTGTGAGCGTTTTTGGGCAGAAAGCGGCACGCAAAAGGGCCGAGCAGGCCAAAGCGGCCGGCGCCATCCCCATGATGGAACTGTCGAGCCCGGCGCCAAACACCATTTTTGTAGATCCGGACTCCATTTTTGGTTTGGGTTTTATTGCTTTTGATATACCGCATGCCATGCCGAAAAAGGGCAATGAAGGCAAGCTCGGCGCCTTCGGCGAAATCGCCATTCCGGTAACGCACTACGACTCGGCCAAGGCCTGGTACGGCATGGTCGGTTACAAAAGCACTGGCGACAACACCGTTCCCTACCCCTGGGGCATTGTCAGCGATGGCGCCATCAACCTGGGCCTGCACCAGAGCACCCATTTTGACAAACCCGCGCTGACCTATTTCTCCAGCAATGCGCCGGAGCGCATTGAGGCCTTGCAGGCCGAAGGCGTGGAGGTTCAAAATGCCATTCCCGGCGCCGGCAATGGCCCCATCCAGAATGGGGTGGCCACCAGTCCGGACGGCTGGCCGGTGTTCATTTTCCAGGGCGATTTCTGAGGCCGTCAGGGTTCAGACACGCGGTGGAATGCATTGCAGGTGGCCAATCCGGAATCTTGCCGGATTGTGAAGTTTTTCGCCGGAAGGCAAAAAGGGGTGGTGCTTGCGGACCGGGCTTGGGATCTTTGTGCCCATAGTTTTCCCGACCTGCCAACCCCTTTCCATGCGTTTTGTCCGAACCCTCGCCCTGACCGCTGTTGCCGTTTTGCTGCCGAGCCTGCACTCGGGCTGCAGCAGTACCGGATACCTGTCCGAAACCGTGCACAACCCCAAGCGGCCTGTACGCAACGTCATTTTTGTGGTGGGCGACGGCATGGGCCTGAGCCAGATCACGGCCGGCAACTACGCCAACAACAACAAAAGCGTCTTTGAGCGCTTCCCGATCGTGGGCGTACAGAAGACGCATTCGGCCGACGACCTGATCACCGACTCAGCAGCGGGTGCCACGGCTTTTTCGACCGGGGAAAAAACCTACAACGGGGCCATCGCAGTAGACCAAAACAAAAATCCCCTGCAAACCCTCTTTGAAGAGGCCGAAGCGCAGGGCTATGAAACGGGCCTGGCGGTCACCAGCACCATCACCCATGCCACGCCAGCTTGCTTTTATGCGCATGACGACGACCGCAACCACTATGAGGCCATTGCCGAAGACCTGGCACTGTCGCAGGTGGATGTGGCCATCGGCTACGGCCTGGATCAATTCAACGCCCGCCAGGATGGCCGGGATCTGGTGCGGGTAATGACGGAGCGCGGGATCAGGGTCCACACCAAACTGGACGACTTGCGGATCCAGAAAAAGACGCGCCAGATGGTGCTCTTGCCCGGCGTGGAACCGCCGCGCGCCAAGCAACGCCCTTTCGATTACCTGCGCACGGCCAGCATGAAGGCCATCGAGCAATTGGAAGCCAACAAGGCGCCCTTTTTCCTCGTGGTGGAAGGCTCCCAAATCGACTGGGGAGGACACGCCAACGATTCCGACTGGATCGTGGACGAGATGCTGGATTTTGACCGTACCCTGAACGCCATTCTGGATTGGGCGGAACAGGACGGCGAAACCCTGGTGGTGGTCACCGCGGACCACGAAACGGGCGGTTATGCCATCAACAAGGGCATTCTGGACGAGTTTGCCTTTGAGACCGCCTTCACGACCAAAAAGCACACGGCCACCATGGTACCGGTGTTTGCGTATGGCCCTTCTTCCGAGCTGTTTGCCGGCATGTACGAGAACACGGCCATACACGCCAAGATGCGCCAGGCGATGGGCTGGGAATAAGCCCCATCCAGGGTTTCCCATAGCGGAACGCGCGGTATAACAGAACGCGCGGTACAAAACGCCGTTGCCGGGCAGCGCGTTCGCGCGAAGCGCACCACACCGCACCACACCACACCACAACTCGGTTTGGCGCAAGGCCATGCAAGGCCAGCCCGAGACGGGGTCGAACCCGGACCCGGCGTTTTACAACAACAAGACGGGCGGTCTCCCTGATTGGGAAACCGCCCGGATGCGTTTCTGTTGATGGGCAAGCAGCCTTGATGGACCTGCAGCTTGCACTGCCGGAACCCGGTATGCACCGGTTTTCCATGGACCGCGCTGCTTCCCGGAAGGGACCGTTTTCGGCCCCGGACCTTTGGAGGCCTTACTCGGTCAGGTCCTTGATGCCGCCTTCCTTGGCGTTGCGGATGACCGATTGCACGCCGTTGGTGCAGCCCGAGTGGGACTTGTACATCTGGCTTTGGCCGATGACTTGTCCGTTGGTGGCTTTGAGCACAAAGTACTCTCGGCCGTCGGAGGCCGTCTTGACTTCAAAGGAGTCTTCGCTGGCGTTTTTCACCACCGAGTCGATGCCGTTTTCGGCGGAAGCCTTCTTGGCGTAGCCTTGGCTCGTCAAGATGATTTCACCGTTTTTGGCCTTGAGGCGAAAGTGGTATTTGCCGGAAGAATCGCTTTTGTACAGTTCGAAAGGCATGGTGCTTCGGGTTGGGTTTGCCCAAAGGTATCAAATACCGTCAGGACGAAATTCAGTTCAGCTTTTGAAACTGTCCAGTTGTCCGAACACCAGGTGCTGCAGCCAGTCGGCCACAGGCTGGAGGTTCCCCTCTTGGAGTTGAATGTCGGTCAAACGGGGCAGGTGCTGGGCAAAGTAGACCTGGTCTTTGGCCATCTCCAGCATGGTGCTGGCCAGCGTACGCGGATAGGGGTAATCCGAGCGGTACAACAGCAGGATGTCCGCTATCCGGCGGCAGAGCGCTTTGTAGGTCAAAAACAGGCCCAACTTGTTTTCCTCGTCCACCGTTTTGGTGTGGTAGACCTTGGTGCTTTCCGCCACCACGATGCGGTAAAGCACCTTCATGTCCACCAGGTCCATTTCGGAGCGGTGCTGGGCCGCGCGGATCAAAATGGCGATCACCTTGTGGATCTTGTCACTGGGTTCCGGCAGGTGCGCGGTTTCGGTTTGGATTCGAAAATCGATCCAGGCCCAGTACAGGGAGGCCAGATACACCAGCAGGAGGTGCTTGTTGGCAAAATAGCGGTAGATGGACGCCTCGGTGGAGCCCATTTTTTTGGCCAGCTTCTTGAACGTAAAGGCCTCGAAGCCGAGCTCGTCGATGAGTTCAGCACCATCGTGCAGAATGCTTCTGCCGAGTTTGGAATCCTGCGGATCCCGAAGGAACAGGCTTTCGTTGAGGTGGATTTTGACCGAAATGCTGGAAGCACTGGGCACTTCGGGCAATCTTGGCCTATCCTGGGAGCCGGGGGTTTTTTTGCTCATGGGGTATGCCTATGCGCGCGGTGGCGGCTATTTCATCATTTCGGCCGCCTTATGCGCCGGACGAGCGGAGGGGGGAACTTGTGCCGGTCTAGGGGTAACGGGCAACATGGTTTTTGGGTCAAGACCCTGCAGGTCCACGGTGATGCTGCGCTCCTCCACGGTTTCCATGAACTCTTCCATCACGATCTGGATGTCGGCGTCCATACGCCGGGCATTGTGTCCGTCGATGATCACCTTGGAACCGTTGGGCAGGCGCTTGAGCGTGGTCAGCAAGCCTGCCTTGTGGAGGAAGGAAACGTCTTCGGCAAACGTGATGGTCAACACGGTTTGCTCGCCTTCCAGGGCCTGATCGATGAAAAACGGCGTGCGGAAGTGGCGCAGGAGGATGAAGAAAATGGCCACCGCCATGCCCACGCCAATGCCGATCAGCAGGTCCGTGACCAGGATGGCCACGATGGTGACTACAAACGGAATGAACACCGTCCAGCCGTGGGCAAACTGTTCGCGGAACAGCGAAGGTTTGGCCAGTTTGTAGCCCACCATCAGCAGGATGGCCGCCAGGCTGGCAAGCGGCACCATGTTGAGGATGCCCGGAATGAGGGCTACGCTCAACAGCAAAAGGACGCCGTGGAAAATGGCCGATAGTTTGGTCTGGCCACCGGACTGGATGTTGGCCGAGGAGCGCACGATCACCTGGGTGACGGGCAGGCCGCCGATCAGGCCGCTGACCATATTGCCCACGCCCTGCGCTTGGAGTTCGCGGTTTGTCGGGGTAAGGCGTTTGTGTGGGTCCAGCTTGTCGGTGGCCTCCACGCAGAGCAGGGTTTCCATGCTCGCTACCAGGGCCAGCGTAGCGGCGGTCACCCACACCTGTGCATTGGCAAATCCGCTGAAGTCCGGCATGGTGAACTGGCCCAGAAAATCGTTGAAGCTACCGGCCACCGGCAGGGTGACCAGGTGTTCGCCGCTCAGGCCAAGGCTTCCACCTGCAAAGACCAATTGCATGACCACGCCGGCGATCACCGCCACCAACGGGCCCTGGATGATCTTGAACAACGAAACGCGCTTCATGAACGGCTGTTCCCACAAAATGAGGATGGCCAGACAGACCGCAGAAATGACCACAGCTCCGGTAGTCCAGGAGCCGGGCTGCAGCGCGCTGAGGAATGCCGTGAAGGTGTTTTCGCCGTCCTGTTGCAGGAAGTCGAGGTCGCCTTCGTAGTCCTCGTCATGGCCCAACGCATGGGGAATCTGCTTGAGGATGATGATCAAACCAATGCCCGAGAGCATGCCTTTGATCACGGACGAGGGGAAATAGTAGGCAATGATGCCGGCCCGCGCGAGGCCGAGCACAAACTGCATCACACCCGCCAGCACCACGGCCAGCAGAAACATTTCATAGCCCAGGCTCTCAATGGCCACCAGGACGATGGCCACCAGACCGGCGGCGGGGCCACTGACGCCTAACGGCGAACCGCTGATGGCCGCCACGATCGTGCCCCCGACGATGCCGGCAATGAGCCCCGCAAACAGCGGTACGCCCGAAGCCAGCGCAATGCCCAGGCAGAGCGGGACGGCCACCAGGAATACCACCAGCCCTGCGGGCAGGTCTTGCCGCCAATTGGCGAAGAGGTTCTTAGAATTGGCCATGGAGGAGGTTTGGGTCGTAGCGTGAAGGAGTAATAGTAAAGCTACTATTTCCAACAAACAGCCCAAAGCCAAGAAAAGAGATGCCTATGCTCTGAAAAAGGCATCCTGTACACCTCAGGACCATTCGCGGGTCCGGTAGGGGTAGCGTTCGCGGTACGCGTCCTGGACCATCTCGTGCAAACGCTCGCGCAAGCCCTCGATGTTGCGCTTTTCGGCCGCGGCCACAAATACGGCGTGGTTCTCGCTGCGTTTGGCCCAGGAACGTTCCAGTTGTTCCAATAGCCCGCGTTTTTCCTCCTCTGGCAGATAGGGGTCAAACTGCAGCTCCTCGTAGCGGTCCATCTTGTTGAAGACCAGGAGCGTTGGCTTGTCGCCCGCGTCGAGTTCCTCCAGCGTGTTCTGCACCACGGCCATATGGTCTTCAAAACGCGGGTGGGCAATGTCGATGACGTGCAGCAGGATGTCCGATTCGCGGACCTCGTCCAGGGTGGACTTGAAACTCTCCACCAGGTCGTGCGGCAGCTTGCGGATAAAGCCTACCGTATCCGAGAGCAAAAAGGGCGTGCGTTCGAGGACCACCTTGCGCACCGTGGTATCCAGGGTGGCAAAAAGCTTGTTTTCCGCAAACGCATCGCTTTTGGCCAGGATGCGCATGAGCGTGCTCTTGCCCACGTTGGTATACCCCACCAGCGCTACGCGGATCAGTTCGTCGCGGTTTTTGCGCTGTGTGGCGTTTTGCCGGTCGATCTTGGAAAGCTGCTCCTTGAGCAGGGCGATGCGCTGCTGGGCAATCCGGCGGTCGGTTTCAATTTCCTTTTCCCCGGCGCCCCGCATGCCGATGCCCCCCTTGACCCGGTCCAGGTGGGTCCACAAACCGCGCAGGCGAGGGAGCATGTATTTGGTTTGGGCCAATTCCACCTGGGTTCTGGCCTGCACGGTGCGCGCCCGTTGGGCGAAGATGTCGAGGATCAGCATCGCGCGGTCCAGCACCTTGACCTTGAGGGCCCGTTCCAGGTTGCGCAATTGGGAGGGGCTGATTTCGTCGTCAAAAATCACCACGTCGATGTCATGCGCGTGCACGTACTCGGTGATTTCTTCGAGTTTGCCCTTGCCCACATAATGCCGCTGATCCGGCATGTCGAGCTTCTGCCAGTAGCGTTTCTGCGTATGGGCACCGGCGGTTTTCGCCAGAAAGGCGAGTTCCTCCAGGTACTCCATAACCTCCTCCTCCCGCTGTTCGCGGGTCACGAGACCAACCAGCACGGCCTTTTCCGGCTGCTGGGCATTGTCGACCTGAAACTTGGCGTTGGGCATGGTACGGGCTGCGGGATGCAGCAACCAAACTTACGCCGAGATGCTGTACCCTGGCTGACCAAACGGCCTTCCTTCCTGAATCCGCAAGGATTTGTCCGCATCCCGTTGCTGCAAAATGGGCAGCTGCAACAGGAAGGTGCTTCCCTTGCCTTGTTCGGAATCCGCGGTCAGGGTACCTCCGTGCAACACCGCGATTTCCCGGCAAACGGTCAGGCCCAGGCCAACCCCTTCCGTTTGCGCGCCATCCAGTTTTTCAAACGTGGCGAAAATCCGGTTTTTGAATTGCACATCGAAGCCCATGCCGTTGTCGCCGATCCACAGGTAGACGTTGTTGCGGTCTTGTTTGGCGTGTATGCTGATGCATAAAGGCCTGCTCGGCGAACGAAACTTGCGGGCATTGTCAATCAACTCGGAAAACAGCCGTTGCAGCAAGAGCGGAGATCCTTCCACGCGCTGGAGTTCCGGCATGGTCGGCGCCGGACTGTCCATACCCTGTTCTTCCCAGGCTGTTTTCCAAAGCGTGGGCAGATCCACCTGGATGGGCGTAGGGTGTTTTTTAAGGCCCGCCAGTTCCACCAGCCCCGATATGCTGTTCTTGAGCTTTTCGCAGGAGGCGTAGAGCCGGTCCCAAATGGCCTGCTGTTCCTGGGAAAGGGTTTCGCCGGAAAGGCGTTTGAGGTATTGCAGTTCAATGCACAGAGCCCGGATCGGTTCCTGCAGGTCATGCGAGGCCAGGTGCTCGAAGGACTCCAGGTTCCGGGTAATCAGCAACTGGTCGCGCAGGTTTTGATTCCGTACCCGCAGGCGCTGCACCATACGTTGGCGCTCGAGCTCCATCGCCTTGCGGTCGCGCAACACCTCCTGTGTGCTGGTCATCAGCTTGCCCACTTCATCCGAAAATCCGGTAGGCAATTGCAGCAGTTCTCCTGTTGCGTGGAAGTGCTGCATGGTCTTGTTCAGCTTGCGGACAGGCGTTAGCAGGTCATGCAGCAGATACAGGGTGATCGTTGTGGAAATGGCCGTGAACAGAATGGTCAGACTGATGATGGCGTTGGCGTGCTCCATCACATGGCCAGCAGTGTAGATCAACACGCCCATCAAAGGCAAGTGAATGCCGATGAAGGCGATGGCCAAAAGCTTTAAGGGATAGCTTCTGGCCAGGGGCCCCAGGTTGAGTAGTGTGTATGTGCGCATATAAGAAAGAAATACCATGCGTTCATACGGTCAAAAACAGAAAAGGGTTGCATGTGACAAGGTTGTGTCGGATTTCCAACGGGTTCTGCCAAAAAAAAGGCTGCCGGATAGGGCAGCCTTTTCAGGGGGGCGTATTGTGGATGCAGTGGTCAGAGCAGAATCTGCTCCACTTCCTGCTCCAATTGCTGAATGGATTTTCGGGTCTTGTTCTCAAGACGGCCAAAGGTCTGCTCAATGTCCCCTTCCAGTTTGAGGTCTTCGTCGTTGACCATCTCGCCATAGCGGGACTTGAGCTCGCCGGAAACAGTTTTCCAGTTGGCGCGAATTTTGGATTTCAATTTGGGATCCACGATATGCGGGGTTTAAGCGGATCGCAGGCTGCGAGCAACCAGGCTGATGATCCACAGGATGATAAAAATGAAGAAGATGATTTTGGCGATGCCAACGGCAGCACCAGCGATTCCCGTGAAGCCGAGGATTCCGGCAATCAAGGCAATCAGCAACAGGGATATGGTCCAATTCAACATAACAAAGGGGGTTTTGGGGGATAACGGACAGCCATGGGGACGTCCGTGAAAATGCAGGGATCAAGCTGCGCCGCTGTCAGGGGACTGGGATTTGGCCTGAAAAGCTTGTTCGGCAGTGTAGAATACTGCCGCCGACATCATTTGGAAGCGCACTTGATCTTTTTTGTGCTCAAGCCCTTCCAAACTCTGGGGCAAATCCTCATCCTCCAGTTTTTCACCGACGCCCGTTAAAAACAGGCGCACCATGGGACGGAGGACCAGTTGGCGTTGAAAGCGGTACAACACGGCAAAGAAGATCAGCCAGACCGCCAACATGACCAGCGGAACGGCCCATATGGGCGCATAGTAAGCCGTAGCGGATGCGCTCACGAGGGTGATCAGTAAAAAGACCAGCAGATGTCCGGCGTATAAGGAGGCGCCAGCTATGGCCAGGTTGGGCAAGCGCATGCTCACCCAATGCAAGGCTTCAAGCTTCAGCCACTCCAAGGCGTTTTCAATGAGTTTGACAGACATCTGCTGGTCTTACAGGATTAAATCCGGTGAAAAGGGTGGATCAGGAGTTTTCGCTCATTTCGTGTTCAACCTTGCGGGCCAGTCGGCGAACTTGAGCTTTCAGCTCGGAGACTTCGTCTTTGCCGTTGCTGAATTGCTCGTTGATCTTGTTCATCCATTCATCGGTGCTTTCCTTGGCTTGTGCAGCCAGGGCGTTGGCCTGATCGGCCATGGCGTTGGTTTGATCGCGGAGGCGCTTACGGGTTTTTTTCCCTTTCTCCGGCGCATACAAAAGGCCGAGGGCTGCACCGATGCCCAAACCGGCACCGAGGGTGATTAAAGCACTCTTGTTTCTCTGAAAAAAAGATCTGGACTTAGACATTGATTCGATATTTCGTGATTGAATGATGGTCCAAAGATCGCTGCACAGGCCTCTGTTCTCAAGACCAATCCGAAGCCGCGTGGTTCTAACCCGTACAATCGCATATTCAGGATAGTCCTCGGCCGTGCATTTTTGTGGCATGATTAAAATCAAACAGACCAAAATCAAAAAAGCCGCCCCGGATGGAGCGGCTGTGAAAGACTGGTTGTGTGCTGGAATCAGCTGTTGGATTCCTGCATGGCCATGTTGAGCGCTTTATGAATGCTTTCCTGTTCATTGATCCAAGCCTGGTACATCCAGGATTGCTTTTCGATTCCGGCCAGCATGCTGCCTGCCATGTCGATGGTGCCTTCGTCATCGGCGTCTTGTGCCTTTTCGATCAACGTGCGCAAATCTTCAATCAAGATGCGCTTGTCATTTAGTAAAGTCCGCATATGCACAAATGGATTGACGTTGTATTCCATTTCGGAAAGCTGCGTTTGCTCAAGGTATTGGCTGAAGGCGCTCATGGGGTGTTCGCGCAATGCGCGAATCCTTTCGGCCACGTCATCAATTTGAACCTTGGTTACATTGTAGTCCTGTTCGTAAGCCTCGTGCAGGCTGAAGAACATGGGGCCTTCAACGGACCAATGAGCCTGGCGCAGGTTTTGATAGTGCACATGAAGGTCAGCGAGAAACTGGTTCAATTGATCGACAATGCGTTTGAGTTTGTCTTCTGATAAATTCAAATAGTTCATGGTAGGTAAAATTGGAATGCTTCGAAAGTGATGGTTGCAATATCGGCTGCACCTGCACAGTAGAGGATGCGATTCAGCAGAGCGCTGGTACCAATTGGTGATGCCATCCTGCGGAGGACATCAAACGGTCCTTTTGGTACCCTTGTCCTGCGCTTAGGGATACCGTGTGGTAGGGCCTTTAGGGATCTTTGGGCTCGTCGTTGCGCTATTGCAACGAACACTTAAAAACTGCCTTATGCACATTGTATTCAAAACGGCCCTTGTTGCCGTCCTTTCCGCCCAGACCTTGGCCATTTCCTGCGCTGAATCCAGCAACCAGCAATCCAGCGATGACCTCTCCGAATCCGTGGAAGAAACCATGGACGATGTCAGCGCAGCGTTCAACGAGTCCATGGACGATATGGAAAGAGAATTTCGCCAATGGGGCGAAAAAACCGATACAGAGAAAAACGCTTTGGCCCGTGAATGGGAAGATCTCGAACATAAGGCCGAAGATGGCTGGGACAATTTCACGGATGAAA
The DNA here is from genome assembly GCA_030432405.1 of Bacteroidia bacterium. Lineage (GTDB taxonomy): Bacteria > Bacteroidota > Bacteroidia > Chitinophagales > BACL12 > WGOA01. Next base: position 17,977 of record JAUIHG010000003.1, on the reverse strand, counting down.
CCAAAAAACAGTGGGAATCCCTGAAAGACGAATGGGACGATATGACCCAAAGCTGAGCACACGGCGCCTGATCCTATTGACAACCTGAATGGTGCCTCCGATGCAAAACCCCCTATTGAACCCGGCCGATAGTGCCGTAACTGCTGGCCATGGAGCTGCAGCAGCTGGCCCAGAGCAAGTGGGCAACGTCCAGGACGCCTGGCAGGGCATGTGGGACAAGTTGGATGGATGGCTTGACGCCGCCATCAACATGTTGCCCAATGCCCTGCTGGCTCTGGTCGTCTTGATGCTGGCCGTTTTTGCCTCCCGTTTTCTCAACCGCAGCATTGAGCGCCTGAGTGGCCGTTTCAGCAGCAACCAAGCCGTCAACAAACTGATGGCCAATATCGGTTCTGTGATACTGGTCATTCTGGGTCTGATTCTTGCGCTCGGCATCATGGACCTCAACAAGGCGCTCAGTTCCATGTTGGCCGGAGCAGGGATTGCCGGCCTGGTCATTGGTCTTGCTTTCCAGGACTCCATGGCCAACCTGTTGGCCGGTGTCCTGATGTCGCTGCGCAATCCCTACAACATCGGGGATATGATTGAGACCAACGGCATCACCGGCATTATCCAGAAGATCACGTTGCGCACGCTGCATGTAAAAACCTTTCAGGGCCAACTGGTGGTTATTCCCAACCGCATGGTGGTGGAAAATCCATTGACCAATTATACCGTGACCGGCGAACGCCGTGTGGACATCAGTTGCGGCGTATCCTACGGCGACGATCTGGCCCGCGCGGCAGAGATTGCCAAACAGGCCATCGTCAAGTCGGCCGCTTGCAACAACGAACGGGAAGTCACCGTCTTTTATGAGGGCTTTGGCTCGAGCAGCGTTGATTTTACCGTGCGCTTTTGGCTCGGGCACGACTGTCTTGAGCCTTCCGACTACCTGCAAGCCCGACACGAAGCGGTTGTGGCCATCCACCGCAGCTTCCAGGAAAACGGTATAACGATTCCGTTCCCCATCCGCACATTGGACTTTGGTATCAAAGGAGGGGAGAAAATCGACGAATCCCTGCACGAGCTGTTCGCCGAAGGCGGTCCTTCATCCCGATCCTGAGGAACGCTCCACAGGCCCATTGCGGACATTATTTCATGTTTGAATGCAGGCATTGCCTGCCGGATAAGCCTGCTGCGCGTATGTTTGACCGCCGGGTTTCGCGGGGTTTCCGTTTTTTATAGCATGACTGCCCAAGTACGCATCCGTGCCATTCATAAAAATGGCATGATTGGGGCTCTGCGCAAGGCGTGGGGAATCAAAGCCGGTGAACAGCCACACCGCAACCGCTTGGATATTCCCGCATCGCGCGGCAAAGGTTGGATAAAAGCCTACCGTTTTGAAGCCGGATTGTATGCCACCCTGTTCAAGGGCCGCCTGCATGCACCCCTTGATGTGGTGGTGGAAACGGAAGAAAAGACGCCGATTCTGTTTGCCTATCAGATCAAGGGCGACATGCAAATAGGCCTGTTCAAGCGGGAAACGTTTGAAAGCGTGCATGAGCTCGACGTGGCCATCCACGCGCCCTATGGCAGTCCGGAAGTCAATCTGGTTTGGCCCGGTGAGGTCCAGCAGCAGTGGGTTTTGGTGGCCATCGAACGCAAGCGCTACCAGGCCCATTTGGAAAGCACGTCCCAGGCATTGCCCCGCCGACTCGGCCAATTGTTCCGGGGCGGCGAAGAACGCAACAGCTTCTATTACCAGAAGCCTTACGGGGTGCACATCAGCCGTGTTTTGGCGCAAATGCTGGCCAACCGGTTCAAACCGGGTTTGGAGGATGCGTTCATTGAGGCCAAGACGCTGGAATTGTTGACCCTCCAGTTCTTTCAATACCTCGACAAGACTGCACCGGACAAGCGCAAGGTGGACCTCAAGCCCATGGATTTGGATGCCATCCTGCTTGCCCGACAAAAAATTGATGGCGCACTGGAGGATCCGCCCACCATACCCGAGCTTGCCCGGCAAGTCGGCGTAAACGTCAACAAGCTCAAGCGCGGGTTCAAACAAGTTTTCAATACCACCATCAACCGCTACACCACCGGCAAACGCCTGGACTGGGCCAATCAAATGCTGCTGCAGGACGATATGCCGGTTGGAGAAGTCGTGTATCGCGTGGGCTACGAGAACCGCTCCTATTTTGCCCGCATTTTCAAACAGCGCTTTGGCATGCACCCCAGTGAAGTCCGGCAACAGCTGCGGACCACGCTCCCGGCGGCAGAAGCCCAGGTGACCCGTTCCTGATGCATGCGCGCAACCGTTTATGCCAGGCTGACCTTAAGCTTCGCCTGCTGCTTCCCGTACTCCTTTTGGCCTCTGCCATGTGGTCCGGGTGCCGCGGCTCCGGTTTTTTGGGCTGCAACAACGTGGTAGCATTTGCTTTGGACGGGGGCACCTTCAATACAGAAGAAGTAGGCAACTACCTGAGCCTGGTCAATGATCCAATCAATGGAGTTTCCTTTGTGGAACTCGTTGTGGATGCTTTTGCTTCCGATGGTTCCCAGTTTCGCCTCGTCATTCAGGACTTCCGGCCGGATGGTCCGGTGGATTGCGTCACGCCAGAGCCCTACTACGGCAATTTCACCCTCAACTATTGTGTGCCCGCCGTACCCTTTGCCTGCAGTGGCTTTCTGGCCGAATACACGGACCCCGACGGGAACCTGTACTTTCAAACGGGCGGCACAGGCCAGGTGGTGGTCAGCAATTGTCAGGATGGCCGCGTCAACGGCAGCTTTGCCTTCGAGATGGAGAGCTTTGACACTGGCGACATGATCAGTGTTACCGGAGGGAGCTTCAACGTTTGTTTTGCTTTGTTGTAGCAGTCTATGGGCGGAAAGAAAAACAAATCGAAAGAGAAAAAGCGCTGGGAGGACGATGCCTTTCCCATTCGTGAGGAGGGTGTGGGGTTTCCCGTCTACGCGCCTATTGCAAAGGACTCCGGGGCGCCTGACGGCGAAGGCGGTTCGCCCGAAGGGCTGCAAACCGAAAAGAAGGAGGACAGGAGCGCCCAGGACCCTCCGGAGGACCACAACCGCGGAAAGGATGGTCCGGATGCTGCCCGGCAAGAAGACGAAAGTGCCCGTGCAGCCGTGGCAGAAAAACGCACCTGGGACCTGGCCGAACGCTATCTGGGCACGTTGGAAGCCCAATTGCAAGCCAAGGACCAACAATTGCACGCCCTCAACGAGCGTTTGCAGGATGCCTTCGATATGCAACGCGCCCTGGCCCTGCTGATCAAGGCATATGAACGCCGGACCGGCTTGTTGGCCGATGCCGTCTGGGACGATGTGCCCGAAGACGAGCTCGGCCAATCTGCACCCAAGCGCAAGCACGAAGGCAAAAGCGATTCGGATGCCTCCCACACCACTGCGGAAAAGTCCGCCAACGGCAGGCGCCACGTTGATCATGCCCGTTCGGGCGAAAGCCCGCCAAAGCGCTACACGGAATCCACGGCGCAGGAAGGGGCTTCACAGCAACAGGCGACAGAGGAACGGAAAGCCGAGCCCAAAAATGCCGGGGGTGCGTTTACGCAGTGGCTTCGTCAAACAGGCGCCAAAGCCCCTTGGTGAATTTCTGTTTCCGTACACTACCGCCACAATGGCTGAGCTGTTCTGTAGGCTGAAACTGCGCGTAATGGACTGCCTGCGCGCTGGAACTGTGCGGGTCACTGGTCTGGCGGGTGTGCTGCTGCTGCCCATAGGTCTGTTGGCGCAGGAAGCGTCCGATACGCAGACCCGTTTTGCTTCCCGCAATGCCGTCGAAAAAATCTGCCTGAAATTGACGCATGATGGTGCCTGGAAGCATGCTGCGGGGGGGCGATTCCGCATGACCAGCAGCAATTGCACCATCGATCGGGACTTCAGCGGCGGCTGGCAAAAGCGCGGGGATACCCTGGTGTTGAATACGGACCGCAGGCCCTTTTTCCGGGTCCTGGCCGATGTGCAAGGCGCGGAAACGCCGTCTTCCGGAGCCGCTCCGGATGCGGCACGGACGGCAGCTGAAGCTGAACCAAAAGCCAATTCAATTGCCGAAGGCAAGCTCCGTTTGCAGCTCAGCGCTTCGGATCCTGCCCTATTGCGCGGCATGCGCGTGCAGGCAGACGCCGGACCTGCTTTGCGCTGGGGACGGGGAACGCTGGACATTCCTGCACAAACCCGCAGCCTTCGCTTTGTGGTGCCGGGCATGGATCCGGTTCACGTGGTGCTCGATGATCCCGAACTGGCTGGCGCCTTTCTGGGCAAGCGCCTGTTCCTGCACCTCGAATTTGCCGACCTCTACGTTCCAGCCCTGGTGGACGACCGCTGGATGCTGGACGGGCGCATCTTGCGCTACATTCCCCGGGAGGCTTCGGTGCGCAGCGAGGCCATCGAACTCAAAAAGGGAAAAAAGTGCTGGTACAAACCATGAACGGCTTTTGCTTTCCTACGTCCATCAAGCCCGGTCAGAACGGATGCATCGTTCCAAAGGTGACTGCTGCCCTGGTCTTGGTTTTGTTTTTCGCCTGCGGCGAAAACCCGCAAAAGCAGGCCTCCACAGCGGGAAGACCAAGCGCTGCCCTCGCAACGTCATCCGGCCCGATCCCCGAGGCCGCCCGGCGCTTTGCCGGTCCGCTGCCGCAGGGTGCGGGTGGAACACAGGACGGCGTTGGGCTACAGGTCCAACTGCAGCTCGCCGAAGATGGCCGCTACTTGTGGTCAGAGCAGCCCTCGGGCAATCGGCAAATCCAAAACAAAAGTGAAGGCTTTTTTGCTTTTCGGGGCGACACCTTGCTGCTGGATCCCCAGGAAAACCAACCGCGCCGCTTCCTCATGCAGGAGCAGGCCCTGCTTTGGCTGGACCACCAGGCTGCCATCCGTTCGGATGGCGATGGCCGTCCATACCGCCTGGAGGAACAGGACCACCTGCTGGCCAAACCGGCTCCACCCATGATCGACAACAACAGCCATTCTTCCGACCTGGCGCGCAAAAAATGGGCGGAGGGCATTCGCGCGTACGCGCTTGGCCAGGAGCCTTTTTGGGCCCTGGACTTTCACCCCACCAAGGGGTGGACCTTCCGCACACCAGAAGGGCTGCAGGCGCAAGGGCCGCCCAGACCACTGGAACCCGGGCCCAACGGCAGTTGGGTGCTTGAGTTTTCCATGACTGCCGGCGGAACCGGCGAAGCACCGGATCAGCCGTCAACGCCCCAATCGTTGGATTGGCTCAAAAACGTGCACATCCGCTTTACCGCCCAAGCATGTTCGGATCCCATGTCCGGAACGCCTTACCCCTATGCCGTGGAGCTTCGCGGCGTGCCCGGGAGCCGGTTGGATTCGGTGGTTTACCATGGCTGCGGCCGTTTTCCCATGGATCCGGCCTGGTTGGGGACCTGGATGTTGGATGCCCATAACGGTGTTGTGCTGGACCCGGCCGATTATCCCCGTGGGTTGCCCACCATGCAGCTTGATGAAACGCGGGTCGCCGTCTTTGGCAGCGACGGCTGCAACCGCTTCAACGGGAGGATGCGGCATTCGCCGGGAGGCGTTGTTGTGGACCAAGCCATGATGAGCACCAAAATGGCCTGTCCTGGCAACGGCTATACCCTGGCGGCAGACCTTGCCGGAAAGCGTTGGTCCATTTGGCGTTCCGGAGCGTACCTGGAAATGGAAGCTGTTCAACAAGCCGCACGCAGCGAAGGTCAAACCTTGCGTTTTCAATCCGCGCAGGATTAGCGCTTAATCCGTTTTCGTCCCTTCCTCCTTCCCTTTGGACAGGGCCTAATGGCACCTGAGCGGGACCTTTGAAGCATGAAAACGTATAATCCCCTTCAGCCCCGACCGGCGCGCCATATGCGCCGTCCAAGCAAAGCCGCATGGCTTGGTGCTTTCTTTTTGATGTTTGCCTGTGTTCCCAACCTGAAAGCTCAGGTTGGTGTTGATGTGGTGCCTCAATTCGGATTGCACGTACTCCGATTGAACCAAGCGCCCAGCGACGGTGTGGAAACCAACGCCAAAGCGGGTTTCCAAACGGGATTGAACGCCCGGATTGGCGGCCGATTTTATGTACAACCCGGCGTGTTGTTCACCAATGCCAAAACGCTGTACAAGTCGTCCGATGGCCCAACAACCAACCGTGAAGACATCGGTCGCAATGCCTTGAAAACGCGGTTGGCAGTAGGTGTGGATGTCATCCAATCCGAAATATTGACCCTCCGTTTAATGGCCGGTCCGTCTTATGATTTTGTTTTGGGTTGGGCCGACAACGACAACCAAACCTATAGAGCGCCTTCATTCCGGAATGGCAACGCGGCTCTTGACGTCGGTGTAGGTGTGGACATTATCGACCTGATTGCCCTGGATGTGGGCTATGTCCACGGCTTTTCCGACGTATACGACGAAGGTTCAGGGTTTGCGCCCGATACCCGGTACCGCGCATTTGTTGCCTCTGTAGGCATCGTGCTCGGAAACCGGTCGGAAGTCCAATACTGATGCCATCGATGCGCACCGAAACGTTGGTGCGGTATCGTTCATGCTCCCGGCCCGTCAATTTCCTCCCTGAATTGCCGGTGCCTGCAAGCCGCCGTTCGGCCTTCGCCGTTCAGGCGGCTTGTTTTTGGACCGACTCGATGGCGTGCTCCAGTTGTTTGGCATTCATTACGCCGCTTTGCCGCCAAAGCAGCTCGCCCTTGCGGAAAATCATCAAGGTGGGTACGCTTTGCACCCGGAAATGAGCGGCCAGCTTGGCGTTGCGGTCTACGTCGATTTTGAGGATGCGCACGCGGTCCCCCATGGAGGCCTTCACCTGTTCGAGGATGGGGCCCAACATGCGGCAGGGGCCGCACCATTCGGCGGAAAAATCAACCAGTGTAGGGGTGTCGCTGGAAACGAGGTCGCTGAATTTGGGAGCTGCCATGGCTTGAGTATTGAGGTCGCCAAACCGGGTAGGCCGCAGCCAGCGGTCGCACAGTCCCGCATGGACGTCCGGCGTCTTGGTCTGACGGTACAAGTATCGCCGCTCCAGGATGCCCGTGCCGTGATGCGGGTCACCAAAGGCAATAGATCAGCACCGTGCAGGGGAGTTGCAGAGGACTCAGTCGATGTTGGTGTACACCGCCTGTACGTCCTCGTCGTCTTCCATTTTGTCGAGCATCTTCTCAATTTCTTCGAGTTGCTCATCGGAAAAGGACACCGGTGAGGTGGGGATGCGCTTCAATTTGGCATCACTGGGCTCAATGCCCAGGGCCTCAAAGGCTTCGCCGAGCTTGCCGAAGGCGGTATAATCCGCATAAGCATAATAGGTGCCGTCGTTTTCTTCCAATTCCTCGAGTTCCGCGTCGATGAGGCCCAGTTCCACGTCATCGCGGGACTGCCCCTCGGGCATTTGAAATTCAAAAACCGCCTTGCGGGCGAACAAAAACTCCAGACTGCCGGTGGGGACCATGCCGCCACCGGATTTGTTGAAATAGCTTTTGACGTTGGCCACCGTTCGTGTGGGGTTGTCCGTGGCGCATTCCACAAAAACCAGCACGCCGTGGGGACCTTTGCCCTCGTAGTTGATTTCTACAATGTCTTCGGCATCCTTGCCGGAAGCCCGCGCAATGGCTTTTTCAATGTTGTCCTTGGGCATGTTCTCCGCCTTGGCCTTCTGGATGGCCAGGCGCAGCTTGGCATTGGCATCTGGGTCCGGACCGCTTTCCTTGGCGGCAACGGTGATGGCCTTGGCCAGTTTGGGAAACACCTTGGACATCTTGTCCCAGCGTTTTTCCTTGGCGGCGCGGCGGTATTCAAATGCTCTTCCCATATACGTTTGAATGTGGGTGCTCAGGGTGGGTTTTGCGGAAAACGGCCCAAAAATACGGCATCCTTTGGGTGACCAGCCTCCTTATTCCCGTCTGTATAACCGAGGTTTGCACCCGAACGCTCATTCAAATTCGTAAAAAAACGATACCATGAACGCTGAACAAGCCATTATTAAACTGCAGGAGATCGGATTGGAATACGGCCCCAAATTGTTGGGGGCCATTTTGGTATGGATTATCGGCGGCATGGTCGTTCGTGGATTGAAAAGAGGCTTAAGCTCCATGCTGGACCGCCGGGGAACCGACCCGACCCTGAAGCCCTTCCTGCTCGGGCTGGCCGGCACCCTGCTGCGTGTGCTGTTGATCATCACCGTACTCAGCATGCTGGGCGTGGCCATGACCTCGTTTGTAGCCATCATTGGTGCCATTGGCCTGGCGGTGGGCATGGCGCTGAGCGGTTCGCTGTCCAACTTCGCCGGAGGCGTGATGCTGCTGCTCTTCAAGCCTTTTGAGAAGGGCCACTTCATTGAGGCGCAAGGCTATATGGGAACGGTCAACGAGATCCAGATCTTCAATACCATCCTCAAGACACCGGACAACAAGACCATCATCATCCCCAACGGCCCCCTGAGCACGGGACCGATGGTCAACTTCTCGCGCGAGGAAAAGCGCCGGGTGGACTTCACGTTTGGCATTGGCTACGGCGACGACTACACCAAGGCGCGGGAGGTGCTCATGGGCCTCATCAAGGCCGACAGCCGCATCATCAACGATCCGGCCGAACCCTTCATTGCGCTGTCCGAACTGGCCGACAGCTCGGTGAACATCGTGGTGCGCGTCTGGGCCAAAGGCTCCGACTATTGGGGCATCTACTTCGACATGCACCACAAGGTCTATGAAGCCTTTGCCAAGGAAGGCCTCAACATCCCCTTCCCGCAGATGGACGTGCACGTGCACCAGCAGAACTAAGGGCAACCGGCTGGTTGTGCGCGGATTCCGCGGGATAATCTGCTAAGCCTCCCGGGGCTGTAGCGAATGTCGCGGTTCCAACATTGTCCCATATGGTGCCCATAGAGGGCAACTTTTAATGGTATACTTGATCGCATGGATCAGGTATACCATTTTTTTAGGCACCTGTTTGATCCTTCCGAGTGGCCTGCGCGGTGGAACTGCGGGGAATGGAGCAGTTTTCACGGCTGGTTGTACATCGGTTCGGACATCGCCATCTGGGCGGCGTATTTCATCATCCCCGTCTTCCTCTTCCGCTTTGTTGTCCGCAAGCCCGACATCCCGATGCCCAGGATTTTCTGGCTCTTTATCGGCTTTATCCTCTTCTGTGGCGCCACACACCTCGTGGACGCCATCATTTTTTATTATCCGGCCTACAGACTGAGCGCCTTGCTGCTTTTTGGAACCGCTGTGGTCTCCTGGATGACCGTGTTCGGATTGTTCCACTTCTTTCCCAAAGCGGTGCAGTTGCGCACCACCGCGGAGTTCAACGAGGAGTTGCGCAGAAGGGATCGCCTGGAAGGCGAACTCCGTTCGGCCAGGGACAGCCTGGAAGCCCGGGCCCGGGAGCTCGAACACAAAAACCGGGAACTGGAACAGTTTGCCTACATCGCTTCCCACGACCTGCAGGAACCGTTGCGGACCATCACCAATTACACCGGTTTGTTGCAACGCGGTGCTGATCCGGAACAACCCGAGCGCGAACGGATGGCCCTTCAGTACCTGGATGACAGTTCGCGCCGCATGCGCGAACTGATTTCCGGCCTGTTGATGCACTCCCGACTGGGCCGCAACAGCAACGTGGAATCGGTGGATTTGAATGCCATCATGGAAGACGTTTGCGCGGACCTTCAGGAGGCCATTCGCGATAACCAGGCCACCGTGGCCTTCCGCCACCTGCCGACCATTAGTGGTTACCCCAAGGAGCTATACACCTTGTTCCAAAACCTGATGACCAATGCCCTGAAATTCGGCCATGATGGCCAGCCGACCAAGGTGCATATTCAGGCCAGGGAAAACGAAAAAGAATGGGAAATTCGAATTGAAGACAATGGGATTGGCATTGCGCCGGAGTACCGGGAGAAGGTTTTCCAGCTGTTCAAACGCCTCCACGGACGTGAAGCCTATCCCGGCATCGGCATCGGTCTGGCTCATGCCAAAAAGATCGTTGAACTGCACAACGGAAACATACGTTGCGTGGAGCCGCGCAACGGAACCGGTGCTGCATTTTTGATATCCATACCCAAGACCAGAGCATGATGCGCTTTTCTGTTGATTTTGTGCTGCTTGTGGATGACGACCAGCCGACCAACTATTTCCACCGGATTATACTGGAGGATTCCGGAAAGGTGCGGCGCATTGAGGAATGCAGCAGTGCGGAAGCGGCACAGACCTGGTTGAGCCAAAGCCTTCAGTCCAATGCGCCGTTGCCCGATCTCATCTTTCTGGACATCAATATGCCGGGCATGAGCGGATGGGATTTCCTGGAGACCTGGGACGCACTGCCCTGGAAAGACGAACGCCCCCAAGTGGTCATGCTGACCACCAGCATCAATCCCGACGACCGGGACCGGGGCACAAAACATCCGGCACTGGCGGGCTTTTGCACCAAGCCCCTCACCGAAGAAATGCTGGCCAGGATTGTCCTCCAGCACATGCCGGAATGCATCCAAAAGGTCTGAAGCGCCTTCGGCGAAGCCGCGCTACAGCACGTCGAGCAACTCGATGCGGAAGACCAGCACCGCATTCTCGGGAATGACCGATCCCGCCGGAGGGTTTTCGCCGTAGGCGAGCCCGCTGGGGATCAACAACCAGCCGCTGCCGCCTTCCCTGAACTGCGGCAATCCGATCTGCCATCCGGCGATGGCATTGGCCAGGGGGAAGGTGGAAGGGGCGCCGCGGTCGTAGCTGCTGTCGAAAATGGTGCCGTCCAGGAGGCTGCCTTCATAATGCACCGTCACCGCGCCGGCCAAGCTGGGCCGTACACCGCTGCCTTCCACATCGATGGCGTAATAGACGCCTTCCGGCGTTGCCTGTGCCGAAAGGCCATTGGCATCGATGAACTCGAGGATCATCATTTCGTCCTCCCTGGATTGTTGGCTTTCGCAGGCGGGCAACAGCAGCGTGGCGCTCAGCAAGCCGGTCAACATCAAGGGCACGGCATGGAAGCGGATGGTGCGGGCTTTGGCAGTCAGGAAGGCGGGCAATGGCAACATGGATCGGGCGGTTGCGGCAAAACTACGGGCCCTTACGAGCAGGACTGGCCCAAGACGGTGTCGCGCAATGGACACTTTCACAAGCCTTTGTCGCCCAGCCTGTTGTGGGCTTCACTATTCACAACTAGCCCACAAACATGGCGTAAGCCGCTGATACGGCACGTCACCCCGAGGCTGCCCGCCATCGTATGCGTCATTTCTGGAAGCAACCAACAGCATGTGTGTTCGCCCTTTGGGCGCTCACCACGGGTCTGTGCTGGCCGCAATCCGCGCAGGCCCAGCAGGGACCGGGGGGCATTGGCTCTGGTGTCCAACACTGGTTTCGGGCAGATTCCGGCACCTCCAGTACCACCAACGGGGCATCGATTTCCATGTGGCTGGACATGAGCGGCCAGGGCGACAGCGCGCTGTCCAACGGCGCCAACCGCCCGACATACGTGGCCAGCGACCCGGGCATCAACAACATGCCCTGCCTGGATTTTGACGGCAGCCAACAGCTGCGGATCGAAAACTACATCGGCAACAGCAACGAAGGCATGACCTTCGTGGCCCTGTTTCAGGTCAGCACCCCCAGCAGCGATGTGGACGTCATCCACCAGCACGGGGGCCGCAATACGTTCGGATATCGCGGACCGAGCGTTTCCAACGCTTCCCGCATCATGAACTACGTAGGCGGAAGCCTGCACGTGGGCACCAGCACCACCCCGGCCAATACCTGGGTGATGCTGGCCACAACCTTTGACACGACCGGAGGCTCCGGAACTGGCATGCTGTTCCGCAACGACAGCCTGCACGCCAACTACTTTTATACCCCGGAGTTCCGGCGAGACACCAGCTTCATCGGTGGACCGGGCCAGGGCGGAGGTACGCGGCTCAATGGACGGGTGGCGGAATTGGTCAAGTACAACCGCGTGCTGCACCCCCTGGAACGCCGCATGATTTCCAATGCCTATAATGCCCGATATGGGATAGCCATCCTGCCAGGCACCGATTTCTACAGCGGTGACGAAACGGCAAAGGGCAATTACGACCTCGATGTCATCGGGGTGGGCATGGACACCATCGGAGGCTCAACCTACCACGTGTACAGCGCCGGCTTTTCCGGCGGCATTTCCGTTACCCGCAGCGCCGGCTTTGAAACCGGAGACCATGTCCTGATCGGGCATTCCGGCACGCCCTCCGGTACCAATACCGTGGACATTGTTGCCGACACTGTCCTGGAAGGCCGCTGGCAACGGGATTGGTACATTGACGTTACCGATGCTGGCACAGCGGCCACGGTGGATTTGGCCTGGGACTTTGGGGAGGTGGGCTCCGACCTGCTGCCGGATTCGGTGCAGAACTACATGCTGCTGTACCGGGCCAACCGCACCGGTGCCTGGACCGTGGCCGGTGTGGCGGATGCCATCGTGGACGACCAGGTCCATTTCAACGATGTGGCACTCAGCGCCGATGGGTACTACACCATGGGCAGCCTTCGCCTGTCGGCGTCCCCCCTGCCGGTGGAGTTGTTCCATTTTTCCGCGCAAGCCGTGGGTCCGCGCATCCGCCTGGACTGGGCCACGGCCAGCGAGACCAACAACCGCTTTTTTGACATCCAGCGCTCACGCGACGCACAATCCTGGACCCTGCTCGGCCGGGTCGACGGCGCAGGCACCAGCACCCAGACCACGGCGTATCGCTACTGGGACCAGGCTCCGATGCCGGGCCTGAACTACTATCGGCTTCGGCAGGAGGACCTCAACGGCAACCACAGCTTTTCCGAAGTGGTCAGCGCCTGGACGGCGAAGGACCCGCTGGCCGTTCGGGTATGGCCGGTCCCGGCACAAACGCAACTGCATGTCGCCTGGACCGGCGAAACACCCTGGTCGGGCCAACTGGTCCAACCCGACGGCCACCGCCCCATGGTCCCCGTCCGAAAGGAGGCACACAGCCTCCACTTTGACCTGTCCGCCCTGCCGCGCGGGATCTATATCCTGCACCTGCAAAGCGGGCATGCCGTGCAGACCCGGCGCATCCTGGTCGGACCCTGAGCAAGGTGTTGATTCGGATTTAAGGCGGGCCATTGCGGCTTCGCCGAAGGCGCCGCATGTACTTTTGCGGGCCATACCGAAACGCCCCATGCTCGAACTGCGCGGCCGGCACGTCCACCGGCTCAAACTGGACGAATACGCCCCCAACGGCCTGCACCGGGCCTGGCTGCACCTGGCCAACAACGGCCTGGGCGAACCCATCCGCATTCCCATGCTGGTGGCCCGCGGCAGTGAGGACGGTCCCGTGGTGGGCCTGACCGCCGCCTTGCACGGCAACGAGCTGAACGGCATACGGGTCATCCAGAAGTTGTTTTCGCAATTGGATGTGGCGCATTTGCGCGGAACCGTGGTCGGTGTGCTGGCCGCCAATGTGCCCGCGGTCATCCGCGAACAGCGCTATTTCAACGATGGAGTTGACCTCAACCGCATTGCGCCAGGCAAGCCAAACGGGAATCAAAGCGAGGTCTATATCCACCGTTTGGTGGACCGGATTGTTTCGCGTTTCGACTACCTGTTGGATTTGCACACGGCCAGCGCCGGCCGCATCAATTCCTTTTACATCCGTGCGGAAATGAGCGATGCGGCCACCGCACGCATGGCCCACCTGCAGGGCGCCGACATCATTTTGCACGATCCGCCGGACGACTATACCCTTCGCGGCACCGCCGCGAGCCAAGGCATCAAGGCCATTACCGTGGAACTCTGCGATCCGGCCACTTTCCAAAAAGACGTCATCGACCAGGGCGTCCAGGGCGCCTTCAACGTGCTGGTGGACCTCAACATGGTGGACGGGGAGCTGAACAACCACCAGCACGTCAGCATGCTCTGCCGCTCTTCTTCCTGGTCCTTTACGGACGAAGGCGGCATCCTCAGCGTCCTGCCGGAACTCAACCAGCAGATCACCGCGGGGATGGACATCGCCGTGGTCAAAGACATCTTCGGGCAGACCGTCAAAACCTTCAAGGCTGCCCGCAGCGGCATTGTGATCGGCAAAAGCGTGAACCCGATCAACCAGACCGGCAGCCGCATCCTGCACCTGGGCCACGATCCCCGGCCCATGGGCCTGGATACCGGCAAACCCCTCGTCTAAACCGGCGCAGGCCCCTTAGTTTGCCCAACATGTACGAACGCATCCAGCACACGGACTTCCAGTTTGAACAGCACTGGTATCCCAAAGTGCTCAACAGCACCATGAACACCCTGGTGCAGCACTTCATGCGCATGCCGGTATCGCGCATTGCGCGCCGCTACCAGCACCTCAACCCCAGCGTTGATCCGGAGCGCCTGTCGGCGATGCTCCACTACCGGCCGCGCTGGTTTTTCTGGTCCGGGGCCGATTTGATCCACGTGGCCACCGCCGGAGGCAAGCGGCAGATGGTGCTGATCGAAACCAATTCCTGCCCCTCCGGCCAAAAGTCCACGCCGCTTTTGGACGAACACGACGAATGGGGCGGGTATGGCCGGTTGATGAACGGCGGCATTCAGGCCTTTCTCAAGGGCAAGCGGCTGATTTCGGGTGCCCTGGCGGTGGTCTACGACAAGAACCCCATGGAGGCCCGGGGCTATGCCTTCGCGCTGAGCCAGCGTTTCGGCGAACCGGTGCACTGCGTGACCTGGAAGCAATCCGAAAGCGATCCGAACGTCCGCATCAACGACCGGGTGCTGGAAGTCCGTGACGATGCCGGCACCTGGCATCCCATCCGTTTTGCCTTCCGGTACCTGACGCAGAATCCCTGGAACCGGTTGCCCTCAGGCCTCAAAACCCAGGTCTTCAACCCCATTCTGACCTGCCTGGCCGGGGGGCGCAACAAAATGCTGGCCGCCAAGGCCTACGACTTCTTCAACGCCGAATTGCGGCCATCCAGCCTGAAGATCCACACCCCGGTCACCCAGTGGGACATCGAACAGGCCGAAGTGCCCTTCTGGTACGAGCGCTTCGGCGGCCACGTGGTGGTCAAAAACCCCTACGGCAATGCCGGTCAGGGCGTTTACCTGATCACCAGCAAGGCGGAACTGGATGCCTTCATGGCCACGGACGGCCGCTACGAGAAATACATCGTCCAGAGCCTGATCGGCAACCACCATTGGAGCTCCCAGACCGAAGCCGGCAAGCTCTACCACGTGGGCACCTTCCCGGACAAACACGACCGGAGTTACGTGTCGGACCTGCGCCTGATGATCCACTACACCGAGGAAGGCTTTCGCCCGTTGGGCATGTATTCCCGCCGTGCGGCCGAAGCCCTGCCCGACCGCTTGAAGAAAGACCAGGCCACCTGGCCCATCCTCGGGACCAACATCTCGGTCAAAAAGGGGGTCGACGAGTGGGACTACGACATCGCGCGGCTCATTTTGATGGACCGCAAGGACTTCAACAAGCTGGGCCTGGGCATCGACGATTTGATCGATGCGTATGTGCAGGCGGTACTGGCTACGGTGGCCATCGACAAGATGGCCGACCAGCTGGCGGCCAAGAGTGGCAAATTGAAGCGCAAGACCTTCTACGCCCTCAACCCGGACCGCAGTCTGCTGGAGGAGATCATCGAATAAGCGCCGTCCGCACGGCCTACGGCGAGCCTCAGGGCGTTTTGGCCTTCAGGGCCTCCAGCGCTTCTTTCCAGATCACGGAGTTGCCCGTCCCATACTCATTTTCTTCCCATTGGGGGTTGGTCGGGTCACGCACCCACTGGCCGTTGATGATGTACTTGTAGCGGTGTTTGCCCAGGCCGAGGTACAGGTCCAGGTACCAGCCCTTGGCGTCGCGGCGCATGGCATAGCCCGGTTCGATCCAGTCGTTGAAGCTGCCGGACAGGCTCACGGTCTGGATGCTGTCGTTCGCCGGCAGGCGAAAACGGTGGTTGGGGTCCTCCACGTGGAGGCTGTTTTGTTCCTCGCCCTTGCCGTAGGTCACGGGGTTGGCCGGGTCGGTGATCCAGCGTCCGTCCACCACAAACTTGTAGCCGTAGTTGCCGGCCTGCAGCACATGGCCGATGGTCCAGCCTTCCGGCCGGCGCTCCATGGCCAGTTCTGCCCCGTTCCAGCCGTTGAAACTGCCGCTGAGCACCACGGAACGGGCATTGGGAAAGCCTTCGAGCACAAACCAGGTGGTGGCGGCGATGGCAAAAAAGCTGTTGCGGTTGCCCATGCCGTCGCTGCGCGAAACCGGGTTGCCGGGGTCCAGGATCCAGTCCTTGTCCACCACGTATTTGTAGCTGTAAGTGCCTTCGGCGAACCACGCATCCAGGAACCAGCCCGTTGGATGCTTGCGCATGGCCAGCTCCTTGGGCTCCCAGCCGTTGAAGTTGCCGGCCACGTGGACCTTGCGTGCATCCTGGCGTCCGCCCAGGGTGAAGCGGTGGTTGGGCATGAAAAACACGGAGTTGAAACCACCGTGCCCATCGGATTCCTTGTTGCGGTTGTAGGGGTCCTCTTGCCAACGCCCGTCGACGATGAATTTATACGTGTGGCGGGCGGGGGCCAGTTCAAGCTCCACCACCCAGCCGCTGTCGGTCGCCCGCATGGGCGTGGCGGTGGTGCTCCAGCTGTTGAAGCTGCCGGCCAGCATGACCCGGTTGGCGTTCTGGCGGTCAGGAAACAGGAAGCGCACACGGCCGCGCTCCTTGTGGTCGGCCCTTGCGGGCCAATCGCCCAACGGGCGAACGGTCACCTGTTTGAAGTCGTTGGCGCCAAAGGGTTCGCCGATTCCGGCAGCCTGGCCTTCAATTTCCATCCAATCGATGTCGGGCAGGATGACCAGGGGGTCGGAGGGGAAGGTACCGACCGACCAGCTCAGGTTTTTGCGGAACACGTATTCCTTGCCTCCACCCTTGCGCTTCAGGAATTCCCAGCCTTCGCGGTTGGGCCCGGTGGCGGTTTTGTTGGCCGCGTCCAGGGAGTCCAGGTGGGGAAGGCTGCGGAAGCCCAGGTCGGTCAAAACGGAGTCGAGCACGGTGGTCGGGACCGATCGTTCCAAAATCAGGTGCAGGTATCCGTCCCGCACGTATAAGGCACAGCAGCCGTCTTCCGGTTTGCTTTGCGCATGGGCCGTCGTGGCCGGAAGGCCGACCAACAGCGCAAGCATCAGGGCCATGGCCAGGCTTGTGCCCCATGCACCCAAGCGTGTGCCCCGTGCGCCCGGGCCCGTGCAGCATGCAGCCCGGACCCGGTCGTGCAGAGGCCTTGTTGCTGTGCTACAGGTATGGATGCTGTGAAACATGAGGGTGGATACGCGGTGAAGCGGATGGGGTTTGCCAGGATGTGGTGCTATTCCGGAATGGTGTTGCCGTTTGCGCGTCGTCGGGGGAAGTCTTTGCCGCCGTTGACCAACGGGGCGTCGCAACCTTGCTGGCCCCGGCCTTCCACAAAGGTGTACCAGGAAAGCGTGCTGTTTTTGAAATTCAAACGGACCACACCCTGGGAGAGAAAGGCATACCCCAGCATGCCCTGCACACCGCCGCTGACGGCTTTGCCCAGACCGTCCAGGTCCGTGATGATGGTTTTGCCTCCCGGGAAGATACGCCCACCAAGGTCCAATTCCGGCAGGGTCCCGGCCAGGGCTTCGGTCTGTCCGCCGGCCGATCCGTGCAGGGGAATGCGCCGCTCAATGCGCATGGCGTCCAGCACCTTGCTGGGGTTGTCGTTGTCCAACACGTTCATTTCCGCGCCGGTGTCGAGCATGAATTGGACCTTTTTCCCGCCCACGCGGCCCATCAGGAAAACGCTGTTGTCCCGCACTTTGATGTCCGTTTGCATTTGCGGGCTGCGGTGGTCCAGGCCATCGGGGTCCAGGGCCAGGCCTTCGCCGTCCAGGCGCTGCAAGGTCAGGGCATCCTGAAGCGGATCGATGGTCACGGCAAAATCGAGGAAAAGGTCCAGGCCCATCAGGCCCAGGATTTTCACGCCGCGCCGG
>JAUIHG010000137.1 GCA_030432405.1 Bacteroidia bacterium | reverse complement strand
AGGGCGAGGTGCGCGCGGCATCCAGCCAGATGTTGCCCTGCTCGCTCTTGCCGAACTTGCTGCCGTCGGCTTTGGTGATGAGCGGAAAGGTCATGGCCTCGGCTTCGCCACCGGCGATCTTGCGGACCATTTCCGTGCCCGTGGTGATGTTGCCCCACTGATCGCTGCCGCCCACCTGGAGCTTGCAGCGGTGCTCGCGGTAGAGGTGCAGGTAAGCGTAGCCCTGGGCCAGCTGGTAGGTAAACTCAGTGAAGGACATGCCCGATTCCAGGCGCTTTTTCACCGACTCCTTGGCCATCATGTAATTCACCGTGATGTGCTTGCCCACGTCACGGATGAATTCGATGTAGCCCATGCCCTGGAACCAATCGTAGTTGTTGACCAGGATGGCGGGGTTGTCGCCCTCAAAATCGAGGAAGCGCTCCAACTGGCTCCGGATGGCCGCCTCGTTGCGGCGAAGGGTCTCCTCGTCCAGCAGGTTGCGTTCTGCGGATTTGCCGCTCGGGTCGCCAATCATGCCCGTGGCACCGCCCACCAGGGCGATGACCTTGTGGCCAGCCCGCTGCAAATGCGCAAGCACCGTGATGGGCACCAGGTTGCCCACGTGCAGGGAATCCGCGGTGGGGTCAAAGCCCGAATACGCCACAGTGGGTTCGCCCGCCAAAAGGGCGTTCAAGCCCGGCGTGTGGTCCTGCAGCAGGCCGCGGGCCTGCCATTCGGCCAAAAGGCCGGTAATCGTGGCAGAGTCCGGCTGTGCGGGGGATTCCGCGGCTTCGGAACCGGTGGCATCGGCCTGGGCCTTAGGCTGGGCATTCGGCTGAGCAGGGTATTGGGACATGGCGGTGGAAAATCGGGAGCGCGTGGGCAATTCGCGGGTATGGGCCAGGCTCAGGGACATCCCAGGCCCGGGCAAGGGACAAAGATAGCCGGAACAGGCCTGCGTCTTCCGGTGGATTGGGCGGGTTTCAGCACGCCAGGTCCCGGTCGGTCTTCGCCCGCTGGCGGGCGAAGGAAGACGTAGGCTGGGGCAGGCGACCGGATCTGCTTCCCAAAACTCTAACAGCCTTGAAAAACAGCCTTTTGTGCCGCCTGGCCGCACATTTTGCATGCCGGGGAAACCCTCGGCCACAACGGAACGTATCCCTGTTGAACCCCATGCATGCCCCTCAAGGCCGGAAAAAGGCTGCGGAATCGGTCCACAAGCGCCTGATTCCGGGCGGATTCCGGCCCGCCAAGCCCCTTCCGGCAACATATTTGCGGCATCTTCGCATGTAGCTTTCCATCACGCGTGAATTACCTGGCCCACTACTTCTGCGAGCATCCCGAGGAACGTCCCTACTACGTCCTCGGCTTGATCCTGCCGGATCTCCTGCGCGACGTGCAGAAGCGCAAGGTGCGCTTTGGGCCGGAGGATTTGGCCGCGTCCCGCGAAGGCCAACTTGGCCCCATCGGGCGCGACATCGCCGAAGGCATCCAACGCCACCTGGACATCGACGTGGCTTTCCACGGCTCTGCCTTTTTCAAGCAGGGCATGCACCAGGTTTGGCAATGGTTGGGGGAGTACCAATACGATACCATCCCTTCCCGGCTGCCGGTTTTTGCCCATGTGCTGCTGGAGCTGATGATGGACCGCATCATCATGCGGCACGCACCGGATGCACTGGAGCAGTTCTATGCCAAACTGGAAGCCGCGGAACGATCGGAAGTCCTGCAGTGGTTTGAAGCATTGACCGGCCGGTGGCGGCCTTCGCACGCGTACAGGTTTTCCTGGACGACCGCTTCTTGTACCGTTATCCGGACAATGCCATGATGCTCTACGCGTTGAACGTGTTGAACCAGAAGGTCGGCCAACCCGTCATCGCGCCTGCGGACGAGCAAAAGCTGCTCGAAACCATCAACCGCACGGACGCTTACCTGGACCAGCAAGGCCTGGCCATCTACGATGCCCTACGACAGCATGCTTAAGCGCTACCCCATCCGGTCCGCATCGGGCCGCTCCTTCCGCAACGCCACGGCCCTCGTACTCGGGCTTTTGCTCCTACTGCCCGCCGCACTGGAGGCCCAGACGGTGCGCAAGTACAGCAACGAGTTCCTCTCCATCGGCATCGGTGCGCGCAACTTTGCCATGGCCGGTGCCTCGGTGGCCTCCACCGGAGACGTCACGGCGGGCTACTGGAACCCGGCCGGCCTTTTGGGCGTGGAGCCAGACCTGCAGATCGGCGGCATGCACGCAGAGTATTTCGCCGGAGAGGCGAAACTCGATTACGGCTCCATCGTGCTCCCGGTCAAGGAAACGCGGCGCCTGGGCATCAGCCTGATCCGTTTCGGGGTGGACGACATCCCCAATACGCTCTTCCTCTTCGAGCCGGACGGGAGCATCAACTACAATAACATCACCTCCTTCTCGGTGGCCGATTATGCGCTGATCCTCTCCTATGCCCAGCCCCTGGGCAACAAGGGCCTGCGCATCGGCGGCAGCGGCAAGGTGATCTACCGCAACGCCGGCAGTTTTGCCGAAGCCTGGGGTTTCGGCTTTGACCTCGGCCTGCAATACGCGGTCAAAAACTGGCGCTTCGGCCTGATGGCCCGCGACATCACCACCACCTTCAACGCCTGGTCCTTCAGCTTCACCGAAGAGGAAGCCCAGGTGCTGCAGAGCACCGGCAACAGCGTGCCGGAAAGCTCCATGGAACTGACCGCGCCCCGCATCATTTTGGGGGCGGCCTACCGTTGGCCCATCTCCGAGTCCTTCGGCCTGCTGGCCGAAGCCAACATCGACCTGACCACCGACGGCAAGCGCAACGTGCTGCTGAGCGCCGATCCGGTTTCGGCCGACCCGCACCTGGGCATCGAGGCCGACTACAAGGACTTCATCTTCCTGCGCGCCGGCATCGGCAACCTGCAGCGCGCCGTCGACGAGGAGTCTCCGGTGGACGCCCTGGAAGAACGCCTGGTGCTCCAGCCCAATCTCGGCCTGGGCCTGCGCTTCAAAGGGGTGCAGATCGATTACGCCTACACCAACATCGGCAGCCGGGAAAACCTGCTGTACTCCCACATTTTCTCCCTGCTGTTGGACATCAATAAAAAGCCGTCCGCCTCCGGCGAAAGCGGCTCCTAAACGGTGGCGCGGACCGTCGAACACCGGTCCGACTGCCTCTGCAAGCGCTTGCAACGGGCCGTGCCCTTCGGCCCAACCGAACCCCAGCCCGCTCCCCATCGCTCCACCACCTGCTCCTGGCCCATGATGCGACGCCTACGCTGGAACCCGTCCTCTCCCAAGTTCATCCGCCTGACCATAGCCCTGTTGGCCTGGGTCGGGCTTTTTGGCGTTTCAGGCCCTGGGGCCACCGTGCAGGCCCAAACCGGCGGGCTGTACGGCAACGAATGGATCGAGTACGACCAGCCCTATTACCGGCTGGCCATCATGGACGAGGGTTTTTACCGGCTGGATTCCGCCTACCTGGCCGATGCGCTTTCGGCCGGAGGCCATAGCCTTTCGGGCATTGATCCCCGCGAACTCCAACTGTGGCACATGGGCGTGCAGCAGCCCGTCCATGTCCAGGGCGAAGCCGACGGGAGCTTTGATGGCGGTGACTTTCTGGAATTTTTTGGCAACCGCAACGACGGGAGCTTCGACAGCCTGCTGTTTGCCTCGGACGACCTGATGCTGCACCAGGAGTTCAGCCTCATCAACGATACGGCCAGCTACTACCTGACCTGGAAACCCGGCGTCACTGGCCTGCGCCTGGACAACCGCGCCAACAGCCTCAGCGGTGCCCCCGCGCCGGACCCGTATGTGGAGTACGAGGCCGAAACCGTGTTCAAGGTCTTCAGCCAGTTCACCAAGGGTCGCGACTATAGTGAAGTGTATTCTTCCGCCTATGAAAACGGCGAAGGCTTTGCGGGCAGCCTCTTCAACAAGACCACCAATACGCAGACCCTGGCCACCCCGGATGTCTATCTCCCCCTGGCCGGGGATGCGGCGATGGACATCGTCTTTCTGGGCAACCATTTTGAAGCCCACCGCAGCATCCTGGATGTCAACGGCAGCAACATTGCCGACATCAGCTACAGCGGCTTTGGGGTGCACCGGTACAGCGTCAACCCGGTTCCGGGTTTTGCCGCATCCAACAGCGTGGCCCTCACAGCAGCCGGAACGGGTGCCAACGACCGCCAGCGCTGGAGCCTGATCCGTGCGCGCTATGCCCGGGAACCGCGTTTCAGCGGAAGTACCCGGGCCGCCTTTCAGGTCAATGCGATCCCCACCGCCAACCGCCTTTTGGCCATCCGCAGTTTCAGCACCTCGGGCCTGGACCCGATCCTGTACGATCTGGACAACGGCGTACGCATGGTGGCCATCCGCAATGCGGATACTTGCTTCTTTCATTTGGACTACGATGCCACCGGCGCCCGCCTGTACATGCAGAACAGCATCGGCGGACAGTTCCGCGAACCGGAAGGCATCGTACCGGTCGGCTTCACCGACCTCTCCGATCCCGCCCTGCAGGGGGACTACCTGATGGTCTTCAACCCCCGGCTGCGCAACGCGGCGGACGGCTCGGATCCGGTGGCGGACTACGCTGCCCACCGGGCCTCCCTGGCCGGCGGCAGTTGGACGCCGATGGAGCTGAACGTCAACGAGCTCTACGACCAGTTTTCCTACGGCATCCGCCGCCATCCGCTGGCCTTCCGGGGCCTGGCACGCTTTGCCACCGAACAGTTCGCCGTACCGGCGAAACACCTTTTTCTGCTGGGCCACGGCCGCCTATACACCGCCTTCCGCAACAACGAAGGGGAGTCCGACAATACCCTGATCCCCACCTTCGGCCACCCGGGTTCGGACCTGCTGTTGGCCGCTCCGCGCGGCAGAACCGCACCGGTCGTTTCGGTGGGCCGCCTGGCCGCCACCACGCCCGAACAGGTACAGACCTACCTGGACAAGGTCCAGACTTTTGACGGCAACCAGCAAAGCCCCATCCAGACGGTAGCCAACAAGCTCTGGATGAAAAACATCCTGCACTTTGGCGGGGGCATCACGGCCTTTGAGCAAGCCACCTTCCGCGGCTACCTCGAGGAATACGCCGACTACATCACCGATACGGTGTATGGTGCGGCCGTGCACGGCTTTTACAAAAACACCACGGACGCCATTACCGAACCGGCCGGCACACGCATTGATTCGTTTTTGGCCGAAGGGGTCAGCTTGATGACCTTCTTTGGACACAGCTCCTTTGATGTGTTCGATTACAACATCGGGGACCCGGACGATTTCCCCCTGGACAACCGTTTCCCGATCCTGTTTTCGAACGGCTGTGTGACCGGGGAAATCCACAACAACCGCTACAGCCTGTCGGAACAGTACGTGTTTTCGGATGCAGGCACGGTGGCGTTCATTGCCGCATCCACCTTCAGTTTTGCCAACGGCCTGCACGCCTATGCCCGTGTGTTGTACCGGATGCAGGCGTCGGAGACCTACCGCGAAGGCATCGGGGAAAGCATTCGCGCGGCAGCGGCCGAACTGGACGGCAGCGTCAGCACCTTGACGCGGCTGGCCATGGAGCACACCACCTTGCACGGCGACCCGGCGTTGACGCTCAACCCTCACCCCAAGCCGGATTACGCCATTGAGGCGCCCTACGTGGACTTTGTGCCGGAAGTGCTGACCGTGGCGGTGGATTCCTTTGACCTGGCCCTGCAGGTGTTCAACCTGGGCCAGGCGCCCGACACGGCGTTCATGGTTTCTGTCCGTCGGACGAAGGCCGACGGCAGCACCACCGAAATCCTGCGCCGGGTGCCGGCAACCCGCTACCGCGATACCCTGTATTTCCGTTTTGCCACCGATGCCATTGGCGGCGTGGGCCTGAACACCTTCGACATCCGCGTGGATGCCCAAACCGAAATCGACGAGATCGATGAGGCCAACAACATCCTCGGCATCTCGGTGCAGGTGGCCGCCGACGACGCCCTTCCGGTTTGGCCTTACGATTATGCCATCGTGGATGCCACGTCCACAACCTTGAAAGCCTCCACGGCCGACCCCTTTGCCCCGGAACGCCGTTATGTGTGGCAGATCGATACCACGGAAGCCTACAACAGTCCGCTGTTGACGGAAACACACGTGATGCAATCCGGTGGCGTGCTGGAATGGCCTACGCCCGGTATGCCCTGGCTGGACTCCACCGTGTACTATTGGCGCATCAGCCTGGATACGCTGTATGGCAATCCCCTGCGCTGGCGCCAGCACAGCTTTGTGCACTATCCCGCCAAAGCCCCGGGCTGGAACCAGAGCCATTATTTCCAGTTCACCAAAGACGACTACACATCGATGTCGCTGGACGGTGACCGGGTCTTCCGCTTTGCCGACAACGTCCGGACGCTCCAGTTTGAAACCGGCGGGGCCTGGTTCCAGGTCATCAGCTACCTGGATTTTGCCCAACAAGCGCTTTCCTCCTGTGCCCTCAACGGCTATGTGGTGTTTGTCTTCAATCCCAACAACGGGCAGCAGTGGTACACCTCCAATACCGGGGGAAGTGTTGGCCGCTACGGCGATTACTATTGCAGCGGTGCTCCCACGCAAGGTTTTCTCCAATACCGCATGAACGTGGAAAGCGACCGTGAGGCCTTTTTCCACCTGCTCATGGATACCGTGCCGGAGGGCTACTATGTCGGGTTCTACTCCACCTTGTATGAGCCTGATTATGCCATGCTGGATACCATCCGTTACCCTTGGATGGGCGATACCCTCAGCATCCTGGACGCCGTGGCCTTTTACGGGGGCACGGCCATCGATTCCTTTCCGGACATGAGCTACAGCCCGCCCTATGCCTTCTTTGGCCGCAAAGGATTCCCCGGACTGGCGGAAGAAGTGGTGGGCGAAAGTGGAGGCGACCGCATTAATGCCACGTTCGAGATTCCCGGATTCTGGCGCGAGGGCTTTTTTGAGACGCCGGCCATCGGCCCGGCATTTGCCTGGGACAGGCTCGAATGGTTTTCGCAGACCATCGACCCCATCAACGTGGACGAACAATCCGTCAGCCTGATCGGTATTGGAACGGACGGTCTGGAATCAATTCTGGCCAGTGGAATACAAGGCGATACCAGCCTTGGCTGGATTGACCCGGCTCTTTGGCCGCGTCTCAAACTGCGCCTGGACGCTGCCGACGACAGCCTGCGCACGCCCACCCAATTGCAGCATTGGCGGGTGCTTTACGACCCGGTGCCCGAAGCGGCTCTGAACCCCAACGCGCATTTTGAAGGCAATGCCGATACGCTCTTTTTCGGGGAGCCCTTTGAAATGGAAGTGGCCATCGACAACATTTCGGACTGGTCCATGGACAGCCTGCTTGTCGACTTTGCGCTGATCGACGAGAGCAACATCCGCTACCCCCTGCCCTACCCGCGCCAGGATTCCCTGCGCACTGGAGACCGGCTGATTGCGCGCATGGCCTTTGATACGCGCGACTACCCCACCGGCCTGAATTTCCTGTCCATCGACGTCAACCCGGCCTTCGACCAACCCGAACAGTACCGCGTCAACAACGTGGGCCTGATTCCCTTCCGGGTGCAGGCCGACGAAAAAAACCCCTTCCTCGAGGTGACCTTCGACGGCAACCGCATTCTGGACGGGGATCTGGTTTCGGCAGAGCCGGACATCCTCATCCGCATCACCGACGAGAACCCCATCCTGGCCCTTTCCGATACCACGGTGCTGGAGCTGCGCCTGATCTACCCCGATGGCAGCGAGCGGGCAATTGGCTACGGGGATCCGGACATGCGCTTCACCCCCGCCGATCCGGCTGCGTTGGAAGACGGCAACCAGGCCGAAATCCTCTTTACGCCCGATCTGGAACAGGACGGGATGTACACGCTGGTGGCCACCGGTCAGGATGCCAGCGGCAATGCCGCCGGCGAACTCGAATACCGCATCGGTTTTGAGGTCATCAACCAGGCCATGATCAGCAATGTGCTGACCTACCCCAACCCCTTCACGACCCAGACGCAGTTTGTCTTTACGCTGACCGGCAGCGACATCCCCGAAGACATCCGCATCCGCATCATGACGGTCAGCGGCAAAATCATCCGGGAAATCCATCGAGAGGAACTCGGCGACCTGCACATCGGCATCAACCGCACCGACTTCCGTTGGGACGGCACCGACCGCTGGGGCGACCCGGTGGGCAACGGCTTATACCTCTACCGTGTGGTCGCCCGCCTGAACGGCGAAAGCATGGACCACTACAGCACGGGTGCCGACCGCTGGTTCAACGAGGCGGGCTGGGGCAAGATGTACCTGGCGCGCTAAACGGCGGCCTGTTGCAACAGCGGATGCCGTACGAGCATCCACAGACCCAGAACACGGTTGCCGCGGACCGCGGTGTTTGGCTCAGGCCCTGTCCGGTCCGTATCCGCTGGCCATCAAGCGTTCCACGTACTTGCCGATCAGGTCAAACTCGAGGTTGACCGAATCTCCGGGGTTGTAGTCCTGGAACCGGGTATGCTTCCAGGTATAGGGGATGATGGCCACGTGGAATTCGCGTTCGCCGACCGAGGCGATGGTCAGGCTTACCCCATCCACACAGATGGAGCCCTTGTCCACGAGCACGTTTTTGCCGTCCGGGCGGTAGTGGAACCCCACCCGCCAGGAACCGGACTCGTCGATGATGTCCGTAACCACAGCGGTGCTGTCCACATGGCCCTGCACGATATGCCCGTCCAGGCGCGCACCGAGCTGCATGGCCCGTTCCAGGTTTACCCGGTCGCCCACTTCCAGGTGGCCAAGGGCCGAACGCTGGAGCGTCTCGCGGATGGCCGTCACGGTATGGGTATCGTTTTCCACGGCCACCACCGTCAGGCAAACGCCGTTGTGGCTGAGGCTTTGGTCCACCTTGAGCTGATGCGACAGCTCGGAGTGGATGCGCAGGTGCACGTTGTCGCCCTCAGGCGTCAGGGACTCTACGCGGCCCAGGGTTTCGATGATGCCGGTGAACATAAACTGCTGTTGGAACGCGGTGTCTACGGTCCTTGCTGACCGTTGCCGCGGATCACATGGATGAAGCCTTCTAGGGGTTCGGTGCGGGGTACTTCTCCGTCCACGCGTTCTTCGATCACGTTGCAGACGTAGTAGTACACCCCTTCGGCCACTTCATCGCCGTTGCGGTTGCGGCCGTCCCAATTGATGGCCGGGTCGTTGGTCTCAAACACCAAGCCCCCGTATCGGTCAAAGATCTTGATGTCGATCTCGGCGATGAACAGCAGCGGCGGGAAGGGGCGGAACACATCGTTGTGGCCGTCGCCGTTAGGCGTGAAGGTGTTGGGCAGGATGAACTCCGGGCAATTGTCCACGCAAATCAGCTCGGAAGGTGCGCTTTCGTTGTCCACCGAATCCAGGGCCGTGACCGCATAGCAGCCCGCCAGGGTGGTGAGGTCCTCGTGCAGGAAGGTGGTGTCGTTGGCGCCGGAGATGCTGACCAGGATCTCCAGGGGCGCCTGCGGCGAAGGCGTGAAATACACGTTGTAGCCCAGCACATCGTCCGCGCAGGTCAGGTTGGGGTTGGACCACTGCAGCGCATTGACCAGATCCTGCGGATCAAAGGAGGCCTCACCTTCCGTGCACACGTTGGCCACGGTCAGCACGGGCGGGCAGGGCGGTTCGAGGTCTTCGGGAATGCCGCAAGCCTCCTGGCTGAGGT
>JAUIHG010000136.1 GCA_030432405.1 Bacteroidia bacterium | reverse complement strand
GTACCCACCCCGGTGGACGACCACCGTGTGCCGGACCTCACGCCCCTGACCAAGGCCAGCCAAACCCTGGCGTCCGTGCTCAAGAAAGGAGATTACGTGGTCTACGAGTCCACGGTCTACCCGGGCTGCACGGAAGAAGACTGCCTGCCCATCCTCGAAAAGGGTTCCGGCCTAAAACTGGGTGCGGATTTCAAACTGGGCTATTCGCCCGAACGCATCAACCCGGGCGACACCGTGCATACCCTGGCCAACGTGGTCAAAGTGGTGTCCGGCTCCGATCCGGAGGCCCTGGAAGAGATCGCCAAAACCTACGAACTGGTCGTGGAGGCCGGCGTGCACCGCGCGCCTTCCATAAAGGTGGCCGAGGCTGCCAAGGTCATCGAAAACACCCAGCGCGACCTGAACATCGCGTTGATGAATGAGCTGTCGAAGATTTTCGATCAGATGCACATCAATACCTACGATGTGCTTGAGGCCGCCGGGACCAAATGGAATTTCCTCAAGTTCAGCCCCGGCCTGGTGGGCGGCCACTGCATCGGCGTGGATCCCTATTACCTGACCTACAAGTCCATGGAGCTGGGCTATACGCCGCAGATCATCCTCTCCGGACGCCGCGTCAACGATGCCATGGCCGCCTATGTGGCCCGCCGTACCATCCAGCACATCCTGGCCGCCGGACGTGAACTGCAAAAGGCCCGTGTGCTGGTCCTCGGGGCGACCTTCAAGGAAAACGTCTCCGACATCCGAAACTCCAAGGTGGCCGATGTCGTCAAAACCCTGCAGAGCTACCAATTGGACGTGGATGTGGTGGACCCGCATGCCCACGCCGATGAGGTGCAGGAAGAATACGGCTTCAGCCTTGCCGAAGGCATTTCCGGTACCTATGACGCCATCGTGGTGGCCGTCAACCACGACGAGTACGCCACCCGCGACCAGGCCTGGTTCCAGAGCATCCTCAACGAAGGCGGCATTGTGGTGGACGTCAAAGGCATTTACCGCAACCAATTGCCCGACCTGGCCTACTGGTCGCTCTAAACCCGCGCGCCACGCGCTTCGGATTCCCCCACGCCCCTGAACGCCCATTCAGACACCATGGCCCACAGCATCCTTATTACCGGCGGCGCCGGATTCATCGGTTCGCACGTGGTGCGCCGCTTTCTGGACGCCTTCCCCGACGCCCACATCGTCAACCTGGACGCCCTCACCTATGCGGGCAACCTGGAAAACCTGCGGGACATCGAGGACAATCCCCGCTACACCTTTGTCAAGGGGGACATCACGGATGCGGAGCTGGTGGACCGCCTGTTCGGCGAACACGGCTTTGACGGCGTGGTGCACCTGGCCGCCGAGTCCCACGTGGACCGCTCGATTGCCGATCCCCTGGCCTTTGTGCACACCAACGTGATCGGTACGGTGGTGCTGCTGCACGCGGCCAAAAAACACTGGGGCGAACAGACCGACGGCAAGCGTTTTTACCACGTGTCAACCGATGAGGTCTACGGCACTTTGGGTGCTGAAGGCCTGTTTACCGAAGACACGCCCTACGATCCGCGTTCGCCGTATAGCGCCAGCAAGGCGTCTTCCGACCATTTTGTGCGCGCCTGGTACCATACCTACGGCCTGCCGGTGGTGCTCAGCAATTGCTCCAACAATTACGGCAGCTTCCAATTTCCCGAAAAGCTGCTGCCCCTGGCCATCCGCAACATCCGCGACGGCAAGCCGATCCCCATCTACGGCGACGGCAAATACACCCGCGACTGGCTTTGGGTGGTGGACCACGCCCGTGCCATTGAGGTGGTCTACCGCGACGGTGTGTTGGGCGAGACCTATAACATCGGCGGCTTCAACGAGTGGCAGAACATCGACCTGATCCACCTGCTCTGCAAGGTCATGGACCGGAAGCTGAATCGCCCGGAGGGCGAAAGCGCCAAGCTGATCACTTTTGTCAAAGACCGGCCGGGCCACGACAAGCGCTACGCCATCGACGCGGGCAAAATTGCCGACAAGCTGGGCTGGAAACCCTCGGTCACCTTTGAGCAGGGTCTGGAAAAGACAGTGGATTGGTACCTGGCCAACGAGACCTGGCTGGAGCACGTCACCTCCGGGGCCTACAAGCAGTATTACGAAAAGCAGTACGCGGATCGATGAGCGGACTGCTGCAGCGCATGCGGGACGCCCTGGGCGTGGCCTTCGGACCGAAGCCTTCGCCGAAGGCGCTCGGTGTGCTGGCCGCGGACATGCACGCCCATTGGCTGCCCGGCCTGGACGACGGGGCCAAGGACCTCGAGCAAAGCATGGTCATGCTGCGCGGCTTTGCCGAACGCGGCTACACCACGCTCTGGGCCACGCCCCACAGCATGGGGGACCACTATAAAAACGGTCCGGCGGAAATCCTGCCGGCACTGGAACGGGTTCGGGAGGCGGCTTCGGCCGAAGGCCTGCCGCTGGACCTGCACGCCGCAGCGGAATACTACCTCGACGACCATTTCCTGCAGCTGCTCGACGGCAAGGCCGATGAAGCCCTGCTGCTTTTGCCGGATAAATGGCTGCTTTTCGAGCTGTCCTACCTCAACCGGCCCAGCCAGTTGCAAGACGCCCTGTTCCGCATCATCACGGCGGGCTACAAGCCCCTGTTGGCGCATCCGGAACGCTATCCCTATTTCCACGACAGCGGGTCCCTGCGCGCCTACCGGGAGTTGGCCGAACAGGACGTGGCCTTGCAGGTCAACCTCGGAAGCCTGGCCGGAAGCCATGGCCGCAGCGCCCAGCGCGTAGCCCGCGCCATGGTGGATGCCGACCTGGTCCGTTTCCTGGGAACGGACCTGCACCGCCCGGGCCAATGGGCCAATCTGGATGCCTTGAAACAGGACCGCTGGTTCCATCGGGTGCTGAACAGCGGCCGCCTGTTGAACGCCCAATGGGCGAATACCCCGCCACAACCCTGACCCAAACGCGCCGTATACCCCCGATTCATGCCTTTCATCAAGACCCACATCCCGGATTTGCTCGTTTTTGAGCCCCGCGTGTTTGAAGACAAACGCGGCTACTTTTTCGAGTCCTACAACGAGGGGGTCTTCGCCGAAGCCGGCGTGGACCTGCGTTTTGTCCAGGACAACCAGTCGCGTTCCGGCCGCGGGGTGCTCCGCGGCCTGCACTACCAGCTCAACCCCCATGCGCAGGCCAAGCTTGTGCGCGTTTTCCAGGGCGAGGTACTGGATGTGGCCGTGGACATCCGCCGTGGTTCGCCCACGTTTGGCCAATACCATGCCGAGCTTCTGACCGAACAGAACAAGCGCCAGTTGTTGGTGCCGGCAGGCTTTGCCCACGGTTTTGTGGTGCTCAGCCAGACGGCCGAATTCTTCTACAAATGTTCCGCGCTCTACCACAAGGACAGCGAGCGCGGCATCCGCCACGACGAGCCCGCCTTTGGCATCGATTGGGGCGTGCCTGAAGGCGAACGCATTGTCTCCGACCGCGATGCCCAATTGCCCGGTCTGGAGGAAGCCGAGTTCAACTTTGAATACCATGGCTGATTCCGCACCGCAACAACAGGCCAAACAGCAGGGTGAAGCAGCGGAAGCGCCCAAAGCGGGCCGCATCCTCATCACCGGGGCAGGAGGGCAGCTCGGTTTTGAGCTGCGCCAATTGTTGCCCCTGAACCGCTGCCTGTTCACCGACCGAGATGCCGCCAAGGCCCGGGGGCCGAAGGGCGAGGCTGTCGCGGTTGAAGCGCTGGACATCACCGATGCTGCCGCCGTTCGGGCGCTTTTTGGCCGGGAGGCGGTATCGGCGGTCATCAATTGCGCGGCCTATACGGCCGTGGACAAGGCGGAAAGCGAGCCGGACCTGGCCCTGGCCATCAACGCCGAAGGCCCGCAGATCCTGGCCGAAGCCGCCGAGCAGGCGGGGGCCCGCATGGTCCAGGTGTCCACCGATTTTGTGTTTGGCGGCAGCCACGAGGCTGTGGCCGAAGGTCGGCCCATGCGCGAAAGCGACCCCATTGCCCCGCAGAGCGTCTATGCCCGGACCAAGGCCGGCGGCGAGCAGCGCGTCCTGCATGCCTGTTCCCGGGCGCTGGTGGTTCGCACCGCCTGGTTGTACTCCAGCCACGGCCACAATTTTGTCAAGACCATGCTGCGGCTGGGCCGCGAACGCGAAGAACTCGGCGTGGTCAACGACCAGCACGGCACCCCCACCTACGCCCGGCACCTGGCCCAGGCCATCCTGCCCATGCTCCAAAAGCCGCTGAACCGCGCGGATTACGGCGTTTACCATTTCACCAATACCGGCCGCACCACCTGGCACGGCTTCGCCGAAGCCATCATGCAGGAGGCAGGACTGGACTGCACCGTTAAGGGCATTCCAACCACCGAATATCCCACGCCGGCTTCCCGTCCGGCATGGTCGGTGCTGGACTGCAGCCGCTGGCACGAGCGCTTCGGCCGAAAGGCCGCTGAACAGGCCACCGGTTGGCCCGCTTCCGGACCGCCTTCCTGGGAATCGGCCCTGGCCGAATGCCTACCTTTGCTGCTTCAAAATCAGGCCTGAACGCTGTACCTGTCGCCCCACTGCGGCGGACCATTCTACACCACACAAGCCCTGGCGCTTCTTCATTTGCATTTCACGGCGGCCATCCCGCTGCATCAAGTTTTCCCCTCATGCTGGACCGCATTGACATTCCTGCGCTCATCCAAATCGCCCGCGACGCCGGTGCGGAAATCATGCGCATCTACGACACCGACTTTGGCGTCGAAAACAAAGACGACAAATCCCCGCTCACCGAAGCCGACAAGCGTTCCAATGCCGTGATCGTCGAGGCCTTGCAAAAGGCTTACCCGGACATCCCGATGATCACCGAGGAGAACAAAGCCGTGCCGTACGGCGAACGCGCCGACTGGGACTGGTTCTGGCTCATCGACCCGCTGGACGGCACCAAGGAGTTCATCAAACGCAACGGCGAGTTCACCGTCAACATCGCGCTGGTGCGCCAGGGCAAACCCGTTTTGGGCGTGATCTATGTTCCGGCCAAGGACGTGACCTATTGGTCAGCCGAAGGGCAGGGGGCCCACAAGATCGAAGCAGACGGCAGCAGCCGCAGCATCAGCGTCAAGGATCCCGATCCCAAGAAGCTGGTGCTTATCGGCAGCCGGTCCCATCCCTCGGCCGAATTCGACGCTTACCTCAACGAAAAAAAGGCCCAGTACGACGAGGTCGATTTTGTGGCGGCCGGCAGTTCCCTGAAGCTTTGCCTGGTGGCCGAAGGCGTGGCTGATGTGTATCCGCGCCTGGGTCCGACCATGGAGTGGGATACGGGGGCCGGCCATGCCATTGCCCTGGAAGCAGGGGCTTCCGTCAAAGTCTTCGGCGAGCAGCAGGACCTGCGCTACAACAAGGAAAACCTGCTCAACCCATTTTTCATCGTCGAAAGGGCATAAGGCCCTTCCCTGGATAGCATTCGGCCCAAAGCGCCAACGCACCCATGCAACACGAAGGTCCCATCCGCTTTGCCGTGGTCGGTTTCGGCCACATCGGCAAGCGCCACGCCGAAATGATCAAAGGCCACCCACGCTGCCAATTGGTGGCGGTGGCCGATGTCAACACCTCCATGGAGGCGCAGGTGCGCGAACAGCACGAAGTGCCCTTTTTCGGGGGCATCGAGGAACTGCTTGAGGCTGTACCGGATGTGGAGGTGGTCTGCGTCTGCACCCCCAACAGCCTGCACGCCCCGCACAGCCTCAAAGCGCTGGAAGCCCGCAAGCACGTGGTGTGTGAAAAGCCCATGGGCTTGTCCAAAGCTGACTGCGAGGACGTCATCCACAAGGCCCTTCAGGTATCGCGCCACGTGTTTTGCGTGATGCAGAACCGCTACAGTCCGCCTTCGGTCTGGCTCAAGGAATTGGTGGAAAGCGGCAAGCTCGGCGAGATCTTCACCGTGCACATCAACTGCTACTGGAACCGGGACGACCGCTATTATGCCCACTCCGACTGGAAAGGCACCCTCAACCTGGACGGTGGCCCGCTGTTCACCCAGTTCAGCCACTTCATCGACATCATGTACTGGCTGTTCGGGGACATCGATGATGTGTACGCACGTTTCCACAACTTCAACCACAGCCACAACACAGAGTTCGAGGACTCCGGCCAGGTCAATTTCCGCTTCCGCAACGGCGGTCTGGGTTCCATCAACTATTCCACATCCGTGTGGGACCGCAACCTGGAAAGCTCCATGACCATCGTGGGCGCCAAGGGCTCCGTCAAGGTGGGCGGCCAGTACATGGAAAAAGTGGAGGTCTGCCATGTGGAGGACTACACCATGCCGGAATTGCCTCCGGCGAATCCCCCGAACGACTACGGCCCATACAAGGGCAGCGCCGCCAACCACAGTTTCATCTTTGAAAATGTGGTGGATACCCTTGAAGGCGGCGGCATGGCCACCACCAATGCGCTGGAAGGATTGAAGGTGGTGGAGATCATCGAACGGATTTACACAACCCGCCAAATCCCCTGGCCCGCTTGAACTAGCGTTCAAAAGCGGCCGCTGTCCGGCTTGCCCGACCGCGCATCCAGGTGTTGCACAATGTCTTGCTAACATTCTGCTGCTCAAGCGCTCCAACGCTGTTGCAGGCTCTGCCGATGGGCTAATTTCGGCCCACCGTGCTTGAGCGCCTTTTAGCCCAACTCGACCTGGCCACGCCGCAGGGCTTCCGCCGCTACTTCGCCAATACGGCGTGGTTGCTGGTGGGCCGTGCAGCGCAATTGGTGCTCGCCCTGGTGGTCGGCACCTGGATGACGGCCTATCTGGGTCCGGAACGCTACGGCGTCTACGCTTTTGCCCTGAGCCTGGCTACGCTGTTTGCCCCCCTGGCCAACCTGGGCCTGGGTCAGATCATCGTGCGGGAGATTGTGGCGGCTGAAGCCCACTCCGAGCGCATTGGAGGGCCCGCCAACACCGAACGGCAGGAGGAGTACCGCATTCTGGGCACGGCCCTGGGCATCCGGCTGTTGGGCACCGTAGTGGCGTATGCAGGCCTTGGTTTGGTGCTGGCCTTCGCCGTTCAGGCGTTGGAAACCCTTTGGGCAGTGATGCTGGCGGCCTCCGCCATTTCCCTGCGCAGCATCCAGATCCTCATTTTCTATTTCCAGGCCCGGGTGCAGGCCAAAAAGGCGGCCATCCCACAGCTGATCGGCCTGGTGGCCTCCAACGGCCTGAAGGTGTATTTCATTTTGACCGGGGCGCCGATGATGGCCTTCCTCTATGCGGTCCTGGTGGATGCCCTGCTGTACAGCCTGTTGCTCTGGACCTTCTACCGCATGGAAGGCGGGCGCCTGGGCCAATGGCGTTGGGAAACGCCACGCGCCCGCTACATCCTGTCGCGCTCCTGGCCGCTGATGTTCACACTCTTCCTGTTCACGGTCTATATGCAGATCGATCAGGTGATGATCCGCTACATGCTGGGCTTTGAGTCGGTGGGCTACTACGGCGCAGCCGTGCGCCTGTCTACGGCCGCTTACGTCATGCCCTGGGTGTTGAGCAACAGCCTGTTTCCAGCCATCCTCCGCTCGGCGCGCAACAACCGGCCCATGTTCCTGCGGCGCATGCAGGGATTCTACCGGCTGCTGATCGGTTCGGCACTGGTGCTCATTGTGCTGGTCTGGGCTTTGGGAGAGGACCTGGTGCTGCTCGTTTACGGCCAGGCCTTTGCCGCGGCCATTCCCGTGCTGACGCTGCACATTGTGGCCAGCCTTTTTGTATTCATCGGCTACGCGGCAGAAAAGTGGCAGATTGCCGAAGACCGCCAGCGCTACACGTTTTACGGCGTCGGCCTGGGTTCGCTGCTCAACATCGTGCTCAACCTCATCCTGGTACCGCGCTACGGCATCATCGGTGCGGCTTGGGCCACCCTGGTTGCCCAGGCCTTCAGCTACCACCTGGCCTTTGGGCTGTTTCGCGCCACACGCGAACTCTTTGCGGTCCAGAACCACGCCATGCTCGACGTGCTCACGCTGCGTTTCCTGTGGAAACGGCGTTGAGGGCAGGTGCATGAACGTGCCCTGCCTTCGCCGCGGGAGCGGCATGCGGCCTTTACTCGGTCAGGTATTCGTCGCTGTACGCGTCGCGGTAGGATGCGTCCGGAGCCCCGGGATTCCCATCAGGGCCCTTGGCAATGCGCCGTGTGGCAGCCGCGTCCACCAGTTCGTGGAATTGCCAGGGCGTGAAGGTGCGCCATTGGATGAACTCCCGGTTGAGCAGGAAAAAGCGCGGGATGTCGGCGGTGTCCATTTCCTCGCGGACGTGGTCGCGGAAATTGATGGCTGCAATCCAGCCGCCCTCCTCCGCTATTTCCTCATACCATTCCTCGTAATACAGCTCGTCGGAGGCATGGAAATTCAGCACGTTTTCGCCCAGCAGGATGAAGCGCTGGATGCCTTCGGCCATCAGCGGGTCGATCACGTCGCGTTTGAGGAACATGATGTCGTTCTGCACCGCGTCGTTCCATTCGCCGATGAACTCCAGGATGACAAAACCCCGCATATAATCAGCCATGAGCACCTTGCAGTACAGCGTGGCCGAGCCAAAGGCCTCCCATTCGGGATGCAGCAGCTGGTCGTAGAGCCGGTTGATCACGGGCGCATCGAGGTCCACGGCGCCGTAAAACGGCGAAACCATGTCCTCTTCAGGATGGTAGAAATCGCGCCAGTTGTAGAAGGGTTCCAGGTCAAACATGGCTCGGATGCGGAGGCGATTGAGTCCCGCATACAGTCAATGCTACGCCCATACCGGCGACTTGGTTCGTGCGAACCCCCGGAATCTGAAAAAAGTTCGTGCCGCAGACCGCCGCCGCCATACGCTCCCTATCCGGGCCGGGAACGCTGCATCAGGCTCAGCGGTTGGAGCGCTGCTGTTGTGCGGCGGCTTCCAGGGCTTTTCGGACCGAGCCGTGCTCCAGCAGCAGGGCCTTCGCCGAAGCGGCGTCCAATCCGCTGCCTTCGGCCACCATGCGCGTACCCCGTTCCACCAGCTTTTGGTTGCTCAGTTGCATGTCCACCATGCGGTTGTCCGCCACGCGGCCCAGCTTGATCATCACGCAGGTGGACAGCATGTTGAGCACGAGCTTTTGGGCCGTGCCCGCCTTCAGGCGCGTGGAGCCGGTGACAAACTCCGGTCCTGTGTCCACGGCCACCGGGAAGGCGCAGGCCTGCACGATGGGCCCGGAAGGATGGCAGGTGATGCAGCCCGTTCCGATGCCCTCGGCACGGCATCGCTCCAGGCCCCGGACCACGTAAGGCGTGGTGCCGGAGGCGGCAATGCCCACCACCATGTCGGCCGTGCCGATGCTGTGGGCCTGCAGGTCCTTCCAGGCCCCATTGGGGTCGTCTTCGGCAAATTCCACCGCCTTGCGGATGGCCCCGTCGCCTCCGGCAATAAGGCCCACCACCAGGTCATGCGGCACGCCAAAGGTGGGCGGGCATTCGGAGGCGTCCACCCAGTCGACCACTGGTTCCCGCGCCGATGTAAAACAGCCGGCCGCCGGCCAGCAAGTGGTCTGCCGTGGCGTCCACCAGGGCTTCGATCTGCGGCAGGGCCGCGGCTACGGCTTCGGGCACAGAGCGGTCTTCGCCGTTCATGCGGCGCAACAATTCCGCGGTGGACATCCGTTCCAGATGCCGGTGCGGCGAAGGCAATTCGGTGGGGCGCAGCTCGGAAGCAGGACGGTCGGAATGGGCCATGGGTCAGGGAGGGCGCAAGCGCGGCATCCAAGATAGGTCCGGTGCCGT
>JAUIHG010000135.1 GCA_030432405.1 Bacteroidia bacterium | reverse complement strand
CGGTTTTTATCCTGCACGCTGTAGGCCGCCGGTTGGTTGTCCAGCAGCTTCCCGCCTACGCCGGAAATGATGACACCGCTGGAAAAGGCGTAGCGGCCTTCATCATCAAAGAGGTAGTCCAACAGCAAGCCGTATTGGAAACCGAGTACAGCTCCGTCGCTTTCGACCATCGGATTGTCGCTGCGGTGCCAGGCCGCCACGGGCACGGCGGTCAGGCCAAAACGGAAGGAGCTCTGGGCTTGGGTTTCCTCTAGGGCCAATAGGCCTCCTATCACGAGCAACAACGTACAGCGGATCAAACGCATGGTCAGGGTTTTTACAGCGGCTGCCGACGGGCCAACCGGCCTGCAGCGCCGTTTAGGATACAATCCCGCAGTTTTGCGGACGTTTGGAGACCGCCTGCGTCACCGCGATGGGCCCGGCAACAGGTCTTTTTACTGGTGCCAAAACTACATAAAATGGCTGCGGACATGCTTTTGCAACAGGTCTTGACCCGCTTGGGTTCAAAACCCAAATCCATCGTTTTCAGGGGCTTGCACATTGGGCGAAACAGCCTGCCCGTTCTTGCCCTGATGCTGCTCGGCCTTTTTTCCTGCCGCCGTTCCGGCGACGGCATCCCCCAACGGCAGTTCCCCACTCCGGACGTCTCCAACACCCCGGCAGGCCTGCACGTCTACCGGGTGGACCGGCTGCTCGAAGCACCGGATGCCGCCGCCTTCCACGCCGCCTGGGACACGCTGTACCGCCGCCACACGGCCTTCACGGTGTACTACCGCGACTGGATCCTCAACCTGCCCAGCATGCCCCAGGCCCGGAGCCTGCCCAATCCGCAGGAACGGCCCCTGGACACGGCCATCAGCGGCTTGCTCTACCGCACCTTTGCCGACGCGCCAATGATGCGCGCGCTTCAGGACAGCGTGCGCCAGCGCCTGGACCTTCCGGCGCACATCAAGGACCTGCGCCAGGCCTACCGGTACCACCGCCATTACCAGCCGCTGGACAGCCTGTTGCCGGTTTACGCCTACTCCGGGGTTTTTGGGGCCCCCGTGGAATGGACCCCGGATTTTTTGGCGGTGGCCAATACCATGTTCCTTGGCCGGGATTTCAGTGCCTACACCGGCTTTTCCTCCGAGCAACTGCCGCGCTACCTCTTCCACCGTCTGGAGCCGGAACAATGGGCCATCCGCATCATGGAAACCCAGGCCCGCGCGCGCTGGCAGCCCGACTTTCCGGACAATACGGCGCTGCAACATATGCTCTACGAGGGCAAGATCCTGGCCTATCTGGACCGGGTCTTCCCCCAAACGCCGGACAGCCTGAAAATCGGCTTTACCGATGCCCAATGGCGCTGGGCCGAATACAACCAGGAGGATGCCTGGGCCATGGTGGTCACCGAAGAATTGCTGTATTCGCGCCGCAGCGCGGACGTGCAGCGCCTGACCGGCGAAGGCCCCCACACCAAAGGCATGAGCATGGAGAGTCCCGCCCGCATGGGCACCTGGATGGGCTGGCAGATTGCGCGCGCTTGGTGGGACAAACACCCGGACGCGGATTTTGATGCGCTCTTTGCCCAGCAGGACGCCCAGGCCTTTTTGTCGGAAAGCGGATGGAAACCGCGCGCCAAGTAGTCCAGCAGCGCCCTAACCGTTAAAAACGCAACCCGCCCTATGGTTGCGCGTAAATCATGGGACCAACGGTCAAGAGCCCCTATCCCAAAGGGCCAAGCCGTTCCGACCCCATGGCGCTACTCCACGCTGCGGTCCGCGCTCTGCAGGACCAGTACCATCGTTTTGGGCATTACCCTGGCTTGAGGCCGGAGGAAAGGCCACAGATCAAGCTGATCCACCTGTTTTTGTGGGGCACGCTGTTGTTTTCCGTGATGGTGGGCACGGCCGGGTTGCTCTTCGGACGCCCTGCCCTGGCCTGGTTGTGCTGGGTCGGGGTAGCCATACAATCCTTCGAACTGTGGCTGATCCGCCAACGCCACTATCGGGCGGTCAAACACGCCTTCGCCGGGCTGTTCCCGGCATTCCTGGTGGCCCAGACCTGGTTGACGGGCGGCTTCTGGCAGGTGGCCATGCTGTCCTTGCCCCTGGTGACGCTGACCATGTTCCTGTTCCGCAGCGCTTGGACGCGCTGGTACTACGTGGCCCTTTACATGGCCGCCATGTGCCTTTCGCTGGTGGTGTACGCCTTCGGCGAAGCCCCCTTTCCCCTGCAGCAGGCACCCCTGGTGCATGCCTGCTCCGTGTTGGTGGCCATGGGCATGGAAGTCCTTTTCCTCAACCTCTACATCGACGAGGTGCGGTTGGCCCGGCGCAACGTCTCGCGCTCGGAGCGGAAATACCGCACCCTGTTTGACCGCGCGCCCTTTCCGTTGGTGCTCTATGAAGGCGGCGTGATCACCGCCTGCAACGAAGCCACCCTGGAGGTGCTCGGCGCCCATGACCGTAACCAGGTGATCGGTTTCAAACCCAGCGCCTTCAGTCCGGACACGCAGCCGGACGGAAGCCCTTCCCGGGAGAAGGGACAGGCCCTGGAAGCGCGTATTCGCCGCAAAGGCGTCAGCCGTTTTGAGTGGATGCACAAGCGTTTTGATGGAGAAGAGGTGCCGGTGGAAGTGACCGTGGCTTCCGTGGATGCGGGCATGGAGTTCGGCATGTGGCAGGACCTGCGCGAGCGCAAAGCCCAGGAAGCCCGCATCCGCGACCTGCTCGAACAATCGCGCAACCAGAACCGGGAGCTGGAGCGTTCGCTGGAAGCGGCCCAGGCCGTCAGCCGCTTTGCCCAGGCCCTTTTCAAACAGCGCACCGAAGAGGACGTACTCTGGGAGCTGGCACGCAAATGCGTCAAACGCCTGGGCTTCCGCGAAGCGGCCATCTACATGGTGGACGAAGGAGCGCAACGGCTCTACGCCCGGGCCGCGCACGGGCCCAACAACCCCATCAACCTGGCCATCCGCAAGCCGCGTCCAGTGGCCTTCGGCGAAGGCATTTGCGGATCGGTGGCGCAAAGCGGCAGCGCCGAGATCGTCCCGGACACCGCCGCCGACCCCCGCTACCTGGACGACGGCCGACTGGGCCGCTCGGAAATTGCCGTGCCTATTTCTGCGGACGATCGGGTATTGGGCGTCATCGACTCCGAACACCCCGAACCGGGCTTTTTTGACCAAAGCCATCTGCATGTGCTGACCATGGTGGCCTCCCTGGTTGCCCACCGCATCATGCACCTGCGCGAGCAGAACGAGCGCATCCGGGACCTGCAAGGCCAGCGCAGTTTCTACGAGGACATCCTCAACGGCATCCCGGCCGACATCGCCGTGTTGGACAACCAGCACCGTTACCTGTTCCTCAATCCACAGGCGGTGCGCTCGGCGGAGATGCGGCGTTGGCTGATCGGCAAGACCGATTTTGATTACATCAAGGAACGGGCGTTGCCGACCGCGTTCGCCCAAAGGCGAAAAGCGGTTTTTGACCGGGTCATGCAAACCGGGCACAGCCTGCATTGGGAAGACCGCTACGAGCGCGACGGCAAGGAGGAGGTCATCCTCCGCCGCCTCTCCCCGGTTCTGCGGGACGGTGAGGTGCGTTTTGTGGTGGGTTATGGCACGGACATCACCCGCATCAAGGAGGCCGAAGCCGTTATACAGGACCACAACAAACTGTTGCGTGCCGAGGTGGCGGAACGCACGCGGGAGCTGGCCGATGCCATCGACGAACTGAAACGCTCCAACGCCGAACTGGAGTCCTACGCCTCCGCGGCTTCCCACGACCTGCAGGAGCCCATCCGGGTGATCCGCCAATTCCTGGAACTGCTGGAACGCACGCAGGCCGACCGCCTGGATCCAACCGGCCAGGAATGCATCCACCTGGCCATGGAAGGTGCCGGACGCATGCAGGACATGGTACGGGCCTTATTGCAATACAGCCGAATCGGCCGCGACGGCATCCAAACCAGTGCCTGCGACGTGGAGGCCATCGTCAAGGGCCGCGTGGCCGACCTGGGCCACTTGATCCAGGACAAAAACGCGGTGGTCCGCTGGCGGCATTTGCCGCGGGACGTGGAAGCCGAATCCGCCCTGCTGGGCATGGTCTTCTACAACCTGATCGGCAATGCGTTGAAATTCAACGACCGCGAGCAGCCGGTCGTGGACATCTGGGCCGAGCAGCGTCCCGACGCCTGGATCTTCCACATCCGCGACAACGGCATCGGCATTCCGCCGGAAAAGGAAGGCTACATCTTCATGCCCTTCAAACGCCTGCACGACAACGAACGTTACGCCGGCACGGGCATCGGCCTGGCCAGCTGCCGAAAAATCGTGGAGCACCACGGGGGCTGCATCGGCTACCACAGCACGCTGGGGGAAGGCACCGATTTCTGGTTTGCCCTGCCGCTGGATCCGGCATTGGGTTTCGCCTCCGGCGAACCACAGGTCCGCCCCTGCGACGCCGCACAACGGGCCTCCTGCAGCATAAAGGCCTGCAGCAGCGGGGCCACACCGGTGCCCAGCGGGGGCAATGTGCAGCAGGTCGACCGCCCAAACGGTACCCGCGGCAAACGCCGTACGGTACCCGCACCTTCCCCGCGCCTGGTCAGGGCCGGAAGTGGACGCCTCAGGCGAAGGCCTGAATCTCCTGGGGATTGAAGCGGCGGGTGCGCTCCTTCATCAGCGCAATAGCCTCCTCGCGGGTTTCCCAACCGCCCAGGTTGACCAGGTGGTCGGCCAGCTTTTCGTAGCGCTTGTTCATCAACCAGATGAACACCACCAGGAAGTCAACGCCCTCAAAGACCAGGGCGCGGTTGCGGGCGTATTCCGCCTCGTGCTTGCGCAAGTGGTTGGGGTGCTCGGTCCAGTGCAGTGTGGGACGGATGTGGTGGCTGATGTGGTAGCCGTCGTTCCAGCACTTGTGGTTGTACTTGTGGTTGATGCAGGTGATGCTGTTCTTGTAGTGGTTGCCCGGATCGCTGTGGTCGATGAAGGCGTGCTGCGTGAAATTGCCCAGCATCATGATGAAGCGGCTGATCAAAAAGGGCAGGATGAATACGTAAAGCGTGGCCTGCCAGTTGACAAAACACAGCGCCACACACAGCACAAAAAACAGGACCTCCCCGCGCACCATTTTACGCACCAGGGTGGGCCGGTTTTTGCGGCGGAAATAGAGGACCGTCCGGTAGAGGCCCATGAACAGGAAGTCCCCGAAGTAGCGCAGCCAGTCGGAAAAGGAATCCCGCTGGTACTTCATGGTCGAAGACTCGTCTTCCGGCAGGTTGTTTTCCGCGTGGTGCATGCCCACGTGGTGGCTGGCGTAGGTTTCGGGCGTTTGCCCGAAAAAGGGGCCTACGATCCAGGGCAGGTAGTGGTTGAGCAGCTCGTAGTCCTTCTTGAACCACTTCCGGTGGCTGGTGCAGTGCAGCATCAGCCCGAAAGGCCCCTTGAACACAAAATTGTTGATGTACAGGTAGGCCACCGCCAAAACGGCCATCAGCCAGCCGGGAATGCCCGGGATGTACATGGCCAGACCCAGCGGGATCATGATGAAGGTGATCTTCAGGGTCAGGT
Source organism: Bacteroidia bacterium (assembly GCA_030432405.1). GTDB lineage: Bacteria > Bacteroidota > Bacteroidia > Chitinophagales > BACL12 > WGOA01. The sequence goes on along the minus strand of JAUIHG010000135.1, from coordinate 4,259 downwards.
GCACAAAGGGCAGGTCCCGCTCGTCGCGGATCATCGACAGGAACCAGCGGTCCAGGGCGGAATAGGTGTCCCGGGGAACAAACACCGGGTCGTGCAGCTGGGGCAGGCGGGATGCCCCTGCCGTCAGCGGGCTGGCGGAAGCGGTCGCAGGTTGGGCCATGGGAGATGGATGGGGCGGAAAGGCGGAGCAAGGGTGGGTTTTTCGCCGGAAAACTCCGGCGAACACCAACTCCAAACGGTGGATGGAACCCGTTAGCGCCCGAATTTAGGCAGGAACAGAGGAAGGAACGGGTGGAGGGAGCCGAAAAGCGCCCATACCGCCCCGGCAGTTGGCCCATTTTACAAGCCGCCCCAAAGGCCCACACTCAGTTCAAAACCATGGGCGCCACAAGCTGGAATTCCGGTATCCAGATGCGGATCCGGTCCCCGTCGCGCTCGCGCTCCATGAGGTAATAGCCGCCCATTTTGCCCATTTCGGTGCCCACGCGGCACCAGGAGGCGTATTCGTGGGTGTCGCCGGTGGCGATCCGGGGCTGGATGCCGCGCACGCCGTCGCCGTTGATGCGCTGTCGGCGGCCGGTGGAATCGGTGATGGTCCAGTGCCTGGAGATCAGGCGGTAGTCCTCCCGCGATCCGTTTTCGATCCGCACGCGGTAGGAAAAGACAAACTCCCCTTCGAGGGGATCGGAAATCGGTTCCTGGTACTGGTGGAGGACGTGGATGCGTACGCCCTGGGTGATGGCCTCCGGCATGCGGCCAAATTAGCCGTGCGCGTTCGCGCGAAAGCGCCCCCTTTTCAACGGTTCATCCGTGCAAAAACGCCCGGATCAAACGCTCGGCCTCCGACACGGCCGTTTCCAGGTCGTCGTTGACCACCACGGCATCGAAATGGGCCGCCTGCCGGAGTTCCTCTCCCGCCTTGGCCACGCGGACCTTCAGGCTCTGGTCGGACTCGGTGGCGCGGCTGCGCAAGCGCCTTTCCAGCGCTTCCAGCGAAGGCGGCTGAATGAACAGGGCCAGGCTGTTCTCCGGATAGGCCGCTTTGAGGTTGCGCGCACCCTGCACGTCCACATCAAAGATCACCTGCTTGCCGTGGCGCCATTGGCGCTCCACTTCGATGCGCAGGGTACCGTACCAGCAACCGGGGTAGACCTCTTCGGTTTCCAGGAATTCGCCGTGTTGGCGGCGCTCCAGGAATTGGTCCAGATTGAGGAAGTAATAATCCTGCCCGTCGGTTTCATATGCACGCTGGGGCCGCGTGGTGGCCGAGACGCTGAAGGCCAGCTCCGGCATACGTTCCAACAGGCGCCGCACAATGGTGGTTTTGCCGGCCCCGGAGGGCGCCGCGACGATGACCAGCTTGCCCGTCGGGGCGTCGCTTGGCGGGCTGGGCTCGGCAAGGGGGGCGGCGGACACGTCAGAGTACATTAAGAGCTTGTTCCTTGATCTTTTCCAATTCGTCTTTCATGCGGACCACGAGGCGCTGGATGCCGGCATCGTTGGCCTTGGAACCCAGGGTATTGACCTCGCGGCCGATCTCCTGGCCAATGAACCCGAGTTTTTTGCCCGGTGCGGGGTCTCCGTCCAGCACTTCCCGAAGGTAGGTCAAGTGGTGCTGGAGGCGGACCAATTCCTCGTTGACATCAAGCTTGTCCATCCAGTAGACCAGTTCCTGCTCCAGGCGGTTGCGGTCCACGTTTTCCGGGGTGTCGTTTTCGGCCAGGGCGGCCTCCATGCGTTCCCGGTTGCGCTGCAGGCGTTCAGGCGCCCGTTCGAGCACTTCGGCCCGCAGCGTTTCAATGGCATCGGCGCGTTCCAGCAGGTCGGCGCGCAGGCTTTCGCCCTCCCGGGCGCGAAACACCTCCAATTGGCTGCAGGCCTCGGCCACGGCCGCCTGCACCTGCTCCCAGAGCTCCGGATCTTCCTCGGGCGGCACGGACTGGGTCACGCCAGGGAGCTTGAGCACCATCGGAAGCAGGTCCGCTTGCGTGTGTCCGAGTTCCGCCGCCAGCGGCGAAAGCGCCGTGTGGTAATCGCGTACCACTTGAGGGTTGAGCACCTGCCGCTCCTCCCCCTGCGGAGCCACCAGGGTCACGGTCAGGTCCACCTTGCCGCGCTTGAGCTCGGGACTGAGCATGCGCCGCAATTCCATTTCGCGCATGCGCAGGACCTGCGGCAGGCGCAGCATCAGGTCCAGGTATTTGTTGTTGAGGGCCCGCAGTTCGACGGTCAGGTGGTGTCCCTCCCATTCGCGCCGTGCGCGGCCAAAACCGGTCATGGAATGCAGCACGCGCCGAAAATACGGATTCGGCTGCCGGAGCGTGCCCAGGTCGGCCCTTCGGCCGGCTCGGTCGATCCGGACGGGCTCAGGGCAGCTCCGCCGTCCAGTCGATGATCATGCGGGTATCGGGACCGGCCCCCAAGTCGAGCTCCAGATCCACAAAGCCGCTCTTGTATTCGTCGTTATTGGAGAACGTATTCCGGCATTCAAATTCTTCGGTCGTGAAATCGAACACCGTGGAGCCCATGACGTTGGCGTTGGAAATGTCCAGGCCAAACATGTTCATCCGGAAAAAAGTCAGCGACTGACTGGGCACGTCGATGCGCATTTCCAGGAATTCGCCGGAAAGGCTGGAATGCGTGATCAGCAGGTTGAACCCGGTCGGCGTTTCATCCACGATCAGGTTTTGGCCCGTGGCCTGGATGAAGGAGGTCGAACTGTTGATGTCGAACACGATGCCCAGCTCCGGCGGGGTCTTGCACCGTGGCGCACAACCGCCAAGCACAAGGATGCCCAGGAGCATCGGCAATGCCCTGCGCAACAAATGCGGCAAGGAGGTTTCGCCTCCGGCGAAAAACGAATCAAAACGGGCGGAACGTTTGGCGAACATGGCGTGCATGGAATCCGGGTGGAGCGGCATCGGGCCGGGAACGGCCCTAAAGGTAGGGGTCAGGTCGAGGCTTCGCGGTGTTCAGCGGCGGGCGTGCCGGAAGGAGGTGTGGCGGCATCAGCGGTCTGCCCCGCAGTGCCCTGTGCCTTGACGGACATGGGGCTTCGGCCGGGACGGCTGACCAGCCAGACGCCCAGAACAATGAGGCAGGCGGCCAGGACCTTGGCGGCGTACAAGTGGTCCTTGCCCATGGCCACGGCAATGGCTGCGGCGATGACCGGCTGGGTATAGATGTAAACGCTGACCACCGAAGGGTTGACGTCGCGCAGGGCAAAGCTGTTGAAGAGGTAGGCCAAAAAGGTGGTTCCGATCACCACAAAAGCCATGCTGCCCCAAACGGCGGCCGGCAGGTGCGCCCAATCGATGGCCGGGAGCTGTCCGATACCCACCGGGACCACAATGAAAGCCCCGAAGGTGAAGACCCAACGGGTGACGGTGATGGGGTGGTACTTGCGCATCAAGGGCTTGACCAGCACCAGGTAGGTGCCGTAAGCCGAAGCGTTGATGAGCACAAAGAGGTCGCCGAGGACCGAGGCGTTTTGTTCGCCGGAGGCGCCCCCCTGTTGCACCAGCCAGGCCAGGCCGAGCCCACCGATGGCAATGCCCAGGGCTTTGCGCCAGGTGATGCGCTCCTTGCCCGCCACCCGGCCGATCAGCAGCACCAGCATGGGCGTGGTGATCATGATCAGCGAGGCATGGATGGAGCTGGTCATGCTCAGCCCCTGGAAGAAGAACAGCTGGTTGGCGGCTACGCCGAAGGCCCCACACAGGGCCAGCAGCGGCCAGTCCTTGCGGTCCACCGGCTCGCGCACGGCGATGCGGTGGAAGACGATGAACATTGCCAGGCCCAAAACCACCCGCAGCAGGATGAAGGCAAAGGGCGGAATCCAACCGTCCAGCGCCAGCTTGGCGATGCCGTAGTTGGCGCCGTAGATGAGGTTGGCGCCTATTAGAAAAAAGTGGGGACGGAGGGACACGGTATGCGGTTGCGCCGCAAAGATCGCGCTATGCGGTATGCCGCGCAGCGGCTTCCACCAGTACAACTGTCTCAGAGGCCTCTAGACGGTGCAGGCCAAGGCGCAGTGCCGAGGAGGACCGGGAGCGTACTCCTTGTACGTGACCGGTCCGAGGAAGTACTGCAACACCGGCATGCGCCGTGTAGTGGCCTCCACCAAAACCATCAGAAGCCGATCCGCGGTACCGATTAAAAACCTATACCATGTTGCGGAGGCCAATAGATGGTGTAGCCAAGAGTGTTGCGAAGCGGCCTCTCTTACACTGCGGTACCAGAAGCCGATCCGCGGCACT
>JAUIHG010000134.1 GCA_030432405.1 Bacteroidia bacterium | reverse complement strand
TGGGTCGTGGGATTGGTTTTGGTTTGAGCCAACAAATTCACGACCGGCGGATTACGCGGGAATTGCCCCCACGTTAAGCAAACCTTGCGCTTGCGGGTCCCGTATCTTATGGCTGCTCCTGTACGCCTGGCCGCCTTCCCATTGGCCATCATGCCCCGGAGGCAACGCGTACATTGGCCGTCACAAATGCCTGCTGACGCATGCGCCTTGCCGCTCCGCTGCATGTAGCTTTACGGCATACGACTCCTCCATGCCATGCGCCCTGATACCATAGACATCAAGACGGGCCAGTTGCTACTGGCCGAGCCTTTCATGGACGATCCGAACTTCAAGCGTTCGGTCATCCTGTTGTGCGAACACACCCCCGAGGGCAGCCTCGGTTTCATCATCAACAAGGGCCTGAACATGATGCTGGGCGAAGCTTTGCCCGAGCTGGCGGACTTCGAAAGCCAATTGTATTTCGGCGGTCCTGTGGAAACCGATACCCTGCACTATGTCCATACCCTGGGCGATCGCCTGGATGGCGCCATGCCGGTGGCTGATGGCCTATGGTGGGGCGGCAGTTTTGAAATGCTCAGCATCCTGATGCAAAGCGGCCAGGTGGACCCGAGTGAAGTGCGCTTCTACCTGGGCTACAGCGGCTGGTCGCCCGGCCAATTGGCCGAAGAACAGGAGGAAGAAGCCTGGATCGTCCACAAAGCCGAATCGCGCCATGTATTTGAAGGCGAGGATCATTTGTGGCGCAACATCCTCCGGGAGAAAGGCGGACGCTACCGCATCATCTCCAATTATCCGGAGGACCCCCAGTACAATTGAGGTTGTGGGTCTGAAGCTGAGGCTGGGCGCCTGAAGGCGAAGGCCACCAGCACCCGCTTGGGGTTCCCCGCAAGGAACGGCAACTCCCGGGTTGAAAGGCCTGCAGGCCGGACCCCTACCCTGGGCCGCAACAGCATACCAAAGCGCCGGACCGCTCAACAGGGCGGCAGCGCCCACACCGTTTCCCGTGTCCACGCATAAACCCGATCCCCCGATTCCGGCTGGATCGGGTGCCCCCCGGTAAAGGCACCGGATGCGGGCAGCAGCGCCATTTCCCGGCCAAACCAGAAGCACGGCACCGTCAGGCGTTGGCGCCCCCTGCCCTTGAGCCGCACCGTGGGGTGCCAGTGCCCGGCCATGCGGACGGTGCCCGGTTGCAGGCGCGGATCCAACGGGTCGTGGACAAAGGTGATGCCGCCTTCGGTGTGCAGGGGATCCAGACGCCGGATGCCCAGGCGATGGTAGGCCTCGGTATCCAGGATGTCGTGGTTGCCCGGCACCAATTCCACGGCCAGTTCGGGCCTGTTTTGCCGCCAGTTGGCGAAGCGCTCGAGTTCGGCATTCCAGTCGCTGTGGGCCAGGTCGCCGAGAATCAGCACCCGCTGTACCCTGTCGCAGGCCTTGGCAAAACGCTGGAAAACGGCTTCGGCCGCCGCCGGCGGAAGGGCCATGCCGGACTTGCGGAAATGCCCCACCTTGCCAAAATGCAAATCCGATAAAATGAGGCAGGAAAGGCTGTGGTCCAGCCACAACAAGCCGCCGCAAGGGTGTGGCTGAAAGCGCTGGCCCTGCCATAGCAGCGGCTCTGGCAAGGCCGCAGCATCGGCCATGGGCTTTTCGGGGATTTGGGAGGAGGGCATGCGGGCGTTCGCCGGAAGGCGAAAGCTTTGGACTGAGCAGAAGCGCGTGTGTTGCACCTGGCGCAGCGGCACCTGAGCGGCAACAAATGGCTTGGCAAAACAACGCCCCAAATCCGGCACGGGACGGTTGGAGTCCTGTACTACAAGTACCCTACAGCCGCATGCGGCGGATGCGTTCTTCCAGGCTTTCGGTGCTCACCTTTTCACGGATCCGCTCGACCATGATCGGAAAGGCAAAGGGCGAGGGTTTGCTGCAATGCTGCACCACCACCTGTTGGCGCGCCATACGCAGCAAAGCCTTGCGCATCCGTGCTTCCTCCATCTGGTGGACCAACACTTCGTCCAACGCCTGGCGGAAGAGCAGGTTATCGCGGTCGTAGTCTGCAAAAACCTGGTAGATCAGACCGGCCGAAGCCTGGAGGTGTTTGGTCTTTTTCATCCGCCCGGGAAAGCCCTGAAAGGTCAGCCCTGAAATGGCGGCGATGTCCCGGAAACGGCGCCGCGCCATTTCCGCCGCGTTTACACTGGCCATGAGGTCCTCGGATAGGTTTTGCACCGAAAAGACGCCTTCGGCGATGGCCTTTTGGATGGGGATGGGCTTGTCGGCATACAATTCGAAGCCGTAATCGGTCATGGACAGCGAATAGGTGCCCCGGTGGTAGCGCCGCATGCGCCAGGCCACCAGCCCGCCCATGGCCTCGTGCACGGCCCGCCCTTCCATGGGAAAAACAAAACAATGGAAACCCTCCTTGCTCTCCAGGGTTTCGACGAGCAGGGTCTCGCCGTCCGGCACCCGGCTGCGCTCGGCCTGCACGGCAAAAAGCGGGGCCAGTACCTGGAGCTCGGGCCGCAGTGCTGGAAGCGATGGCGCTTCGTGCATGGCATCGCGCCGGGATCCCGCAGGCGGATCCGGCGGCGCTGTGGAAGCCTCGTCGGCGGCTGACTCCAACGCGGTCTTCGCAGCAGCCATGCGGCGCAACTGTTCCCGCAGCAGTTCGGAGAGGTAGCTGGAAAAGGACATCCGACCTCCACCCCAGGCCGGGATGGCACCCTCCATTTTCCTGGCTTTGCGCACCAGTACCCGCATGTCCTTGAGCCGGACAAATTCCAGGGCCCTGCCGGCAAACCAGAAAACGTTTCCAGGTTCCAACCGTGCAGCAAAATATTCTTCTATGCTTCCCAGCACACCGCCGGAAAGCCATTGAACCAGCATCACGTTGTCGCCCACGATGGTGCCGATGTGCAGGCGGTGCCGTTGGGCCACGCGGCGGCTATTGACCTTGAAGCGCCCATCCTCCCAATCCACCCGCCGGTATTCGTCGTAAGCCTGCAGGCTCTTGCCCCCCACTGTTATAAAGGACAAGCACCATTGCCACTCGGCGTCGGTGATGTCTTGGAAGCAGTAAGTATCCCGGATTTCGGGCAGGAGCGCTTCCGCGCGAAAACCCTCCGAAACCGCCAGGGTGACCATGTACTGCACCAGCACATCAAAACAGAGCCGCATGGGCGGACGCTTTTCGACATACTGGCGCTCCAGCGCATCCTGCAGGGCAGCCGCTTCCAGAAGTTCCAGAGCATACGTGGGCAAAAACCAGATGCGGCTAACGGCACCCGGTTCGTGCCCACTTCGGCCTGCTCGTTGCATGAAGCGGGCCACGCCCTTGGGTCCGCCGATCTGCACCACCTGATCCACCGGCCGGAAATCCACGCCCAGGTCCAGGCTGGACGTGCAGACCACCGCCTTGAGCTGGCCGCGGTGCAAGGCCTCTTCCACCCAATCGCGCACTTCCCGGTCCAGGCTTCCGTGGTGCAAGGCCATCTGCCCGGCCAGCCCCGGATCGGCTTCCAGCAACTTGCGGTACCAGATCTCGGCTTGAGCCCGGGTATTGGTAAACACGAGGGTGGTCCGCGCCTGATCAAGGATGCCGCGCACCTTTTCAAGCAGCTTGATGCCCAGGTGCCCGCCCCAGGGCATGTCGCTCAAGTCGTCGGGCAATACGGTGCGCATCTCCAGCTGCTTGGGCACATCCGCCACCACGATGTGGGGGCCGCTAGCGGCTGGCGCTCCATGGTCCAGCGCTTGTGCTTTGCCCGCCCCCTCTGGCCCGAGCAGCACTTCCAGGGCCTGGACCAGGTTGCCGATGGTGGCCGAAATGCCCCAAATCCGCAAGCCCCCTCCTTTGGTCCGGCATTGTTGATCGCGCAACGCGCGAAGCCGAGAAAGCCCCAGTTCCACCTGCACCCCGCGTTTGCTGCCGATCAGCTCGTGCCATTCGTCCACCACCACCGCGTCGAGTGCATTGAAAAACGCCGGGTAGCCTTTCCGGGCCAGCAGCACATGCAGGCTTTCCGGTGTGGTGACCAGGGCTTGAGGAGGGTCTTTGAGTTGCCTTTGCTTTTGCGCTGCAGGGGTGTCGCCCGTGCGCAGCTCCACGCGCCACTCCAGGTTGAAGGCATCGCAGGCGGCTTGCAGCGCGGCGCTGATGTCTTTGGCCAGGGCCCGCAAGGGGGTGATCCACAGCAGTTTCAAGCCTTTGCCGGGGGCCTCGCGTTCGCCCGGATGGGCGGCCATCCAATGGCATAAAAAAGGAATCCAGACGGCGTAGGTCTTGCCGCTGCCCGTAGGGGCGTTCAACAGACCGCTTCCGGCCAAACCACTGCCCTGTCCCCAGGCCTGCAGCATATGGTACTGGAAGGGAAAGGGCTTCCAGGAACGGGCGCTGTACCAGGCGTCAAAATAGGTTTCGGCGACCGCCTGCACATCGGCTGGAGGTGGATGTCCCGATGCGCCTGACGGCAAATCCCGGTCCGCCCGATCTCCCCTTTTATGGGGGGCATTCTCTGGTTCTGATGCCTCTTTTTGCGCCACAGATGGCCTAATTTAGGCCCCATTCTGACAGCGTCGGCCGGGCCATCCCATCGTCCTTGGCCGTAAGCGTCGAGTTTCTCCCATTCCCTGCCCTTCCCAAGCCCGGCAAACGGCCGTGCCTGCGGTTTCCACCCGGTTCATCCCGGTGGCCACAGCGCTTACCCCATTGCTGCCAAAGCCCTGTCATACGGCATCAGATGCCGCCATGCAGCATTTTGGCCTGTTCGTGGCTCAGCGCCACTGCGGACGCTTGTAGCGCCGGAAGGGCACCATGCCTACACCACCTTTTCCATGCAGCACCGTTTTACCCTGAACCGCTTTTCCAGCTTGCTGACCCTAGTGATGCTCTGCAGCAGCACCTTGCTGGTTTCCGCACAATCGGCCAATTGCAGCCTCCCGGCAGGCTCCGGAGGCAGCCTCGGTGTGGGCCCGGGCAATGTAGCCCCCATGGCCCTGAGCCCCGATCCGATGCTGACCGGAGAGAGCTCCGGATTGTCTTTTGTGCAATTTGTCTTCACCAACCCCAATGACCTGGTCACGGACACGGCCAGCGGCATTACCGCACCCCGGATCATTTTTGCCAACAACAGCGGCCAGGTAATTCCGGACGATCTTGGGCTGGACATCGGCGACCAGTTCTGCGTGCGCTCCATGTCCTTTTCCCTGGATGTGCTTCAGCGTCAAATCGATACCCTGCTGACCAGTTCTTTTGGCGCGGCTGCCTGCTGCGATTTTGCCGAGCTCATCCAGGGTGTGGACGTTTGCAGCCTGCTGGTTGATGCCGGTATTGCTTCCGGCAGCGACCTGGAAGACTACAACGACCTGGCCGACTTTGCGGTGGCTTATGGCATTCAGGCCAGTCTGGAATCGATTTTCTTTTTGATCGACTCCACCATCAACATTGTGCCTCCCGGTTCGCCCTGCACCGCCGGTTCGCCCATGTGTTACGCGGTCAGCAACGAAATCTGTTTCACGGTGGATACCGCTTCGGCCATCGGGACCCCGGCCTGGACCGAAGACCTCAAGCTGTTCCCCAATCCGGCTACCGCCAAGGTGCACTTCCAATTCGAGACCGATCGTTCCGGCATGCTTCGCCTGCAGTTGATCGACGCCCAGGGGCGACAGGTTTTGGAACGCTCAATCCAATACAGCCAGGGTCAAAATGCGCTTACCCTGAGCACGGAAATGCTGGTTCCCGGCATGTACCAGGTGCTCCTGGACAGTCCTGAAGGCCGGGAAAGCCGCATGCTTGTCGTGGAGTAGGGTACGCCCTGCCCTGTTGTTCATTTTCCGGATGCCCCGCATCCGTTTTCACCCCCCCAAACCAGCCCCATGCTACACACCCTACGCAACATTTTGGCCACCGGCCTCAGCCTGACCCTGCTGGGTTTGGCCCAACCGCTCCAGGCTCAAGTGGCCAACTGCGGTGCTGCTGCCACAGCAGGCGGCAGCCTGAGCACCAGCCAGCCGAGCATCTGCAACGACGGCACGCTCTGGGCACCCCCCACCCTGACGGGCTATACCGCCGGCCTGAGCCGCACGGAATACGTCTTCGCCGATCCGGCGGACATCGTCTACAACGAGGACTCCACCGTTTTTGGACCGCGCATTCTGGAAATCAACACCACGGGTGCTTTTGATCCCCAAGCGGCCGGCTTGAACGACGGCGACCAATTTGAGGTTACCGCATTCCACTACAACCTGGCCAACCTGCAGTCCTTTGTCAACGAACTGTTGACCGGCACCTTCTTTGGGACTTCCTGTTGCTTTTTTGCCGAATTGGTTCAGGGCATCGATGTATGCAGCGTCTACAACAGTGCCGGCATCTTTGTTGGCACGGACGTGGTGGACCTCAACGTTTGGGTGGCCTCCATCCAGGCCTTTGGCGGTCCTGCATCGGTCAACAACATCCTGTTCTCTTTTGAAGAGATCAATGCCCAGGCCGGACAGCCCTGCACGGGTACCCTGCCGCTGTGCTACGCCACCTCCAGCACCCTGACAGTGGACGTAGCCTGCGCTGTGACCTGCAGCAGCGCCACGCCACCGAGCAACCTGAGCAGCACGCCGGGTGCCACCCGCATGACCCTGAACTGGGATGCCATTCCCGGTTCGGTGGCCTGCCAAATCGGTGCCCAGCGCCTCACGCCTCCCGGCCCCAGCCCCAAGCAGAACCTGGTGGGACCGGACCTGTCCACCACTCAGGTGCCCTACGCAGCCGTGGGTGCCGGCACCACCTGGCGCTGGCGCGTGCGTTGCGCATGTGTCATCAGCCCGGTTGACGCCACCGCGTTTTCCGAGTGGGACACCTTCACCGTGCCCACGGCGCGTGAAGGCCAGATGGAAGCATTGCCCGAACTCAACCTCTTCCCCAATCCCGCCAGCGACGTGGTGTATGTGGAAAGCGGCTTCGGCATGACCGAAATCGTGGTTGTGGATGCCCTTGGCCGTGTGGTCCGCAGCAGCATTCCCGGCAACTGGGCCACCCGCCAGGAAGTCCGGATTGGCGACCTGCCTGCCGGCCTTTACACGCTGACCGCCCGCTACGGCGAGCGCAGCCAGTCCACCCGCTTCTCGGTGCAGTAAGCGGGCTGCAGCTTTCGGTATTCGCCCGGCGGGCGAACACCACAACACCGGGTTACGCCTCTGAACCCGACACCAAAACGGGCCAGCGCTGTTGCGTTGGCCCGTTTTGCTTGCCTGCCCGATTTGTGCCGAAGGCTCCAAGCGGCCCCTTCACGGCTGCACGGCCCCGAAGAGGGCCTGCAGTGCCGGCGCATCCTTGGGCGATTTGCGCCCGGCCAGGATGAGGCGCAGTTCCCTGCGCCGCAAGGCGGCATCGTAGCGTTCCCGGTCGCCGGGATTAGCCGGCTGGATGGGTGGAACCGGCACCGGCTTGCCTTCCGGCCCAAGGGCCACGAAGGTGTAGAAAGCGGTATTGGTGAGCACCTTTTCCTGGCTTTCCATGGTCTCGGTATAGACCTCGATGGCCACCTCCATGGACGTGCGGAAGGCCCGCGTGACGCGGCTTTTCAGGGTCACGATGGCCCCGCCGTAAATCGGATGCTGAAAGGATACGTTGTCCACCGCAGCGGTCACGGCAATCGTGTTGGCGTGTTTGCCGGCTGTGATGGCCGAACAGATGTCCATCCAGTGCAACAGGTTGCCGCCCATCAGGTTGCCCAGGTTGTTGGTATCGTTGGGCAGGACCATCTCGGTCATGACGGTTTCGGACTGGTCCGGCGTTTTGGCGGGAATGTGGGTATTGGCGGTCATCGGAACGGGATGGGCATGAGAGGCAGCGGCACCAGGTATAGCGGCCAATCGGCCGAAGGCATTTCGCCGCCCGGCGGCGAAAGTACGCCCAAGCCGCCTTCAAAGGCCCTAATTTCGAAGCCCCGCCGGCCCTGTGTCCGATTCCAGCCGGTGGCTGTCCTTGCCATGCCCGTTTCCCCCTCCCCAACCGATGGCCCGGCCCACACTGGCCACAGCTCCAACACCGAAGCCTATGCCGAGGTGGAAGACCTGTTGCGCGAATACCTGGACCGCAACAAGCTCCGCAAGACGCCCGAGCGGTTTGCCATCCTGGAAGCCATCTATCAAAAAGACGGGCATTTCGACGCCGAGGCTCTGTATCTCGAGTTGAAAAACGACGGGTCCAAGGTCAGCAGGGCTACGGTGTACAACACCCTGGACATTCTGGTGGATTGCCGGTTGGTGGCCAAACAGTATTTCGGGGATTCGATCACGAAATACGAAAAGGTATACGGCTACCGCCAGCACGACCACCTGGTGTGCACCGAGTGCGGCAAAATCCTGGAATTCTGCGATCCGCGGATTGCCCGCATCCAGGACATGGTGGAACAGGTATACGGGTTCCGCATCGATGCCCATGCCCTGAACTTCTATGGGGAGTGCACCGACGCGGATTGTGCCGGCAGAAAAGCAGCCGCAAAAGACCAGGCCAACCCCCAAAACGCCCAAAAGCAGCCATCCTGACCATGCCCGAGCAAACGCCCCAACGCCCTGATCACGGGATGTTGAAGATTGACATGCACACCCACCTGCTTCCGGCGGAAATGCCCAACTGGACGGAAAAATTCGGGTATGGGGACTTCATCTGGCTGCAATCCAACAGCCCGGATACGGCCATCATGCGCAAGGGCCACGCCTTTTTCCGCGAGATCAAGGCCAATTGCTGGGATGCCGCGCTGCGCGTGCGCGAATACGACGCCTACGCCACCCAGGTCCAGGTGGTTTGCACCATTCCGGTCATGTTCAGCTATTGGGCCAAGGGCACCGACGGTCTGGAACTATCGCGTTTCCTCAACGACCACCTGGCCGAAATCCAGGCCGCCGATCCCGCCCACTACGTGGCGCTGGGCACCATTCCCATGCAGGATGCCGACCTGGCGGTCGGCGAACTGGAACGCATCAAGGGCCTGGGCATGCCCGGCATCCAGATCGGCTCCAACGTCAACCAACGCAACCTCGGCGAGGCCGAATTCCGGCCCATTTTTGAGGCCTGCGAACGCCTCGGACTGGCCGTTTTGATACACCCCTGGGACATGATGGGCTTCGGCGATATGGAAAAGTACTGGTTGCCCTGGTTGGTCGGCATGCCTGCCGAAACCAGCCGCGCCATGTGCTCGATGATTTTCTCCGGGCTTTTGGAACAGTTGCCCGGCCTGCGGGTGTGTTTCGCCCATGCGGGCGGCTCCTTCATGGGCACGGTGGGACGCATCGAACACGGCTGGCGCTGCCGACCCGACCTGGTGGCCGTGGACAACAAGCGCAACCCGCGCGAGTACCTCGGCCACTTCTGGGTCGACAGCATCACCCACGACAAACGCGTCCTGGAACACGTCCTCGACCTCCAGGGCAGCCGCCGCGTATGCCTGGGCACAGACTATCCCTTCCCCCTGGGCGACCTGGAAATCGGCCGCATGATCGAGGAAATGGACCTGGCGCCCAACACCATGGAAGACCTCTTCCACAACGCGGCGCTCGAATGGTTGGCCCTGGACAAAGCGCGCTTTGCCGCCGGCTGATGGACGCCGCCGTGATCCAGGGCTTTCGCGCGGTCGTCGATCCTGCGCGGCTCGGTCTCGATCATGTCGCTTTCACCGAAGTGAAGCTGTCGGACACGCGTGAAAATGCCTTGACCCAGTTCAATGCGGCGGTGCTGCGGATTCCCGAGATCGAGGAATGCCACATGATCGCCGGCAATTTCGACTACCTGCTCAAGGTGCGGACGGGGGATATCCAGGCCTATCGCCGGGTCCTGGGCGAGG
>JAUIHG010000341.1 GCA_030432405.1 Bacteroidia bacterium | reverse complement strand
GCCGCGAGGCTGCCGAGTCGGCCTGTGACCTGATCAACATCGTCCCGAACCCGTACTACGCGTTTTCGTCCTACGAGGCCAGCACGCTGGACAACCGGGTGAAGATCACGAACCTGCCGCCGAAGTGTGTGGTGTCGATTTACACGCTGGACGGCACGCTGGTGCGGCGCCTGACCCGCGATGTGGCACCGGATAATTCACGGGGTGGAATCTTGAACCCATCCGCTTCCGGACAGGGCGAACAAAACCTGGACAACAGCGTGGACTGGGATCTGAAAAACGCTGTGGATGTTCCTGTAGCCAGCGGCATTTACCTCATCCATGTGGATGCCGAAGGGCTCTGCGAACGCACCCTGAAGTGGTTGGGCGTCATGCGCCCGATTGACCTGGAGGGCTTCTAGCGGGTCTTTCGCCGGCAGGCGCGTCCTTGAAGTGCCAAATGCCGGTATCTTTGCTGGAAGCGTTCGCCCCTACGTGGGGGGGACGTTTTGTATTTTATTGTCTGCACACAACGACGGCGTCATGTCCGAGATCAATTACGTAACCGAAGAAGGCCTGGAGAAACTCAAACAAGAACTCCAGGAGATGCGCACCAAAGGGCGGCAGGAAATTTCCCAGCAAATCAAGGAAGCCCGGGAAAAGGGCGATTTGAGCGAGAATGCCGAGTACGATGCCGCCAAGGAAGCCCAGGGATTGCTGGAGCTCAAGATTTCCAAATTGGAAACGGTGATCGGCAACAGCCGGGTATTGGATACCTCCAAGCTCGACCTCAGCCGCGTCAACGTGATGACCAAAGTCAAGCTGAAAAACGTCAAAAACGGCAAGGAGGTCAGCTACCAATTGGTCTCCGAAAAAGAAGCCGACCTAAAAAGCGGCAAAATCAGTGTGACGTCGCCGATCGGCAAAGGCCTGTTGGGCAAAAAGATCGGCGAAACCGCCGCCATTCAGGTGCCCGCGGGCGTCATGGAATTTGAGGTGCTCGACATCACGGTATAAGCTTTTGCGCGGGGTATGTGTTCGCGCGGCCGCGCGAACGCAATTTTCCCGTGCATCCAACCAGCGCCATGGCCAGCATTTTCAGCCGCATCATCGCCGGGGAGATTCCTTCCTACCGCATCGCCGAGGACGAGCGGTACTATGCGTTTTTGGACATCAATCCCCTGGCGCCCGGCCACACCCTTGTCGTCCCCAAAAAGGAAGTGGACTACCTTTTTGATGTGGACGACGAGACCCTTTCCGGACTCCTGCCTTTTGCCAAAAAGGTCGGCCGGGCCATTGAAAAAACGGTGCCTTGTGAACGCATTGGGTTGACGGTCATCGGCCTGGAGGTGCCGCACGCCCACGTGCACCTGATCCCCATTAACGGGATCCACGACATGGACTTCAGCAAGGCCAAGTTGGACATGGCCCCCGAGCGCATGGAAGCCCTGGCCGCCAAGATTCGTTCTGCCCTTGCGGGCGAATCCTGAGCCGCACTCAGGAGCGTACCCGGTTGGGGTTGTTCTGGACAAACTGCTCCCAGCCCCCGTATTTGCGTTGGGCCTGCGCTGGACCGCCGGGCAATTGCCGCTCCAAATGGCGGCAAACCGCCACGGCAACCGCGTCGCTTTCGTCTTCGGTTTCCGCACCAGTGGCCGTTGCATTGCTCGATGCGATTGGCCATTGGATCCAGTGGTCCAGCATGCGCGCCACCTGGGTTTTGGACGCATTGCCGTTGCCGGTAATGGCCCGTTTGATCTTGCCGGGGGCGTATTCGTGGATGGGCAGGTTGTAGGACAGCGCGGCGGTGATGGCCACTCCCTGGGCGCGGCCCAGTTTGAGCATGGCCTGCACGTTTTTGC
>JAUIHG010000002.1 GCA_030432405.1 Bacteroidia bacterium | reverse complement strand
AAATCAACCACCAAAAAAGCCGCGCAGAAGCGGACGCATGCCAAGGCTGTTCCAAGCCACAGCGTCCCGGCCGGCAACGCACAATCCACCGCTCCCGTGAACCACGAGGGAAGCGCCAACCGCTACTCCGATGCTGATCTCGAAGAGTTCAAAGGCATCATCGAACGCAAGCTGAAAGCAGCCCGCGCTGAGCTGGAATACCTGCAGGAGCAGATTTCCCGCAAAGGCGAATTCAGCGCAGACAGCAGCGAATCCCGTTTCCGCGGCCTTGAAGACGGAGCCGGTACCCTGGAACGCGAGCAGCTCAACCAGCATGCCGCGCGTCAGGACAAGTACATCGGCCACCTGGAAAAGGCCCTGCTGCGTATCCAGAACGGCACCTACGGCATCTGCCGCGCCACCGGCAAACTCATTGCCAAAGAGCGTCTGCGTGTGGTGCCCCACGCCACCTTGAGCATCGACGCCAAGAAGGCGCAACAGTAAGCCTGCATTGAAGCAAAGCGCCTGGGTCGCCTTGTGCCTCATCCTGGCCGTGCTTGTCGCGGACCAGGCTCTGAAGTTCCACGTCAAGACGAGTTACGTCCTTGAAACGGGCTCCCTGATTCTTGGCTCTGAACAATTCCGGATCCATTTTACGGAAAACGAGGGCATGGCCTTTGGCCTGACCTTCGGCGGACGAAACGGAAAGCTTTTTCTCACGCTGTTCAGGATCGTGGCCGTGTCCTTCATCGGCTACTACCTTGTGCAACTGGTGCGCAAGGGCGCCAGCATGGGCCTGGTCACCAGCATAGCGCTCGTGTTCGCCGGTGCAACCGGCAATATCCTGGACTCCGTGTTTTACGGCATCCTGTTTTCGGCAAGCACCATGCACGGGCCGGTGGCGCAGTTCCTTCCGGAAGGCGGCGGCTATGCGCCGGTGTTTTTCGGCAAGGTGGTCGATATGTTCTATTTCCCCGTCTGGACGGGACACTATCCGGATTGGCTGATGGGCGGTCGGCGCTTCACCTTTTTTGCCCCCGTCTTCAACCTGGCCGATGCCGCCATCAGCGTCGGGGTGATCAGCATCCTGTTGTTTCAACGCGGCCATTTTGCGCGGGAATGGGTGGAGGAAACGCCTGCCGGCGAACCCGGCCTCCCGGACAGCACCACGCCTTCGCCGGACAGGCACGCCGACCAGGACATCCCCCGCAAGCCGGATTCAGCGGAGCGCACGGATACGGCCGGCTGATGCCAAAATGCCGACCGAACTTCGCGGCACTGCGTTTTCCGCAGACGCAGCCCCGAAGCCCAGCCCGATGCCCAGTCCCCGCCTGTCCGAATCCGATTTCCGCCAACGCCTGGATGCTGCCGTAGCGCCTACCCTGGCCGAAGCCAACGGGATCTACCGTAAGCAGCGCATCCGTTTGCTGTACATCGGCATCAGCACAGTCCTGGCTGTGGCCCTCAGCATTCTGGCCTTTTTCCCATCGCTGATGGTGGGCTTTTTACTGATCCTCTACCTGGCTTACCGGATGCTGTTTGGCAAGCGGGAGCGCCGGCAGCGCATCACTGTTGCCGAAGACCTGCGCCGCCTGGTGCTGCGCGCCATTTTGGAAAGCACGGTCGACCACAATAAGGGGGAAACCTATTCCCTGATGACCCACCGCTACATGCCGCCCTTTGTTTTCCGGGACAGCCATCTGTTTGATTTCACGCCCGACCAATACAAAAGCCAGGACCTGGCCGAAATCCGCAATGCGCAGGGCCGGTTGGAGTTTTCCTGGCTATCCGCCGAAGAGCACATCGATGCCTTTGACCGCAAGGGGCAGGACGAAGGCCGCTTTGAAGGCTGGCTGATCCGCCTGTTGCCCAAGCGCCACATGGGCCTGCATGCCGATGGGTTGACGGCCTGGAACCGGCCGGATGCCGGGCGTCGCTCCCGTCTGGGGCCCGACGAAGCCTGGATGGCCTATGCCGAGGCCACCCCGCTGTACCGCCAGGGACTCCTGGAGCTGACGCTGAACCACGAAGCCTGCTTCACGCTGTATACGAGCATCCAGGACGCTTTTGCCTGTTTCCGGCCTTCGGCCGAAGGCCTCAGCGCTTCCTGACCTCAGTCCATTTTAACCCAGGACTGCGCGGCACTCCCTTCCACCTGAATCCAGTACAGGCCAGCGGGCCAATGCGCCGTTTGGATGCGTTCGCCGCTTTGCGGCACCCGCCAGGTGGCCTGCAAGCGGCCAGTGGCGTCCCATGCGCGGACCAGGCTGCCCGCACGGGCATCCAGCTGCAGCCAGGAACGACCGGGATTGGGCCAGAGCAGGGGTGCTGAGCGGTCTGTTGAAGGACCGTGCAAGCCTGTGAAGACCTGACCGCGGTTGTGGCGGCGGAAAAAGGCCCAGATCTCGGTGTGGGCCAAAAAATCCTGTGCGGTATTGCCGGCGCCGGGCAGGGGGAAACTGCCGGGCCAGGTATGGCCGCCCATGTTGACTTTGTAGAGCAGCACTTCGGACCAGTCCTGGCAAGCCAACCAGCGTCGGGAAATGGTCACCGTGTTGTCTGCGGCAATGTCCGGCAGGGTATCGGTATAGGGGCCGGCACCCGGACCTTCCGGGCAGGCATTGTTGTCCACCCAGAAGTCCACCACATCCTCAACCGGTGCGCTGTACGCCGCGCCTTCATAGGGGACCGTGAGGTCGGAGGTCCCGTGGATCTGAAAAACGGGAACCGCCTCGCCCGGCGAACACGCCGAAAGCACGGATGGCGCCATGGACCCCGTCACCGAAGCGATCGCCGCCAGGCGGCCCGGCATTTCACAGGCCAGGCGGTGGCTCATGAAACCGCCATTGCTCATCCCGGTGCTGTAGATGCGGTCCTCGTCCACGGCATAGCGCTGCTCCAGGGTGTCGAGCAGGGCGCTGAGAAAGGACACATCGTCCGGAAGGACCACGCCGGGGTCAAGGGGCAGACCGCTGTTCCAGAAATTGTCCACGGCATCCGGATAGGCCACCAGAAAGCCTGCGGTGTCGGCCACCGTGTTCAACTTGGAGTACAGCAATTGTTCCGCGGCCGTGGAACCGGCCCCGTGCAGGTTGAGCACCAGGGGAACCTCCAAACTGCCGTCGTAACCTGATGGTTCAAAGACAAAATACTGGCGCATATAGCCTTCATGCTCCAGGCTGTCGAAGACGAGGGTGCCCTGCGCCAAAACCTGTGGAGCGGCGCCAAAGGCCAGCACCACGGCAAACCATACATGGAAACGGCGGGGGAAGGAGCGGAAGGACATAAGCGGAGGTTTGTGCGGATCGGGCGGAATTGCGCTGCGGGCCGGTCCCGAAAATTACCGCAATGCTGAACGGCAACGGACACCGCGCGGTTCAACGCCCGGCCTGGCGCCGTGCAATGGCCAGGCCGGTGATCAGGGGCATGAGGCCAAAACCAAGGGCCCAGAACGGCAGGCTTTCCCGGGGAAACCAGGCGGCCACAATCCCCAAAAGCGCCATACCGGCGCCAAGTCCGGCGAAGGCCCGGTGGCTTTGCGGGGCTGCGGCCATCAAGCCAATGCCCGGAAACAGCAGGGAAATCGGGGCCACCAGCCCAAAAAGCTGGAAACGGCCCAGCAGCACGGCCGCCAAAAGGCCACCCCAGAAACAGGGCAGGACAAAGGCGTAGAGGGCGTCGCGTGCGGCGGCGTTCCACAGCGGGAGGTTGCGCGTTCGCGCGAACGCGCGGGTCCAAAACAGGGCGCCCAATAGCGCCAGGAAAACCAGCGTACAAGCCGTCAAACCCAGTACCAGCGCCCATTGGCGCGGAATGGCCTCCCAACTGCCAAAGAGCTGGTCGGGGTCAAAACGGGCCTCAATGTGGTAATCCAGGTACCACCAGGCAAAGGCCGAAGCGGCCAGGATGCAAGCACCGAATGCGGCCACAAAGGTGCCGGGAATGGTTTCGTAGCGCAGCCCGGGAGCTTCGGCAGCGGGGTCGGACCAGGTGTCCCGGAATCCGTCGTTTAGGCGTTCCACGCTGCGATGATAGGTCTTGCAACAATTTGGCGTGTCCAAAATGCGGATCAAGCGCCCAAGACGGCTTCAAGAAGAAGGTCCATCATATGGTGGAAATGGCTAGGAACGAGCAAGAGAACGGCGTACCTTGTTCCATTGCAGGAACGGCAAAGCCTTATCCCACTCCCAATGCCACATCCATGAGCAGAAGCCTTAGACTCTCCCAAACGTTCGCCCTTTTGATGGTGTTGCTCAGCGCACACACGCTCAGCGCCGATATCCTTACCGTAACCAGCACGGCGGACGCCGGTGCCGGCAGCTTGCGGAGCACCATCGATTCGGCCGCGGCCGGCGATACCATCATCCTGGACGGCAGCCTGTCCGGCGCCATTTTCACCCTCACCACGGGTGAGCTGGTCCTGGACAAGGACCTGCTGATCGTCGGCCTGGGCGGCAGCAATACCGCCATCAATGCCAACGGGGTGTCCCGCATTTTCCGCGTGGATTCCGGCGTGACCGCCGAAGTCCGCGGCTATACCCTGGCCCTGGGTTTCGCCGGTGGAACCGGCGAAGGCGCCAACGGCGGCGGCATCTACAATGCCGGCAACCTGGAGCTGAACGATGTCAAGCTCCTCGGCTGCACGGCCGACTCCCTCGGCGGGGCCATTTATTCCAGCGGCAACCTGTCTGCCAGTACCACAGTGATCAAAAACGGCTTCGCCCAAAAGGGCGGAGGCGTATATGCCGCCGGGGGCTTCCTCGGCCTCTTTGATTTCAAGGTGGAGGACAATACGGCTCCACAAGGCGGCGGCTTGTGGCTTGAGGGCAGCACCGCCACCCTGACCGAAGGCCTCATTGGCCGCAACGAAGCACTGCTGGACGGCGGTGGGCTGTATGCGGCTGCAGGCAGCTGCACGGCCAGCCGCATTTCCTTTTCCAACAACAGCGCCGGCGGCAACGGCGGCGCAGCCTATGCCCTGGTGGACCTGGTGGTCAGCCGGAGCACTTTTGCCGAAAACGACGCCATTGGCGATGGGGGCGGCGTATACACCGCTTCCGGAGCCGGACTGTCGGTAGAGAACAGCACCTGGAGCGGCAACAGCGCCGGTGGCAATGGCGGCGCGGCCCACATCTCCAGTGAGATCCTTTGCCGTTCCAATACGGTCACCGACAATACGGCTGCCCTGGATGGCGGTGGATTTTTCCTCGTGTCCACCTTTGTCTTGCGCGTCATCGACAACAGCATCCTGTCCGGCAACCGCGTGGACACCCTGGCCGATGACATCGCCAACGCCAGCACGATTTTCACGAGCGCCTACAACCTCTACGGCGTCATCGACGATGGTTCCTTCAGTGCCGGTACCGGCGATTTGATCGGTGCACCGGCCATGCTTGGCCCCCTGGCCAACAACGGCGGTGAGACCCGCACCCACGCTTTGCTTTGCGGTTCTGCGGCCATCAATGCTGCTAATCCTGGCCTGGCTTCCACGCTGGACCAGCGCCGCCTGCCCCGCATGGTGGACGGCCGCTCGGACATCGGCGCCCTGGAAAAGCAGGACACCTGCGCCGTAGCGCCGGCCTGCGCGATCGACTCGGTGGTGCTGGGCACGCAAAGCGCCTGCGACCCATTGACCGACACCTACAGCCAGGAGCTGATTGTGTACAGCACGGATGCCCCGGCCACGGACAGCCTGTCGGTCAACGGCCTGCTGTTTGCCGCCGATGCGGACACGGTGCTGTTGACGGGCTTGTCTTCGGACGGGCTGCCGGTGGATCTGACGGTGTTGTACACCGCGGACTCGGCTTGCGCCTTCGCGCTGGACAGCGCGTGGACGGCCCCGGAGAGCTGCCTGCTGCCGCCCTGCGCCATCGACTCGGTGTTGCTGGGCACACAAAGCGCCTGCGACCCGCTGACGGATACCTACAGCCAGGAGCTGATTGTGTACAGCACGAGCGCTCCGGCCACGGACAGCCTTTCGGTCAATGGCGTGCTGTTTGCCGCCGATGCGGACACGGTGCTTTTGACGGGCTTGTCTTCGGACGGGCTGCCGGTGGATCTGACGGTGTTGTACACCGCGGACTCGGCCTGCGCCTTCGCGCTGGACAGCGCCTGGACGGCCCCGGCGCCCTGCTTTGACTGTACGGCCCAAACCCCGACCAACCTCCAGTCCAGCTACAATGCCGTGACCGGCAATATGGACCTGAGCTGGGATCCGATCCCCACCACGGTGGGCATCCAGGTCAGCGGCCGGCCGCTCGGCGCACCGGGTTTTGCCAACGTACGCCGCCTCGGCTTCGAGGTGTCCAACCTTTCGGTGCCCGAAGGCCAGCTGACTGCCGGCCAGACCTACGAATGGTTTGTCACGGGTGCCTGCATCATCCCGCCGACCGCTTCGGACCTGACCAACCCCTCGAGCATCGAGACCTTTACCTACCCGGATACTTCGTCGGGTTCGGGCTGCAATTCGGATTCCGTGCCGATTCTTTTGGGCGCGGCCTTCCAGCCGGTGGACTCGAGCATCGTGTTGAGCTGGGATCCGCCGAACGGCATGATCAACTGCCGCCTGAACATTCGCCCGCTGGGCGCCGCCACCTTTGCCCTGCGCATCCTGGACGGCGATCCGCCCACGTCCGATACGCTCCCGGCTTCCGGCTTTGTGCCTGGCCAGAGCTACGAGTGGCGCGTAAAGTGCTCCTGTTCGGTGCCGCCCCTGCCGGGCGAAGAGACCGACTTCTCGCCGCTGGACACCTTCACCTACCTGCTGCCGCGCATGGCCGCTTCGGGCCTTCCCCTGGACGTGCAAGTGATGCCCAACCCGGCCACCACCCAGGTGCTGCTGCAGGCTGCGGATTTCCCGGCGGGTGCCTATCAACTCGACCTGGTGGACATGGCGGGCCGTGTCCAGCGGAGCTGGACCGGCGAAAGCGCCACCCCGGGTCTGCGCCGCGTGCTGGCCGTAGGCGGTCTCCCGGCTTCGGCCTATTTGCTGCGGGTCACCCACGCAACGGGCGTCTCCGGCATCCGCATCCAGCTCCTGGACTGATCGGAAGGACCATGGGTTGGCCGCCAACCAGGGCTACCAACCGCCTTGAGGCTGCTGAAACCAAGGGCTCCCATGCACGGCATGGGGGCCCTTGCGGTTTCTGAACCTCGGTATAGGGCTGTATCTTCCATGGTCTACTGCATCCGTCAACCCTGCCGGACGCCCAGGCCTGCCCGCAAAGCCGCAGGTGGGGCTCGCGTTTCGCCTGGCGCAGGCCAGGCGAACAGCATCCGGCACTCAACCCTCTATTCCCGTGCGTGTCCTCCTCTTGACCGCAGCCGTGCTGCTGCTGCCCGGCTACCTGTTGGCCCAATCCCCCTGCAACCTCTCCGATGCCAGCGGCTGCGCCTGCGAAGACGGCAGCACCGACTGCGACCTGCTGCCCGACATGACCGTTGGCAAGGTGCTGCTGGAAGACGGCAGCGCCAATCCGGAATCACCGGGTGAGCTCGGTGTCTCGGTGTCCAGCCCCAACATCGGCCACGGTCCGCTGCGGATTGTGCCCACGGACTATTTTATCTGTGGAACGGATACCATTTACAGCCCGGGCGGCTATACCGGAACCTGCCCCGATGGCAGCGACCCACGTCAGCTGATCAAGCAGCGGATCTACCACAAAAACCCGGACGGCAGCATGAGCTCCTGGGAACGCTGGGCGGGCAGCATGACCTACCACGTCAGCCACGGGCACATGCACGTGGACGATTGGGGCAAATACAGCCTGCGGACGGAAGTGCCCGGTCTGGATCCGATCGACTGGCCCATCGTGGCCGAAGGCGCCAAGCTGGGCTTTTGCCTGATGGATTACGGCTCCTGCCAGTACTACAACGGCCATTGCGTGGACCAGAGCGGCAGCGTACTGACCACCGATGCGCCCAACTACGGCCTGGGCGGCGGAAGCTATTCATGCGGTCTGACCAACCAGGGCATTTCGGCCGGGTACACGGACATCTACTACTACTACCTGGACGGCATGCAGATCCCGATCCCCCCATCGGTCTGCAACGGCACCTACAAGCTGGTGGTGGTCCTCGACCCTTACGACTACTTCCTGGAGGAGGATGAAACCAACAACGTGGTGGCCGTGGACATCACGCTTACCCAGCAGGGCGGCGGCAGCCTGTCCATCGTGGCCGACGGCCCGACCAGCTTCTGCGATGGCGAAAGCGTAACCCTGAGCCTGGACGGTCCGGCCACGAGCTACGCCTGGTCCAATGGCGCCACCACGCCGACCATCACCGTGAGCAATTCGGCCAGCATCTCCTGCACGGCGGTTTCCCCGACCTGCGGCACCCAGACCACGCCCACCGTGGACATCAACGTGGCCACGACCTCCGCGCCGGTGGCTTTGGGCGACACCAGTT
Organism: Bacteroidia bacterium; assembly: GCA_030432405.1. Taxonomy (GTDB): domain Bacteria; phylum Bacteroidota; class Bacteroidia; order Chitinophagales; family BACL12; genus WGOA01. The sequence continues at coordinate 51,603 of JAUIHG010000002.1, read as the reverse complement.
GCGGTGCAGGCAGCGTCACCCTGACGGCTACCGGCGGCGGTACCCTGCGCTGGTACGATGCGCCGAGCGGCGGCACGGAGGTGGCCACCGGCAGCACCTTCAGCACCCCGGTATTGAGCAGCACCACCACCTACTACGTCGAGTCCGAAGACGGGGTGATCGGCGGGACCTATTCCGTCGGCCCGGCCGGGCATAGCGGCAGCAGTGCCTATGCCGGATCCTCGGTCAATTCCCACCTCATTTTTGACGCACTGAGCGACTTCATCCTTGAATCCGTGGAGGTGGAAACCGATCAGGCTGGGGTGCGGGACATCGAATTGCGCAATGCCGGCGGCAGCGTATTGGCCAGCGCCTCGGTGTTCATTCCCAGCGGGGTGTCCACCGTCAACCTGGGCTTCAACGTCTCGGCCGGAACGGACCTGCAGCTGGGCACCAACGGCGCGGTCAACCTCTCCAACTTTGGCGGCCAGAGTCCGGAATTGAAGCGCACCAGCGGGGGTACGAGCTATCCCTATGCGGTGACCGATGTGGTGTCCATCAAGGATTCGCCGTACGGCACCAGCTATTATTACTACTTCTACAACTGGTCGGTGCGCGAGCCGGATCAACTGTGTTCCAGCGTTCGGGTGCCCGTGGAAGCCGTGGTGGACATGAGCCCGGGTTGCAACAATTGTGCGGCACCCACCAGCCCCACGACCAGCGCCATCACGGCCACTACGGCCACGGTGTCCTGGACCGGCAATGCCGGCGACCTGGGTTACCAGATTCAGGGCCGCAAGCTGGGCACCAGCAGCTTCCGCCGGGTGCAGACCACCGGCACCAGCTACAACGTCACCGGCCTGAAGGCCGCCACCACCTACGAGTGGTACGTGCGCGCCAAATGTGCCGACAACAGCATTACGGCCTTCTCGGCCCTGCAGCCCTTTACCACGGCTTCGGCCCGTCTGGCCGGTCCGGGCTTTAACCTGGAGCCCAACCCGGCCCATGGCGTCTTCCGCGTTGCGCTGGAAGCCGGCTCCGCCGAACGCCAGGTGCAGGTGGAAGACCTGTTGGGCCGCGTGCTGTGGAACGGACAAGCGCCGGCTTCAGCCCATCGCCTGACCGTGGCCGCACCCTGGTCCAGCGGCTTGTACCTCGTCCGCGTGATCGAAGGCCAGACGTCGCAAACGCGCCGCCTGGTCATCGAATGATGCGCTTCGGCCGAAGGCCATAAGGGAAGCAGGGCAACAGGCCCATTTTGAGGTGGGGGAATTCTTTGATACATTAAAGAATTCCTTCACCTCAATTTTTTGGGTTATGCGCACACGTTTTCATTGGCTTTTGGCCGCCGGTCTGATGGGCTGCAGCGGCATGCTTCTCGGACAAGCCTTTGTCCAGGGCGATCACATTGAAGTGGGCTTTACGCCCTGCGGCAGCTTTGGGACCGACAACCCCGTGCCTCCCGGCTACAACAACAACGACCTCTTCAACGGCCTGGGGGTCGTAGCCGATTTGGAAAAGGACGGCTGGGACGTGGGTGAACCCAACGCCTATTGCGGCGATTACTTCCTGCCCGGTGTGGCCGTGGAAGGATTCAGCGTGCAGGTGGACAGCATGGTGTATACCTCCGGCAACGGCACCAACCTCGGCGCGCCGACCCCGATATGCGGCTTTACCGATTTTGGTACGGACACCTATGGCCGCCTGACCGATGGCGGTCTTACGGCGTTGCGCTGGAACGGCGGTACGGCCGACGGCTGGGACCTGCGCCAGGAATCCGTGGTCATCCGCAACCGCCTGGTGGTCCTCAACCGCATCACCCTGTGCAACAATACCGGTGTTGATGCCGCTCAGGTCTACTATCAACGCCACACCGACCCGGACCCTGGTCAGCCCTGGGGGGCCGGTTTTGCAACCAACAACCGCGTGACCAGCCCGGGCTTTGGCAGCGGGAGCGCGGCCATTTCCACCACGCTGTTCAATCCCACGTTTGGCGGAGCCGCACCGGTGGACTGTTATGTGGCCATGCTCACCAGCGATGCGCGCGCGCAGGCCAGCTACGGCGGCTTCAACTTCGGCATCCCCTCGGAGGCCTATACCGGCGTTTTCCCTTATCAAACCAGCGGCAACCGCCTGGCGGACGAAGCCATCCAACTGACTTTTGACCTGGGTCCGGTGGTCGACGGCGACTGTGCCTGCCTGGCCTGGGCTTATGTCTTTGACCGCGACGACGCGGTGCAGTCCTGGTCGGCCACGCGCATTGCCTGTCAGGCGCTGGATGCGTTCGCCCGTACGGGCGATGGCCAGACCCTGGCGGAAACGCTGTACGGCAACAACGCCACCGAGCCGGACCGTGCCTTTTCCTGGCAGAGCCTGCCGCAGGGCTTCCGGATCACGGACCTCGCCTCCGGCGAACGCTTCCAGGTCTTCAACCGCGCCGGGCAGCTGGTGCACCAGGGCTTGTCCACCGGTACCCAGGCCGACGTACGTGGCTTGAGTGCAGGCCTCTACGTGGTGCAAATCTTTGATGCGCAAGGCCATCCCCGCAGCGGGAAGGTGCTGGTGCATTGAGGTCCGTGCCCGGGCCGTGTTTTACCCAAATGCAAAAGGGGCTGTCTCCGGTAGGAGGCGGCCCCTTTCTTATTGAGGCGCCCCATGGAGCGCACCTTTTGTTTGTATTGTTTCAGTCCTCCTTCGGCGCGTTTTGCGGCCACAGGTGGTTCCAACCGCCGGCCACCAGTTCGTGCCGGTTGCCGCCCTTGGTTTCGATTTTCACACCTTCTTCCGCGGGAGCCATTTGGCCGATGATGGCCACGTCGGTGAAGCCCTCCAGCTTGTCCTTGTCTTCGGGCGCAATGCAGAACAGCAGCTCGTAGTCTTCGCCGCCGTTCAGGGCGGTGTTGATCGGGTCCATGTTGAAGGTGAGCGCCAACTCGTAGCAGGCCGGGTCGATGGGCACATCCTCTTCGCGGATTAGCGCGCCGGTGTTGCTCTGGTCGCAGAGGTGGAGCAAGTCGCTGGACAGGCCGTCGGAGACGTCGATCATGGCCTTCGGCCGAAGGCCGGCCTCCCGGAAGCGCGCCACCAGATCGATGCGGGCCTCGGGCTTCAGCTGCCGGCCGATCGGGTAGCTGTGGGCTTCGAGTTCGGGCTGTACCGTGGGGTGCTCCAGCCAGACGGATTTTTCGCGTTCCAGGACCTGCAGGCCGAGGTAGGCGGCACCCAGGTCGCCAGAGACGCAGATCAGGTCGCCTTGCGATGCGCCGTTGCGGTAGACCAGCTCGTCTTCGGTGGCCTCCCCGATGGCCGTCACGCTGATGACCAGGCCCTGGCGGGAGGACGTGGTGTCTCCGCCCACCAGGTCCACCTTGAAGCGGCGGCAGGCGGCGTGGACGCCTTCGTAGAGCGCTTCGAGGGCTTCCACGGAAAAGCGGTTGCTGATGCCCAGCGAAAGCGTCACCTGGCGGGCCTCTGCGTTCATGGCGGCCACATCGGATACGTTGACGGCAATGGCCTTGTAGCCGAGGTGCTGCAGTGGCGTGTAGGCCAGGTCAAAATGGATGCCTTCGAGCAGCAAGTCGGTGGTGACCACCTGCAGTTTGCCGGCCGGGTCCAGGACGGCGGCATCGTCGCCAATGCCCTTGACGGTCAGGCCGTGTTGGAGCTCGGTGTTTTTGGTCAGGTGCCGGATGAGGCCGAATTCGCCGAAGGCGGACAACTCGGTGCGGCCAGTCTGCGGCTTGTCAGCGGATGGATTTTGGCCCGAGGGCCCTTTGGAGTCGGACATGGGGGACGCTTGAGGCGGCAAAGGTAGCCGCGTTTTCACGGCATGCCCGCACGGACTATATTCATACACCAGCTTCGCGTCTGTTGTACACGAAGCCATCGGATAGCCTATGCGTTGTCCGGCCCAAACGCCTCAAAGCCCCCCGCCCATGGATCCCGGTATGCAACCCCAAGCGCGAATGGACACACCGCTGGACATGCTTCAGCAATGGGAAAGCAAACAGCCCGATGCGGTCTACCTGCGCCAGCCGATTGACCGAATACTGCATACCTGGACCTGGAGTGAAGTAGGGGATGAGGTGCGCCGCATGGCCGCGGCCCTGAAAGCCCTGGGCCTGCCCGAGGGCAGCAAAGTGGCGCTGTTGAGCAAAAACTGCGCGCACTGGATCATGGCAGATCTGGCCACCATGATGGCAGGATTGGTGGGCGTGCCCCTATATCCCAACCTGAAGGCCGAGACCGTCCGCTATGTGCTGGACCACTCCGAAGCCAAAGCGGTGTTCATCGGCAAGTTGGACGACTGGCCGGACATGGAACCTGGGGTGCCGGAAATCGTGACCCGCATCTATTTTCCGTTTTATGGGCATGATGACGCGCCGGGCTTGCATTGGGATGCGCTGACGCACGAACACGAACCCCTCAACGGGCACGTGGATACCGACCCCGAGGCCTTGGGCAGCATCATCTACACATCGGGTACCACCGGCAACCCGAAAGGGGTGATGCACCGCTACCACAATTTCGGTTTTGCGGCCACCCATGCCGTACGGGTGCTGCAGGTGACGCCGAAAGACCGTTTTTTCAGTTACCTGCCATTGAGCCACATCGCCGAGCGTTTGTTGGTGCAAATGGGCAGTTTGTACAGCGGCGGCAGCATGGATTTTGCCGAGTCGCTGGACACGTTTGCTTCGGATTTGGCCAAGGCCAAACCCACCATTTTTCTGGGGGTACCGCGCATCTGGACCAAGTTCCAGCAGGGCATCCTGAGCAAGCTCCCGCAGTCCCGGCTCAATCTCCTGTTGTCCATCCCGATTGTCTCGGGCCTGATCAAAAAGAAAATAAAAGGCGGCCTGGGCCTGGATGAGGCGCGCATGTGTTTCACCGGTGCGGCGGCAGCGCCCGAGTCCCTCATGAAGTGGTTCGCCCGACTGGGCATCAAGCTCCAGGAGGCCTATGCCATGACGGAGAACTGCTGCTATTCCCACGCCACGCTGCCGGATTCCATCAAGTTTGGCTCCGTGGGCAAGCCCCTGCCCTTGTGCGAGGTGCGCCTGGGCGAGCACAACGAGGTGCAGGTGCGCCACGAAGCCTTGATGCAGGGCTATTACAAAGACCCGGAAAAAACGAAAGAAGCCTTCACCGAAGACGGCTTCCTGCGCACCGGGGATGAGGGCTATATCGATCCCAGCGGGCACCTGTTCATCACCGGCCGGGTCAAGGACTTGTTCAAGACCTCCAAGGGCAAATACGTGGCGCCCTCACCGATTGAATTGCGCCTTTCGGCGAACACCCATGTGGGCCAGGTGCTGGTGGTCGGCGACGGCATTCCCCAGCCCATTGCCATCGTGGTGCCTTCCGAGGAAGCCCTGAAAGCGGCCCGGGAAGACATTGTCCGCGGGCTTGAAGAAACCATGACGGAGGTCAACAAGGTCCTGGACCACCACGAACACGTACGGTGTTGCGTGGTGCTGGACGAGGACTGGACGGTCGAAAACGGCCTACTGACCCCCTCCATGAAAATCAAGCGCAACGTGGTCGAGAAGCGGCACAAGGCCAACTACGAAACCTGGTATGAAGCCAGCGAAACGGTGCTGTGGATGCGTACCTGAGGCCTGGGTAGGCCCTTAACGGCCCGGATACCAGCGCAGCAGCGCACCCGCGGCCACATGGTAGGCCCGACCGTTGTTCATCGGCAGGGATTGGAGCGGCAGGGCCAGACGCGGCTCCACACCCAGGCTGAAATTGGGCGCCAGGAACTGCTCGTAACCAATACCGAACTCCAGCGCAAGGCTGGTGCGCCGGGTGCTGGTGCTCAAGGCATCGTCGCTGCTGCTGGTGGCGGGGTCGGCCACCAGGCTATTGCTGGCATTGGCCATGCTTTCCAGCACATCGGTATCATAGCTGTAACTGGCAGCTTGCGCAAAGTTGCCTGTCTCCGCCACCGTGATGACCACCGGGTCGAAAAACAGGGTATCGCCGGCACCGACGTTGTGGAATTCCACCGCATAGTCTGCGGCCCGTTGGACACGCGCCGACACGCCGGCGAAGGCACGTAAGCGGCCTTTGCCCTTGGCCACGTCCATGCCATACCCAACCCGCAGCGGAATCTCCCAAAGGGCCTGATTGCCGGTCATGGCATCGGGACAATGGACGTGGTCGGAAACGCCATGGGCTTCGTGGTTGCCGCACTGCACGTTGACCTTGTGGAAGCGGTACATGCCGTAGCGCAAGCCCGCGGAGATGAAGACTTGTTTTGGGAACCAGACTTCGCCGCTCAGGCTCAGGTCCCAGGAAGGTTTGATGGCGTCCCCCACGCCGGTGATGGCGGCATTGAGGTCCGGTCCGAAGGTGAGGGTATAACGCAGCGGGGGTTTCTGCAGGCTCGGGTCCCGGGATCCCAAATCCCCATTAGACAATGGGCTTCTGGGCTCAGGCTCCAGGTAGGGACCCGCCTGTGCGGCAATGGGATTCACCGGAACGGGCCAGACCTGGAAGGCGGCCAGGTCGGACAAGGAGCGTGCGGGCACGGTGCTGGTGCGCGGAGCATCAAAGGTTTCGGTAGCACCACGGCGGTCGGCGGTGCTTTTTGCCACAGGCGCAGCCGGATTTTGTGCTTCAGCCGCAGTCAGGCGCTTGTCTTCTCCTGCTGCGTCAATGCCGTTCACGCGGCCTTCGTTGACGCGGTTTTCCCGCGCCGTTTGGGTGCTGTTCTGGTCTTGGAATGTGCTGTTGTTTGGTGCCATTTTGGCTCCGGCAACATTAGTGGCGCGTGCTGCACGGGAAGCTGAAGGGCTATGCGCTTGTGTGCCAGCGGTCGGATGCATACCGGCCTGCGTGTTGGCTTGGTCCCCTGCCGGGCCTTTCGGGTTGCCGGAAGAAGCTGCAGGCATACCAGAGGACCGTTGACCGGAGGCAGGCATCCCGCCGGAGTTGACCATCGCCGGATCGGATCCGTTTTCGCCGGAAGGCGAAAAGCGGGCTGCAGCCACATCAGCCGCGGTTTCGGCATCAGCGCCAGCCGGGGAGGAGGAACCATCGGCGGCTGCACGGCCCGTGTTGGACGCTCCGGCAGCCTGTCCAGGTGCTGCTGCGGTAGCTTGATCGGCAGTGGACATCTGCTGCTCGGACACGCCGCTTTGGAAGGGGCTGCGCCCGTCCATCTGGTACCAGAGGCCCAGGCCGATGCTGCCCGCGATGATGCAGGCAAACAAGAGCAGGCCGATCCGGGAGTCGGATTTGCGGCCGCGCGCGGCTTCAACCGCGTCGAGCCGTTCGGCCATGGCCGACCAATCGGCCTCCATGTCCGCGTCGCGCCCGGCACCGCTGCCGGGACCGGAAGGCACGTGCAGGCCTCCCAGCTTCTCGCGCATCAGATCGTCGAATCTATCGGGCATATCGATGGGCTTGTGCTTCTTCCCGTTCGAGGATCATCGCCTGAAGGTTTCGGCGTGCCTTGGCCAGGTTGGACTTGGAGGTACCCTCCGAAATCCCCAGGCGTTCGGCAATCTCGGCGTGGGAAAAGCCTTCGATCACGTATAGGTTGAATACGGCCTTGTACTGCGGCGTGAGGCGCTGCACCAGGGCCAGGATCTCCTCCGCCGCCATGCGGTCCAGGGCATCCTCCGAAGCGTCGCGGACGTCCCAGCCTTCGGCCGGATCCACGATTTCGCTGCGGTTAGGCCGGATGACGGCGCGGTAATGGTCGATGGCCGCATGCAGGACGATGCGGTAAATCCAGCCCTCCAGCTTGCCTTTGTCCGGATCAAACCGGTCCAGGCTCTCATAGACTTTGAAAAAGCCCTGGTTGAGCATGGCCGCCGCCTCGTCCCGATCCCGGGCATAGCGCATGCACAGCCCCATCATACGCCCGTAATGGCGTTTATAGAGCAGTTCCTGCGCCTTGCGCTCCTTGCGCAAACAGGCTTGGACCAGTCGGCGTTCATCCATCCGAAGGACAAGATCCATCGGATTGGATACGCGGACAACGGGTTTAACGGTTGCCTCGGTGCTTTCCACGCTGCCCAGAAAACCGCTGGAAAGCCCGGAAGTTCACCATGAAACAGGGTGGCGGTCTGTGCCGGTCCGTCCCGGACCGGCGAAATCGCCTCAACAGGTCTGGCCTCAACCCCGCCCGGCCCACTTGCACAGGAAGTGGATCTGGCCGAGGTGGTAGACGTCGTGGTTGACCAGCCCGTGCAGCATATTGGACCAGGTATAATCCCGTTCAGGCACGGTTTTGTCCAGCTTCTCGGGTGGGAACGCTTTGAGCAATGTGATCAGCTTCGCCTGGCTGTTGTCCAGCTTGATGCGGGCATCCGTCCAGGCGTATTCGCCGGCCTCGGCGACCTCGGGATAGGTCATTTCCTCGTCGCTGACCAGGCGGGTGTCGCCCTCCAGCAGGCGTATGGCGTAGTTGCGCCATTGCACCATATGCAGCAGCAGTTCCAGGGGGGACTGGCTGCCGTTGTAGCGCAGGCCGATGGCATCCGGATCAAAGTCCTCCAGGACTTCCATGATGGCCGGCCCGTACCAGGCGGGACCTTCAAATGCGCGTTTGAGCTGCTCGACGAGGTGCTTGATCTCCGGTTGCATGGGTCCTGTAGGGAAGAGGTGGTGAAGGCTGCGTTGGGGACGGGCTGGTTCAGAACAGCATCCCGTTCATCAGCAGAAAGGTAAACGCACCGGCCAGGTAGCCGATGAAGGCCAACAGCCCAAATTTCCGCAAGTACCAGATGAAATCAATCTTTTCGATGCCCATAACCGCCACACCTGCGGCTGAGCCGATGATCAGCATGGAACCGCCCGTACCCGCACAATAGGCTACAAACTGCCAGAAGTGGGAATCGGTCGGGAATTGCTCCAGCGAATACATGCCCATGGCAGCCGCCACCAGCGGTACGTTGTCCACAATGGCCGACAAAACCCCCATGATCAGCACAATCACGTTGTGGTTGCCCACGCTGTGGTCCAGGCCTTCGGCCAGGGCGTGCAGCACGCCGATGCTTTCCAGGGCGGCCACGGCCGAAAGGATGCCCAAAAAGAAGAGCACGCTCGGGGTGTCGATGCGGCTCAGGGCCCGCAACACGGAGTACTTGGACTTTTCGCTGCGCTGCTTGCTTTTGTGGATGAACTCGGTGGCAAACCACAGCAGGCTCAAGCCGAACAGCATGCCCATGAAGGGGGGCAGGTGCGTGATGGTCTTGAAGACCGGCACAAAAATCAGCGAGCCCACGCCCAGGGCCAGGATGAAGGTTCGTTCGAAGGGCGTGGTTTTGTAGACGGTCTCTTCATCGCCGTGCGGGAATTCGCCTTTCAGGCGAACGCTCAACAAGGCAAAGGGCACCACCGCACAGACGATCGAGGGAATGATGATGTCCGTGATGGTGGGCAGCACGGTGATCTGGCCGCCGATCCAGAGCATGGTGGTGGTGATGTCGCCGATGGGGCTCCAGGCACCGCCCGCGTTGGCCGAAATGACCACCGCGCCGGCAAAATAGAGCCGCGTTTCCCGGTCCTTGATCAGCTTGCGCAACAGCGAAACCATCACGATGGACGTGGTCAGGTTGTCGAGCACCGCAGAGAGGAAAAAGGTCAGGATGCCGATGATCCACAACACCTTGACCTTGTTGTTGGTCTTGATGCGGCTGGTGATCAGGTGGAAGCCGTCGTGCATGTCGATCAGCTCCACGATGGTCATGGCCCCCAGCAGGAAAAAGAGGATGTAGGCAATCTCGATGACAAAGTGTCCGAGCAGCCCCTCCACGTGTTCGGACGCGGGCGCGTCCGGATGGAAGAGGATTTCCAGCTGATGGTAGGTGTGCGCAAAGTCTACTTCATACCCGAAGTAGTTGACGCCCAGCGCAAAAAGGGCCCAGGTGGCCACGCCGATGAACAACGCGGGCGCCGTCTTGTCGATGTGGAGCGGATGCTCGAGCGCGATGAGCAGGTACCCAATGACAAACAGGGCGACAATCGCAACGGTAAAGGCCATGGCAACGGGGGCTTAAAAAAGTGCGGCAAAGCTAGGCCTTGAAGAGCGGCTCTCCCACTCACTTTTCCAGGCTTACGCAACATGGGCTCACTCATCCAGAGCCTCCAGCCGCTCCCGGGCCTGCAGGGCCCAGGGTCCGTTTCCATACGCCAGGTTCTGCCAAAGGGTTCGGGCGTCGGCCGCCTGATCTTGCGCCCAAAGCGCTTCGGCCAAATGGAAGCGCGCGGCGTCGTAAAAACTGCCGTCCGGTTTGCCCGCAAGCGGGCGAAGGAGGTTTTCGGCCGTGGCCGCCTGATCCAGGTCCAGGTAGCACTGGGCCCGCAGCAGCACGGCCCCGTCGGCTTCGCGTTCCGGGACGGGGTTGGCAGCGGCGTCGGCAGACGATGCTCCGTTCGGGAAAGCCGCCAGGGTTTCGAGGGCCTGGACGGGATCACCGGCCTGCCGTTGCCCGGCGGCGCGTTCCAGCAGGGCCGCATATTGGACCATGGGAGCGCCGGGACCGCCGTTGCCGGAGGCGCTGCTGGCGGGCACCCCGCTGGGGGGATCGCCGGGATCGGTGACGGGCGGGGCGCTGTCCGAGGCGGATTTGCCGGTCATGGCTCCGTCGATTTGGTTCACGCGGGCAGCCTCCTGTTTGCGGTCTTGTTTTCGGTCCCGTTTAGGGGCGCGCTGGCTGCGGCCGGTGGAAGTGATCTCCACCGATTCCAGCGCCATGGCATCTTCGGCCAGGGTCCAGGCTACCTGTTCGGTGCGGTTGGCCTTCAGGTCCACCCGGGCTTCGAGGTTTTGGTGGCCAACGTACTGCACGCGGGCCTGGTATTCGCCTTCAGGCGCTTGCAGATTGAAGCGGCCGTCCATGTCCGTCACCGCCCCGATGGAGGTGCCTTCCAGAAGGACGTTGGCAAAGGGGATGGGTTGGCCGTAGGCGTCCAGGACCTGGCCCTGGAGCTGGGCGCTGCCGGCCGTGCTGCTGGCGGCGGTGGCATTGGGTGCGCCTCCGGCGATGGGTTCGGCTTCGATGCGCTCGAGGCTCAGGGTGTTGGATTGGGTTTTGCTCGCGGCATCGTCTGCAGCGCTGGGCAGGGCATCGGCGTTGTAGAATTGATCCGCCACCGGCTCGGAATCTTCCGCTACCGGCATGTTGGGCTCTACAAATTCGAAGGCCTGCTCCTCGGCCAGCTCCTCCATGTCCAGGTAGGCGTCGTCTTCGACGACCTCCATTTCCGGGGCGGGCGGAGGCGGGCTGACGGGTGCGGAACCGGACGCAGACGTGGACGCTGCGGAGGCTTCGGCTTCACGGCGGGCTTGCCCAGGGCGGACCTGGCTGCGGGCGTCTGCCGGTCCCTGCGAAGGGGGCGCTGCATTTCCTGCCGTATGGTCGAGGGCTTTGCGTTCTGCGGCGCTTTGCGCCTCGTTTTCGTCCTCGATTTCGCCCTGGGGCAGGGCGTCTTCCAGGGGGAGGGCTTCGGTGGCCGCTTCGGGCCTTGGCGTGCTGTGCTTGGGCGCTCGTTGCGCGGGCCGGTCCATGGCCACAGGCGTATCGGGCTGCTGCACCCAGCGGGTGACCAGGTAAAGCCCCCCGGCCAGCACGCCGACCATAATGGCGGCCACGGCCATGCGCAGCGGCCGCAGTTGGCGGATGCGTCCACCGGCTGCTGTGCCCCCTCGCGCGGTGTTGCGCCCGGCACCACCGCTCACCCGACCGATCGACCGTTGCAGGCCGCCGACCGCTCCCGCAGCGGGTTCGTCCTGGCCTTCGGAGAGGATGCCGATGTCCTTGCGCATGGCGGCCTCCAGATCAGCCAGGCCCCCGCTGCCCAGATCCTGCTCCATCTGCGCCAGGCCTTCGCCCGCAAGGGCGTCCACATCCGCATCCGCATGGAGCAGATCCGGATCGGCGTCCAGGTTGGCCTGCATCCACGCCAGACGCGCCTCCACGGCGGCCTTCTCGGGGCCGTCGAGCGCACCCGCCTGATAGGCCGCCCAGGTTTGGGCGTCCACCGGAGCGGGCGTTTCGCCTTTCGGCGAAAGCGGGTTGGTATGGTCGACGGAAGCGGACACGGAGTGCTTAGGGATTGGTGTTCAGCGGTTTAGAGGGGTGTCAGGGCGCATGTTGCGGTTCATCCGGAGCCGCGTTCGGCCCTTTCAATGGCCAGTTTGAGGTTGCGTTTGCCGTTTTGCAGGTGGCTTTTCACGCTTTTGAGCGGCCAGCCGGTGGCCTCGGCGATCTGCTGGTAGCTCTTGCCCTGTAAGTAGAACAAGGTCACGCAGCGCTGTTGTTCCGCATTCAGGCCTCCCAGGGCCTCCTGGAGCCTGGCCAGACGCTGGCGGCGTTCGGTTTCAGGACCTTCTCCTACAAGATGCTCCGCCTGGGCGGATTCCACACGTTCGCGGTCTTTTTGCGCCTGAAACTCGGCTTCGTAGGCTTCCGCGCGGGTTTTTTGGCGCTTTTCCCGCCGCAATTGCATCAGCGCTTCGTTGCGGGTCACCTGGTAGAGCCAGGGTTTGACGCGTTCCAGCTCCTGCTCCCGCAAGACGACAATCAGCTTTTCGAAGACCTGCATGACCAGGTCGCGGGCCGCTTCGGCGTCGCGGAAATAGCGGTAGGCCAGGCCCAGCAGGCCCTGCAGGTGGCGCTGGAAGAGTTCGCCGAGCAGGCGGCGTTCGCCGGACAGGCGGTATTCCCGCGCCAGGTCCTCATCCGTGGCGGATGCGCTGTCCGGTTTGTTGCTCGATGATCCCGCAGCCATGCGGGCTTGAAGTTAGCGCCTGGGCGCAGGCCCTTAGGCTGTTTTGGCGGCTGCCGCGGACGCCGGCCGCGAACAAGCCGGGCCCCAGGCTGTTGATGAAGGGCTGTTGATCAATTCGTCCCTCAAAAGGCCCAAGGGCACGTACTTTGGCCTTTCGGACGCCTTCATCCGCCTCCGATCCGGATCCGATCCGCTCCAGAGCCATGGCCGAACAGCCTACATCTTCTGCCGCGCTTTCGCGCGAACACGCCGCCCAGGCTGCGGACCGCCCCGCCGATCACGGCGCCGATCCGGGCGACCCCACCGCCGAGCGCCGCAAGGCCGACCACATCCACATGGCCCTGCAAAGCCAGGTGGACCGCGCGGTGGCCGACGGGCGTTTCGACTACGAACCCATGCTGGCCGCAAGCCCTGGCGACCGCCCGAAGCCCGTTGAATGGATGGGCAAGCAGCTTTCCGCGCCCTGGTGGATCAGCAGCATGACCGGCGGCACGGCCGGCGCGGTGCAGATCAACCGGCGCCTGGCGCGGGCCTGCGGGCAATTTGGCCTGGGCATGGGCCTGGGCTCCTGCCGCGCACTGCTGCACGACGACGCCCACCTGCCCGACTTCGACGTGCGCGGCGAAATGGGTCCGGAGGGCCTTTTGCTGGCCAACCTGGGCATCGCCCAGGTGGAACGCAGCCTGGCCGAAAACCGTGGCGACGCCATCGCCGCCCTGGTGGCCAAACTGCGGGCCGACGGCCTGATTGTGCACGTCAACCCGCTCCAGGAATGGATGCAGCCCGAAGGCGACCGCATCGAAAAGCCCCCGCTGGAAACCGTCCAGGCCCTGCTGGAACAGGCCGATTTCCCCATCGTGGTCAAAGAGGTGGGCCAGGGCTTTGGCCCGGCCAGCCTGGAGGCCTTGCTGCAACTGCCCCTGGCGGCCCTGGACTTCGCCGCCCACGGCGGCACCAATTTCAGCCGCGTGGAGGCCCTGCGGAGCAACGAAATGGCCCAATCCGCGTACGAACGCATTGCGCATTTGGGCCATACAGCGCCGGAAATGGTGCAGACCGTCAACCGTTTGACGGACCGCCTGTCCGGCGAATCCCCGTCCCGGCTGCGCTGCCCCCGCATCATCGTCTCCGGCGGTGTGCGCGATTTCCTGGACGGCTACTGGCTGATCGGCAACCTTAAACTGCCGGCCATCTACGCCCAGGGATCGGCTTTTCTGGCGCCGGCCCGCGCATCCTACGCTGCGCTGGAGGGCTTCATCGAAGGCCAATTGCGCGGCATGGCCCTGGCCGAAGCCTACCTGCGCGTCCGCAAAACCCTGCACTGACCCGGTCCATTCAAGCACCGAACATTACCCGCACCAAACCCATCCCTGCACCCGTTGTTCTACCTTCGTAGATGGTTTGCCGTGCGGTCCGGCGCGCAAACAAGCTCCCAAGCCCCTTTGGCGCCTGTTGAAACGCCAGCCTCCTTCCGACCCCTGAGTTCATGAAGCGCATATCCGGATTTTCCAAGATGTCCAAGGCGGAGAAGGTCGCCTGGCTGGCGAAATACTTCGCCACGGCCAACCCGGTGGACGTGGTGCGGGAGTTTGCCTCCTTTGCGCACGCCAACGTGGAGACCCAGAAGGTCTTTGACGGCATCAGCGAAAACACGCTCACCAACTTCTACCTGCCTTACGGCGTGGCCCCCAACGTCACGGTCAACGACCGCGTCTACGCCGTGCCGATGGTCATCGAGGAGTCCAGCGTGGTGGCCGCAGCCGCAGCCGGGGCCAAATTCTGGTCCGAGCGCGGCGGCATCCGGGCCGAAGTGGTCTCGACCGTCAAGGAAGGCCAGGTGCACTTCCGCTGGGAAGGCACCGAGCCGGAAAAGCTGGAGCGCTTTTTTGACGCGGTCAAGTCCAGCCTGCTGGAAGGCGTGACCCACCTGACCGAGAACATGGCCAAGCGGGGCGGCGGCATCGTCGACCTGGCCCTGCTCGACGCCGGCGACATCGAACCCGGCCTCTGGCAGCTCAAGGCGCAGTTTGAGACCTGCAACGCCATGGGCGCCAACTTCATCAACTCGGTGTTGGAAGAGTTCGCCCGCCTCCTGCAGCAGGAGGCGAAGGCGTGGCCCGAATTCAAGGGCCGTGAGCGCGAGGTGGAGGTCATCATGGCCATCCTCAGCAACTACACGCCCCAGTGCCGGGTCAAGGCCTGGGTGGAATGCCCGGTTGAGGATCTGGGAGGCTTCAAGGGCGGCATGTCGGCCCGGACCTTTGCGCGCCGCTTCGTGACGGCCATCAAGATCGCCGAAGGCGACCCCTACCGCGCCGCCACCCACAACAAGGGCATCTTCAACGGCATCGACGCCGTCATCCTGGCCACGGGCAACGACTTCCGCGCCATCGAGGCCTGCGGGCATGCCTACGCATCGCGCAACGGGCAATACGGGAGCCTTTCGCACGCCGAAATCACCGAAGACGACCGGCTCCGCTTCACGCTCGACCTGCCCCTGGCCGTCGGCACCGTGGGCGGCCTGACCACCCTGCACCCACTGGCCAAACGCTCGCTGGAAATCCTGGGCCACCCCAGCGCCACCGAGCTCATGGAGATCATCGCCGCCACTGGCCTGATGCAGAACTTTTCCGCCATCCGCAGCCTGGTGACCACCGGCATCCAGTACGGCCACATGCGCATGCACCTGACCAACATCCTCAACCACTTTGGCGCCACCGACACCGAAGCCGAAAAGGCCCTCGCCTTTTTTGCCGACAAGACGGTCAGCTTCCGCTCGGTGCGCGAATACCTCGGTCAGCTCCGGGGTGGGGAAGGGGAAGTCGAAGTAGCCCGCTAAGATTCGGGCGTGTTGTTACCGCTTCATTTTTCCGCAAACGGCAAACTCCTCCTGACCGGCGAATACGCTGTGTTGCACGGTGCTTTGGCGCTGGCGCTGCCGTGCCGCTATGGGCAGCAGCTTTCCGTTTCGCCTTCGGCGAAGCCGGAGGCAGGCGTTTTGCATTGGCGGAGCCTTGAACACGACGGTTCCGTTTGGCTCGAGGGGCAATGGCGCACCGAAGACATGCAAACGATCGAAGGCGCTCCAGCAAAGGGTCCTCAAAAGGCCATAGACCGGCTTACCCAATTGCTGTGCGCTTGCCGAAAAGCAAATCCAAAGTTTCTGGCGGATGGTGCTTCCTTAACCGCGGAAACCCGACTCGATTTTCCCCGGCAATGGGGCCTGGGGTCCAGTTCCACCTTGGTGCATTTGCTCAGCCATTGGGCGCAGGTGGATCCGTATGCATTGCAATTTGAAACCTTCGGCGGCAGCGGATACGATGTGGCCTGCGCGGCGGCGGACGGCCCCGTTTTTTACAAATTGGTGGACGGAAAGCCGGTGGCGCTGCCGGTGGCTTTTGACCCTCCGTTTGCCGACCGCTTGTGTTTTGTACACCTCGGTCAAAAACGGGATTCGCGCGAGGCCATGGCCGATGCGCGAGAAAATCTGGAACGCGCCATGGCCGGTCCCCAAGCCGATGCATGGCGCAATACGCTCGTGCACGTGACCATGGCCATTCAGCATGCGCAAACCCTGGAGGACTTTGCCATGCACCTGCGCAAACACGAAGACATCGTGGGCCGCATCATCGGGCAGGTGCCCATCCAGCATACCGGCTTTGCCGATTTTGAGGGCGTGATCAAGTCGCTTGGGGGCTGGGGCGGTGATTTTGTACTGGCCGTTCCAAATTGGCCCAAGGCGGGCCAAGTCCCGGCACACGAAGTGCAACAGCGCCTCCAAGACTATTTCAAAAGCAAGGGCCTGAGCACCCTCGTCCCCTGGAAGGACATGGTGTTGCAACGGGAAGCCCGCACGGTCCATTAGTGCCGTCCAAACCAGGGGAGACGTCGTTCCGCTGCCCGGCCATTCCGCGCGATCTTCGCGGGGTGAGCGCATCTTCCAACAAAGCGGCTTCCTCCATGCTGAAGCCCGTCATTGAGCCTTCTGTCAACGCCGAGGATTTCGCCGGTCAGGCGTCCTGGGCCGCACCGAGCAACATTGCCATCGTCAAGTATTGGGGCAAACACGGCGTGCAATTGCCGCGCAACCCTTCGGTGAGCATGACGCTGTCCAAGGCGCTGACGGGCACCCGCCTGCACTGGCGGCCGGGCACAGGCCGGTTGGTGGCGTTTTCCGCCTCCGGCGAAGCCGACGCCCAATTTGCAGACCGCGTGGCGGCCTATCTGTCCAAGATGGCCCTGGAGCATCCTGCCCTGGCGCGGCTTGACTTTGGCGTGGAAACCGAAAACGCCTTCCCGCATTCCTCGGGCATCGCCAGTTCGGCGTCCGGTTTTGCCGCCCTGGCGCTTGGCCTGGCCAGCGCCGTGGTGGCCGAATCCCAGGGTGCCGAGGCCAGCTTGCCCGAAGACGGCCCGGCCTTCCGCTCCTTTGCCGGCCGCCTGGCACGGCTGGGATCCGGTTCAGCTTCCCGTTCGCTCTGCGGGCCCTGGATGGCCTGGGGCCAGACCGAAGCCTTCGCGGACAACGCGGAAAAACCGACCGACGACCACGCCGTGCCGCTGGACCATGTCCACGCCGATTTCCGCACCTGGCGCGACGCCATCGCCATCGTGGACGCGGGCAAAAAAGCCGTCTCGTCGTCGGCCGGGCACCGGCTGATGGAGGGCAATCCCTTCGCGGAAACGCGTTTTGCCAATGCCCGCCAACGCACCCTGGCCCTGGACCGCGCCCTGCGCGAAGGCGACACCGACACCTTTGTGCAGATCGCCGAGGCAGAGGCCCTCGAACTGCATGCGTTGATGATGAGTTCCAAACCGAGCTACATCCTCATGCGCCCCGGGACCCTGGCCGTCATCCAGGCCGTGCAGGAGTTCCGTGCCGACACCGACCTGCCGCTCTGCTTCACGCTCGACGCCGGTCCCAACGTGCACCTGCTCTACCCGGCCAGCGCCGCCGCCCAGGTGGAGGAATTCATCCACGACGCCGTGCGCCGCTACTGCGACGACGGCCGGGTTTTGATGGACGCCGCTGGCGAAGGGCCGACGCGGTTGGGCCCCGCCAAAGCCTGAACGCTGCGCCCGATCTTCGGCCCCGTGGACACAACCCGTGCTGATCTGCCCTGGTCCTATCCGGCCAAGCTCCTCCTGTTCGGCGAATACGCCGTGTTGGATGGGGGCGTGGGGCTGGCTTGTTCCTGGCCTTCGCGCGGTGCGCGTTGGGTGGCGCCTTTGGAAGCGGCCGGACAAGGCACGCCCGATCACGGCAAATCCGATCACGCGCTCACTGATCACGTGCACCTTGGCCCGGAACCCCGTGACCCGGAAGGCCCCGACACCCGCCGAGAACAACTGAACGCCTTTGTGGCCTGGTTGGACACCCAACCGGAATTGGTGCAGCGCTGCGGCCTGGACCTGGCCCGTCTGAAAGCCGATCTGGACGCCGGATGGTGGCTCGCCGGCGACCTCCCGGCCGGCTACGGTGTAGGCTCCAGCGGCGTAGCCGTGGCGGGGCTGGTGGACCGCTACGCGGATTGGAACGCCGTGGGCAGCGCGGAAATGCAGGCGCGCTTTGCAGCCCTCGAAGCCCATTTCCACGGCCAAAGCTCGGGCCTCGACCCGCTGGTCAGCTACCTGGGCCGTGCCCGGCTGGGCGGCAACCCCCGCAGGGTTTGGCTGCGCTACGGCGGCAGCGGTTTACCGCAGGTGGTGGAGCCCAAGACCCAGCCCAACCCGCAGTGGACCCTGTTTTTGCTCGACACCGGCCGTCCACGCCGCACCGAACCGCTGGTTTCCGCGTTCCGCGAACGCCGCGCCGCTGAGCCGGACTACGCCCGCCGCCTGGAGCAGGAGCTGGCCAGCGCCAATACCGATGCCGTGGAGGCCTTCCTGGCCGGCGTCAACGCGCCCTTTGCGCACGCGTTGGAACGCCTGTCCCGCTTGAGTCTGGAGCTGCTGGAGCCGATGGTGCCCGAGGCTTTGCGCGGCCTTTGGGCGGAAGGCCTCGAGGCCCGTCCCCTGGCCTCGCCCTTCCTGCTCAAGCTTTGCGGCGCCGGTGGTGGCGGGTATCTGTTCGCCTGGTCGGCGAACCCGGATGCCGCCCGCGAAGCCCTGGCCGACTGGCCCCTGCTGGAGGTGGGGCGGTTTTGAAGGGTGATCATGCACCCCGAAGAAACTCGGAGTATCGCCGGTCCAACCAATCCCGGTTTGGGCGTTCCTGCTTGCGCGAAGGCAATGTGAGCGCCTGCCCGTGCAGTCCGACAAGGCCATGCTTGAGCATGGGTCCATCAATCTCCTCCAATACGTCTTTTCGAATGGAGACCGTGTAGTCGGGTGTTATGCCCAGCACCATTTTGTCGTAAGCGGCGTGGTGAAGCTTGCACAGGGACAACCCATTGGCCACGCTCACAGCTCCTTCGGCACTGTCTGGAATGATGTGCGCCGCATCCAAAAGCTCCGGGTGCTTCAGGCGGCAAATGGTGCACTGTTCGCGGTAGGCCCGTAAGACCCGTTCGCGAAAGCCGCGTTGATGCAGGCGCTGACGAACTGATGCCGTGACGTAAGCCCGCCGGCCTTCCGCCGTTTCCGAGACACCGGCACGATCCTGCAGCTCCTGCATGGCCATCGCATCATCCGCCATGACCCGAAACGTCAAACGTGCAGGCTCCTCACCCACGATGAATACCGGCCACACGACGAGGTATTTGCCCTTCACGATCCCGTGGAAGTAGACCAGGGGAACCTGCTGCCTGCCCGCCTCGCTCAGCCGAACATTGACGGGGTCGAGGGGGTTGGTCCCCTTGTACCGGTAATGCAAGGCGCCGTCTTCGCCGAAGGCGTCATCATAGGGGCTGTCCGGACTTGTGGTGATGGACAGTGGAAGTTGGAAGCTTCGCGGTTTCCAGATGCCCTGCGGCCCCAGCAATACAATGCGTTCGCCTGCCGGCGAAACAAAGCCCTGCTCCAGCAGCTTGCGGGGCAAAACGTCGCCATGACGCTGGACTTGCTCGCTGAGCCAGGCAAACACCTGCAGCCGCATTTGCGCATCCGGATGCCGGGTGGACAACATGCGTTAAAGATAGACGGCAGTATCCCCTATTTTAACAAAACCCATGATCCTACGTCTACGCCACTTGTGGTGCGGAGGGCTATGTGCGCTGTTGGTGCTGGGACTCGGTTCCGGCACGCTGCAGGCGCAGACCTTCCAGCTCCTGTTTGAAACCTTCAACGCCGGGCCTTCGGCCTTCAGCCTCAACACCGCCGACCTGGGCGGCACCACCGGGCCGAACACCTGGGCGATCAACAACGCGTACCTCGGCGACGGCATGTATCCCCGCACGCCCAGCCAGGATTCGACCTTTTTTGGCACCATCAACGGGGCGCCGTTGAGCCGCTACCTGCACATCCGGGACAGCGGTTTTCCGGCTGCGCCGAACGCCAATTACGACCCCACGGCCCCTTCTGATGCCTTTGCGGCCATGAACGGGAGCTATTGCACGCTGGGCCTCACCGACGTGACCTTCTCTTTTTTCTACACCTGCGACGGGAATGTGAACGATTACGGACAGGTGTACTATTCGGCCGACGGCGGCCCCTGGACGCCGGTGGGCATGGCCAAATACAACAACAAGGAGCAGTGGCAGTTTGAGTCCATCACGGACCCGGCCTTCGAAAACGTGGAGGACCTGCGTTTTGGCTTCCGCTGGGTCAACGGCGGTGGGACCAGCGTCAAGTCCACCTCCTTTGCCGTGGACGATGTGGTGCTGGTGGCCACCTACGATCCGGTGGCCAACCCGATCGACATCGACATCACCTTCGTTTCTCCGGACCCGGTGTGCCTGGAAAGCAACCTGCTGATGTTCTGGGAAATCAGCGAACCGCTGTGCGAGGGTTCCTACCGCATCGAGCTGTCTTCGGCTGGAGGCAGCTTTCCGGCTTCTCCAACCAGCCTGGGGGTGTTCACCATTTCGGCCAGCGACACCACCGGGGCCATTTTGAGCCTGCCCATTCCCGGCACGCTGCCCGCAGATACCTGCTACCGGGTGCGCATCAGCCGCCTGAGTCCCCTGCCGGCCATCGCCGGGGAGGCGTCCATTTGTTTTGAAATTGAGGACTGCCCGAACACCATCACCACCCTGCAACCGGCCGTGACGCTGGACACCAACGCGGTGTGCATCAATTCGGTGATGGACGTGCCGTTCTTTTCCACCGGTGCCTTCATTTCGGGCAATACCTATACGGCGGAGTTGTCAGATTCCACCGGGGACTTTTCCTCGCCATCCATCATCGGCACGCTGTCCAGTTCGGCCACCTTCGACCCCTCGTTGGGTTCGCCGCCAGGCACGGTCAGCGGCCTGGTGCCCACGGTGCCGCCGGGTTGCGGGTACTACATCCGGGTGACGAGCAATATTCCTTCCACGATTGGTTCCACCTGGGGGCCCTTTTGCATCCAGGAATGCGACATCGAAACCAACGAGATCGAGGACATTTTCATTTGCATTTCGGAAAGCATGGGGGCTTCCGTGGACGTGCCCATCGGCATGAACATCTGGGACACCCTGGCCATGTATTGCGACACCAACAGCTTCTCGATTGAAGTGCTGGATCCCATGACCTTCGGCAGCGTCAGCGATGGAGATCTGGGCGTGGTGGTTTCGGACTCCGACACCACCGTCACCCTCACGGTGCCTGACCTTCCCGGCTTGTTGGGCCTTGGCCTGGCGCCCGGCGTGTGGTACATGCGCATCAACGGGGACTGCACCAGCGACATCGAAAACCGCCTGGGCACGCTCATCCACCTGACCATCGGCGCGCCAGCCGAAACCCCACCGGAATTGATCCCGCAGGATTCGCTGGTTTGCGAAGGCGGCCTGGCGTCTTTTGTGGTAACGCCCTACAACATCGAGTCGCAATACCAATTCCAATACCTGCCTTCGGGCACCCCCTTCCTGTGGGCCTTCAATCCGATTTTGATCAACCTGGCGGGCTTTACCGGCCCCCTGGCCATCCGTGTGCGCGAGATCAATTACGGGTGTCCGGGGCCCTGGTCGGACACCGCCACCATCCAGGTGATTGATGAACCCGACGTGGACATCGCCGTGGACGAACCCATATGCACCGGCGACACGGTGCAGTTTGATGTGGAGTTTTTCACCGAGACCTTCTACGAATGGACGGTGTCCGGGGGAACGGTCGCCGATACGGCGAACAACGTCATCCGCATGGTCTTCGACGATCCCGGCCCCTACGACATCGAAATCTTCGGGCTCAACATCTGCGGTTCCGGCACCGGCACACGCACGATCGACGTGGTGGAAACCACCCCGGTGGTGGCCGAAGACGACCCCACCATATGCATCGGCCAGAGCCTGACCCTGAGCGCCGTTTCCACCGGCATCGTGGACTACATCTGGTACGCCGCCGATACCGCTGCAGCCCTCGGCCCCTTCCTGGACGTTAGCCCGGACAGCACGGAAAGCTTTGTGGTCTGGGGCACCAATGTGGAAGGCTGCCCGGACTGGGACACGGTTACGGTCTTTGTGGAGGCGCCGCGGACGGAGATGGCCGACTCGCTGCCCATCTGTCCGGGAGGCCGGGCCGAACTGGACGGCGGCTACCCGGGCGGCAGCTATACCTGGATCGGCATTCCGGAAGCCGGCACCGAACAACTGCAGGAAGTCGGCGCGCCCGGCCTGTATGCGGTGGTGGTCAACGCTCCGGATGAACCCTGCCCGGTGACCCGCGAATACGTCGTCTACGAAGTGATCGACGTTTGTGGCGCCCTGCTCTATGTGCCCAATGCGTTTTCGCCGAACGGCGACGGCCAGAACGACTTTTTCACCGTTTTTGGCGAGGCCGTGCTGGAGTACGACATCCGCATCTTCAACCGCTGGGGCCAGGTGGTTTACGCGTCCAACGATGCCGGAGAAGTCAACAATCCGGAAGCCGGATGGGACGGCCGCTTCCGCGGCGAAGACCAGGAAACGGGCACCTACATTTTCACCATCCAAGCCGTGGGAGGGGACGGCAACCGGGTGCAGGAGACCGGTGAAATCTTCCTGGTTCGATGAGCGTGCGCCCTTTCCGTTTTTTTGCATTTGGGCTCCTGGTGGCCTTGCCGTTTTTAGGGCTGGGCCAGCAGGGAAACGCTCCCGCTGTGCTTGCTGGCGGTGGAGGGCAAGCCGCGGCCAACGCCGTGCAATTGGGCACGGACGGCCCTATGGTAGCGCCGGGCATGAAGGCGGTCAAACCGGATTTCCGCAGTTTTTTGGAGCCCCGCGTGCGGCGCACAGCGGAATTGGAACGCCTTGCCGAACATGCCGACAAGGCCCACCCGGACTATGGGGTGCTCCCCTGGAACGCCCCCTGTTCGGACTGCGTGGAATTGCCGTCGCAGCGCAGCGCCACCGGCCGCTATTTTGTGGCGTCCGGCAGCAAAGGCCACCGCTTTTTTGTGCAGGAGGCTTCGGGCCCCATGCACTTCCGCGATCGGGAAGGCCGATGGCGCACCCGCGATCCGCACCTCTATCCTGCCGGAGCACTTGATCCGCTGTTTGGCGGTGGTTCGGACACCGACCGTTTCCTGGCCCTGAGCCAACCCCTGCCCACCGGGCTGGACCTGCAGCGCGGACAGGCGGCCATGCGCCTGGCCGATGGATTTGTATTTCGTTTTTCCGGAGCCGCTTCCGCCTTCGGCGAAGAACATGCCCTCGCCCTGGCCACGGGCGAACCCATCGGACCGATCCGGCACCCGCTGGGCAGCCCCGATTTTTCCCGTGCGGACGTAGGCAAGGACGGCATGCGTGCCTGGCATGCCTGGCCGGGCATCGACATGGTGCAGCTGTTTCGCGAAGGGGAAATCGAAACGGATTTTGTGCTTCGGGAGCGAGATGCCGTGCCGGAGGGGGTCCGCATGGTGTTTCAGGACCGCTGGGCGATACCGGAATCCTACAGCGTGGATGTGGATCCATCCACGGGCCGTTGGACCGATGTGGCCGGCTGGCGCTGTTGGACCGGAGACCTGGTTTTGGAACGATCGGTTGGGGGCGCAACAACGGATCCGGATGACAACCCAGATCTCCTCCGCCTCAAGCGCCCCCTGCTCTACGATGCGGCTGGCAACAGCAACCTGCACGACGGCCCGAAAGGCCCTGCCCTGATCGGGTACCGTTTTCGCCGGGAAGGCGTTGGGCCCGGTTCGGCAATGATCGTGGAGACGGTGGTGGATGCCGAATGGCTGCGTTCGCCCGAACGGGCATACCCCGTGGTCGTGGATCCGATTTTGTACGGTGTGGCCACGTATACCGGCGGGGACATCGGATTCAATTACGATGCCGCCTGTTTTGATTTGACGGATTACTGCAGCGCCAATTTGTCGGTGACCGTGCCGGGTCAGACCACGCTCACCGGGGCCTGGTTTGATGCGCAGTATTTCAGCGTGCTGATGGGCTGTTTCATCGGCATGAGCGATTGCCTGATGCGCGAGGCGGCGTTTCAGATTGTCGGTCCCTGCGACACCTCGCCCGGGGTGGGCACGTTCTGGAGTTGCCTGCCGCCGGAGGGTGACTCCAGCGGCACCTGCTATGGCGATTCGCTGGACCTGTTCAATACGGTTTCCTGCCTGCCGCCGCAATGCCCGGACTACGTTCTGGATTTTGAAATGCGCACCTTCCATTGTTCCTGCAACGGGCCCAATTGCGGGGTGGCCTGCCATTTCATGCCGGACAATACCTGGCGCATCACCATCGAAGGGCGCACGGTGGAGGAAGACCCGATCCAGTCGGTTGACCAGCCGGATTTCACCATCTGCCCCGGCGATTCCATAACCCTGGAACCCAGCGCGCAATGGGGCGTGCCGCCCTACACCTACCAGTGGACGCCGGGTGGGGTCTTTGCGGATCCTTATACGGTTGGACCGGCATCCACTACCACGTATACCTCTGTGGTTTTCGACGACTGCATGAACACCGACACGGTCAGCCAGGAAGTGACCGTGCTGCCCGCACCGAGCCTGGCCCCCGGTCCCTTCCGCGACTGCGAACCGGATGTGGTGCTGGATGCGGGCTCCGGTTTTGTATCCTACTTCTGGCCGCACAGCGGCGAAACCACCCAGACGGTGACGGTTTCAACCCCGGGCAATTATGTGGTTGAGGTGACCGACGCCAACGGATGCACTGGTACAAGCGATTCCATTTTGGCCGAAATCATTCCCCCGCCCATCGTGGATGCCATGCCGGACAGTGTGGTGGTCGATGAAGGGGCGCTGGTGCAATTGGATGTCACGGCCCTGGATCCCGGCCCGGTGAGTTTCACCTGGACGCCGGCATCGAGTTTGACCTGCGCCAATTGCCCGTCTCCGTTTGCTTTTCCGGTCAACAACACCACCTATCTGGTGTATGGCAGCCTGTACGGCTGCGAAGGCCCACCCGATTCCATCCGCGTTTTTGTGGAGCAGGTGGAGCTGGTCCTGCCCAACGCCTTCACGCCCAATGGCGACGGCCTGAACGACAACTTCGGCATCACCAACCCGGCCCGCTATCCCAGCTTTGCCCTGCGGGTCTACAACCGTTGGGGGCAGGAAGTCTTCGCCACCGGCAATCCTTCCACCCGCTGGGACGGCACCTTCCAGGGCGTGGACCAGGAGGCCGGCGCCTACATCTGGATGATTGTCTATACCAAGGGCCGCGAAGGCGGGGAAGAAGTCCAGCGCGCCGGAACGGTGACCTTGATTCGGTAGGCATTATTCCGGCGCCAACACCAGGGCCACTTTGTTGAAGTCGGCGGCGGCGTTGATCACGGCGCGGTACTCGGGGTACTTTTCCAGGGGCAGGCGGACGGTGCGGTAGTATTCGTGGACCCGTACGGTGAGCTTGCGGCCGTCGAGGGTGTATTCGGACACGAAGGCCATCGGCGTTTCGCCATCCAGGTCCAGGCGTACGTCGAAATGCAAATCTTCGGGGTTTTGCAGCACCCAGCCTTCGGGCAGGGTGATGTCGAATTCACGCAGGTAGCGGCGGTTGAACAGCTCTTCCACCGGCAGGGTACGGGCCACGGAGTCGTACATCTCCACCTGGGGCCCAATCAATTCGCCGATGTTGAACAGCCGGCGTTCGCCGGCCAGTCCGGAGAAACGGTCGGTTTCCACGCGTCCGGCCATGACCATGGGCTGGCGTCCCATATGGATGTCTTCGGCGTAGCGGACAACGATCTCCGGATTGCCCTCTTCGCCGATGAGGTATTCCAGCATGCCGTGGATCACTTCTTCCTGCGTGTCGTAGTCCAGCAGGTCGTAGTAGGTCTGGAAGGTGCCCGGATAGCCCATCAGGATGTTTTCAAATTCGATGTCCGCCGTGGTGCCGTCTTCCGCAAAGGTGACGGTGAACCGGTGGTCGTGAACATTGAGCGTGTCGGGTAAGGCGGGCACGTACCGCACACTGCCCACGCCAGTGATGCCGTCCCCCAACTCAAAATTGCGGATGTGCAGGGCATCGGTGGCCATCAGGCTCATGTCGGCATAGGGCGCACGGTAGGCCGGTGCTGATGGATCCATGTAGCCATCGATGTCCGGCAGGTAAAACATGATTTCCCGCAGCGGCAAAAAGGACTCAAAATCGGCATCGATGACACGCTCCATGCGGTCGCAACCGACCACGAGTTCATAGGGGATTTCGGTTTCTCGGAAAATGGCGGCAAAAAGGCGTGCCATGCCCACGTCGTTGGCCACGCGGTTGGTGAGGATGCTGGCCACGTCCGAGAGCACAGGGGCGTAGTTTTCCGCAAAGGCGATCTGCTTTTTGATCGAAGACTCGATGCTGCGGATTTTATCCCTGTTGTCCCGGGCCAAATGCAAATCCATGTCCTTGACAAACTTGGAAACGGCTTTACCGGTCTTTTTGTCCAGTTCCGGATGGATGGTGCCGTGGTAGATCTTGGTGGCATTGACAAACGAGGTGAAGGACTTGATGGAGCTGTAGTTGGCCGTCTCCAAACGGAAGTCCACCCGTGGCTTGTGCCGGTCCATGGCCGCGGAAGCTTGTTCCTCCAATGCGGGCATGAATCCGGTTTCCAGTTCCCAGAGCAGGTACTCCCGATCGTCGTTCTCCACCAATTCCATTTCCGGAGCGCCGTTGTAGGACTTGAAGCCCATCTCCCAGCCCATGTCCGAAGCCACCTGGAAATGCTGTTGCAGCATGGGCAGTCCGCGCTGGAGGTATTCGGTATCCCCCTGGCTGTTGGCGTCCTGGTGCCGAACCAAAATGTATTCGATAATGCTGCCCGGTTCCAGCCCCTCAAAGGCAAAATAGAGGGTCTTGGTCTGGTCCTCGTCGTCCTCGCTGAATTTGAAATCGTCCCCTTCCAGCTCATGCACCTTTCCGTCCGGCGACATGCTGCGGGCGCGGATATCGGGCTGCGCCAGCAAGCCGTTGATGTTGAATTGCAAGGTATTGTTGCGCTCCACCGCACCCTGATCCCGCAGAAAGACCTGGATGTGGGACAGGTAGAATTCCTCCACCGTGCTGTTTTCATTATCCGCCACCCGGTCCACGATGGTGTGCTGTTGCAGGATGACTGTGGCTTCGCTCATGCTGGCCACCGTATCCGGAATCACCGGCACCGCATCCCAGGTGTATTCCGTGACCAGGTCGTGTTGCGCCTGCCCGGCGAAGGGAAGCCCCAACAACACCAGCAGCCCACAGGCGGCTGTCAAAAAGCGAAAAGAAAGAACAGCAATGGACCGGTTGATGCGGAACATGAGGATGAAGATTAGGGACGTTGCAGCACCAGGCTGCGGTTGAGTTCGCGTTTGCGCTGGGCATTCATGGCGTTCCAGCTCGGGACGAGTTCGGGTTCCAGCTCGATGGTTTCCAGGCGGTACACGGTTTCGGTCACCAAACCGGATTCGTCTTTGGCCGCATCGCCGAGGCGGGGCTCAAAGCGGTAGGAGAAGCCTTCGCCGGTAAAGGCGCTGGCCTCCGGAACGTGTTTTACGCGGAGTTCTTCTGGAAGCGTCCAGGCCACCACATGGCGGTACTCCCGGGCATATTCAAAAACCACCGGCAGGGTCCGGTCTTCTTTATAGCGGTACTCGGCAAAGGGAAAAGCCAGCTCGGCGGGTACAAAGGCTTCCCCGTCGATCTCGCGGATGAACTCCGGGATGCGCATTTCATAGTCCAGCACCAAAGGCTGGTTGGGGTCCTCCAGGCCCTGCACGGCCACGCTGGAGTAGCGCATGCGGTTGTTGCCTTTGGGATGGCGCTCGGTGAGCATGTCCGCCCAGTCCTTTTCGGGCACATGCAGCAGAATGGAGGCCAGGTGGTTGCGCGGGATGCCCGAAAAAACCATTCGGCCGCGGCCCAGCAGGGCGCTGCCGTCCAGCTCCACCTCCAGGCTGTCCGAAATGCTGTTGTGGTCCGCCGGAACCACGGGCGCCAGGGCCAGGTCATAGTCCTCCGCATCCGGCCCCGAAACCAACACCTGCTTGCCCTGGATGAAGGGACTGGGCAGGCCAAAGGCCAATTGGTCGTGTGTGGGGTCGATGAGCAGCCAGCCGTTGTCGGACGGCAAGGCAGCCGCCGGCACGGGGCCTTCGGCCTTCCAGGCCACGATCATGTGGTTGTCCACCGAACAGTTGGCCAGCTCGTCGTAGCGGTAGGGCAGGCGGCGGGTGCCTACCCAGGCCAGGCGCGCGTCCAGGCCCTGGCTGCGCATCATGGTTTGCAGGATGGCCGACATGCCCTTGCAATCCCCGTAGCGCACCTGGTAGGTGATGTCCGGCTGGATGGGCACCAGGCCGTTCCAGCCGTCTTCGATGGCCACATAGCGGATGTTTTGCTGTACCCATTGGAGCAGGGCTGCCGCTTTTTGCGCCGGTTGTTCAAGCCCCTGGCACAGCGAATCGGCCAGGGCCGTCAGCGCCGGCACTTCCGCCATCTTGGCCGCTTCAATGTGGCCGTGGTACCAGCGGTACATGCGGTCCAGGTCGCCGCCCCGGTCGTTGGGGTTGGAGGGGTCCTCCACCAGCAATTGCACATGGGGCGCGTGGTACAGCAAACCCGGTGCCTGCTCCACAAAATCCAGCGCGTCCAGGTCGTGGAATTCGACCGTCCAGGTCTGCGTGTTTTTCTTGCCGGTCCCGGCTACCGGCTGCCAGTCGGCTTCGTCGATGCCGTAGGGCACCAGGCGTACCCGAACATCTTCGGGATATTCCACCGTCAGCCGGGTGTGCAGCACGGGCATGTAGCTCGAGAACAGGTAGCGCGTCATCAGGCGTGCGTCCGCATAGCGGTGCACGGTGTGCAGGTGGGTGATGCTGCCGGGCACCTGTTCCGGGTAACTGAACGACACCGCACGGCTGTCGTTGTGGAAGATCTCCTCGTCCAGGACATCGTAGTGGCTGAATTTCCGCACGTTTTCCCGGCGGTATTTGCCCTTGCCTTTGGGCACTTCCGTCCAGGCCTCGATCTCCTCCAGGGCGATGAGCCCGGAATAGGGCACCTCCTCGGTCGGCATGCCGCCCAATGGACCGCGCAGGTGCAGGATGCGCTCGGTGCTTTCCACGCGGCCGGTCAATCCTTCGGGCCCGCGTTCGATGACCATGCGCTCTTCGCGCGAAAGCGCGATGGAACGTTCGCCATCGTAGCGGTCGCGCAGCGCATCGAGGTCCTCGAAGGCATCCGGGGATTGGGCCTGCAGGGATGCGGTTTCAACGCTTGCAAACAATACAAGAAAGGACAACAAGGCACCTTGCGGCCAAACCGCAGCGGACAATGTTGAGGGAAAGTTGCTGCAGTTGCGGCTGCGGCGTGCACAGAATGAGACGGGATGCATGGGTATGGATCAACGCGTCAAACCTACGCCTGGCAGGCTTGTTCGGGGCAGCGGGACAGGAGGAGGATGCAGGCAATCCGCCTTTTTGACCGCGGCTTGAACAAAAGTCTTGTTGAATAGGCGATCGCGGTCAAGGGTTCAGGATGTCGACCAGATTGCCATTTCGGTATTGGTAACGGCCCATGAGCGTGCCATCCTTGCCGTAAAATGCAGCAGGGCCGTGAAGCTTGCCCTGGCGGTAGGTTACTTCGGAAGCCAATACGCCGGGTGCATGGTAGCTGGAGAAGGAGCCTTCCCGGGCGCCGTAGTGGAATTGGCCCTCCGTGCGGATGCTTCCATCCGGGAAATACTCAACGGCATCGCCATGGCGGTATCCATGGACAAAGTCCAGCGATTCCATCTCTTGGCCACTGGGGTAAAACTCTTTGTATGCCCCATGCAATTCGCCATTGATGTAACGCATAACCCTGGAGGTTTGGCCGTTGGCGTATTTCGGTTCCAGGACTGCATCGCTCCAGTCTACAAAAATGGTATCCACCAATGCGCCGTTTGATCCTTCGTAGCTGTAACCGATGAGCCGGCTGCGGTCGTAATACCGCACCAGTTGGCGTTCGCCGGTATAGGCGAATGTGGTTGTGGTTCCATGCATTTCGCCAAAGGCTTTTTCCCGGTGCATGCTGGGCTTGCCGTTGTTGAAAAATTCCGAATAGAGACCGTGCTCCTCTCCCCGGTAGAAACGTTGGACGGAAGACGTGTTTCCATGGTAGTCCAGATGGACCACGCTGTCCAGCAAACGGCCCATGTTGTAGTGGTAGCGATCGCTTTCGGTCCCGTCCGGATTGTAATACACCCATTCGTTGTGGCGCTTCCCATTGAGGTTTTCGCCTGTGGTTTCTATGCTTCCATCGGGATAATACCAGGTGCCGGGTCCATCAAGCACCCCGTAGCGCAGGTGCAGATCAGCAAAAGGAGCACCGTTGGCATACATAAAGCGCATGGTGGACTCGCCTTCCGGATAGCGCATGCATTCGTACTCCACGCCCTCGGCGTTGTAATAGCACTGCTCCAACAAAAACCCCTCGAGGTACTGGTCTCGTGCCGTCAAAACACCGTCAACCCCAAAATCGTATTGATAGCCCTCCAATTCGCCGTCGATATGGTATCTGATTTCCTTTGGCGTTTCGCCATCCGGGTGGAAGGTGGTGGAGGAACCGTCTCTTTCGCCTTCGGCGAAACGCCCATGCGCCTCCAATGCGCCATCGATGTAGTAGCGGGTATACTGACCATCCAGTAGCCCATCCGAGTAGTGGCTCTTTTCTTTCAATTGGCCATTGGGATAGTAGGTCTTTGAGGGGCCATTTCGGACGCCTTTGTCCATGGTTTCCTCCGACTGCTTTTGTCCATTTTCGTAGTAATAGGTCCACAATCCGTCTTTGTCGCCTTCATCCAGGTAACGGCCTTCCACCAGCCGGTGTCCTGCAGAAGTGTAGCCTACAAAGTCAAACCGGCCTTTGTTTCTTTCCTGGCTGATCAGCACTTTGCCCTCAGCATCGTAGTAGGTATACGCCATCAATAGGTCCCGCTTGAACTCCATGACGGTATACAGATGGCCCTGGGGGCTGTAGGTCAGGTGCGTGCCCTCTTTTCTCCCCTTGCTGTCAAAGACCATTTGCTCTTCCAGCCCTCCATGGATGTAATACCTGCGGATGGTGTCCACGCTTACTCCGTCCACAGCGGTACCGGTTTGCCGCAAGGTGCCCCCGTCGTAAAAGAACCGGTATGCGCCATCGCGTTTGCCTTCGGCGAAGCGCTCAACGACGGTCGTATCGCCAGTCCGATAGAACTCCAGTTGCGGGCCGTGCCGTTGCCCGTTTTTGAAGTTCATAATGTACTCCAGCTGCCCATTTGGCATGTATCCTTTGGCAGGTCCATCCAGCTTGTCGTTGACCAATTGATACGCATAGTGCAAGGCCCCATTTCTGTAAAACTCTTTGGCCGGCCCATTGAACTCCCCGTCCTTTTTAATTTTGGAGTATCGCGGAGCACCGTTTTTCCAAAAATCCAGCACAGTGCCTTCAGCCGTTCCGTCCACTAAAAACACACTGTCGCTGCGGTGGCCGTGCGGATAGTACAGAACATATGGACCGGATTCAACGCCATGGGCATAATGCACTTTGCGCCTCAGGACGCCGC
This sequence comes from Bacteroidia bacterium, assembly GCA_030432405.1. Lineage (GTDB taxonomy): Bacteria > Bacteroidota > Bacteroidia > Chitinophagales > BACL12 > WGOA01. The sequence goes on along the minus strand of JAUIHG010000002.1, from coordinate 19,860 downwards.
GCTGGTCGTACATGAGCCACTTCCCGTCTCTTTCTCCAGCCTTGTCAAAGGCGCCCACGCCGGCCAGGACGCCGTTGTCGTGATAGTAGCGCCAGGTTCCAGTCGGTTGTTCATTGGGCGTGCTTTTGCCCTGGCCCAAGATGCTTCCATCGTTGTTGAAAACCCGCTCCACGGCAACCATTTTGCCATCAACCTCGGCTTCGGTCTGACCGTATCGGGAATAGACCATGTCGTGAAAGTGGCTTCGGAATTCGAGCAGCTTCTTTTTGTTTTTGACAGCTTGCTGGTATACGTCCGGATCCTGACTGCTGGCCAGGGCCATGTACATCCAGCCCTCGAACAGGTCGTCGTCCAGAAAATCCCTGAAGACGCTTTCATACATGTCGTACCAGAATCCGTCTTGTTTGGGCAACTGCTTCAGGTTGCTGCAGATGAAATGAAACTGACGGGCAAATGCAAACGTAACCTTGGGTTTCATTTTGTAGTCGCGGTCCATGGATACCCGGTTTTTGACCAGCAGGTCCAGGTCGGCATAGCGTCCGGCACTGCGGCCAAAGTCAAACCCGTTTTCCTCATAGTCCGGACTGGCGCCCCGCAGCAGGTTGTCCATGTCCACGAGCGCTTGTTGGCTGTTGCTGCTTTCCATTTCAAGGCCCAGGGCATACGCATAGGCCATGGCGGCGCGGGTGTATTCGCCATCGGCGGACACGTATTTGGCGATGTCCGAATGGATGGTGGACTCGTAGGGAAACTGGCGCGCCAGGTCCTGAAGCAGGGACAAGGCTTCGTCCTTGCGGTCCAGGGCGAGGAGGGCAATGCTTTTGGTGCGGGCCGCCAGAGCGTTCATGGGATACCGGCGCATCGCCTCCTCGGCAGCTTCCAGTGCTTCTTCACCCCTTTCCTGGCTGGCCAGTACAGCAGGCAGCGTAATGAAGAAGGTATAGACCTCCCATCCGTTGAGCGCAATGCCCGCCTGGAGCAGGGCCACCTGGGCATCGTGGTCATCGGGCCGGTGGCGCAGCAGCAGCTCCAAGTGCTGGAGCAGGACCTGTTCGTAGAGCGTATCCGAGGGGTGGACGCCGGACAAAGCTTCTATAGCCGCTTCGGGACCTTCCTCGGCTTCCAGCCGGTCCAGGTCCATCAGCACGGAGTGGCCGTGGTCCGGGCTTTGGACATCGGTGGGTACGGACAGGCTTTGTGCGTGCAGAAGCATTTCGCCGGTACCGGCGAAAAACAGAAAGCAAGCGGCGAGCAGGACACGCCGGGTGCGGAAAAACAAATGCATGGGAAATGTGGAGATGGAGCAGGTACAGCGGGCAGACCAGCACGGTACCTGCACAAAAGGGAAAAGAGTGGCGGAATCAGCGGCAGTTTTCGCGGATCAATTTTTCAACTTCCGGACCGTACATGCGTTCAAAGCCCCAGGAACGGGCGTCGCGCCAGGCGTCACATGCGGCATCGGGTTGGCCCATGGCCTGCCGGATGAGGCCCAGGTTGCGGTGCGCCCAGGAATTGCTGGGCATCAGTTTGATGGACTGCTGAATGTCTTCCAGTGCAGCATCAGGGTCACCCAGTTGCAGTTTGGCGTAGGCGCGGTTGCTCCAGGAAAAAGCCGCCTCCGGGTCCAGCGCGATGATCCGGTCAAAAGCTGCTGCCGCCTCCTCATAGCGCTCAACGCCCATGTATAAAAAGCCCAGATTGTTCATGACCTCCATTTGGTCGGGCAATTCTTCACGGACGCTTTCCAGAATCTGGATGGCTTCTTCATCCCGGCCCAAGTCGCCCAGGGCATTGGCCATGCCCATGCGGTGTCCAGGTGCACCGGAATCCACCTCCAGCCCGAGCTGATACGTCTCCAGCGCCTCTTCAAAGCGCTGCTGCATGACCAATGTGTTGCCCAGCGCGAGGTACGCTTTGGACAACAAGCTGTCCGATGTTCCTGCCGCTCGAACCAGGGACCGGAAGTCTGCTTCCGCACGGGCAATTTCCAGGATTTCGAGGTAATAGCGGCCCCGCACCTCCAGACTGCTGAAGTGCTGTGGGGCCTCAACGAGATTTTCCTGTAATATGGCCATGCCGCTTTCGGCATCGTCCAATTGCACCAGCAAGATATTGGCTTTGACAGCCCTGGCTTCCAGCCTCCATGCCGAATCGCTTTCCAGGGCTTCAAGCGCTTTGACCGCCTTTTTGGACTTGCCCGAATTGGCCAGTTCGATCAAGGGTGCAATGGGGTCGGGTTGCTGTGCCAGTAGCCCATCAACGGGAAATTGAAACAAAAAGAAGGCGGCCGCCCATAACAGAACCCTCCAATGGATCGCACAGCAGCATGAACGCATTGGTTTTCGGTCTACTTGCTCGTGGCGCAAACTGTGCGCCTGGAAAAGGCCGATCCTACACAACATGGATTGTGTAAGAAACGCCAGTAATGCATCATAACCAAATGCGTATTGCGGTGGATGCGTCGCTCAAGTTGATCGGGCGGAACATTTGCCGGTCCCGGCGCTGTGGCGCAAGCCTGCACGGCGCATATTCGCTGCATGAGCAGCACCGACTACCTCCCCGAACGCAGCAATCTGAAAGGCCGTAAGGTCCTGGTAACCGGCGGCAGTGCCGGCATAGGCAAAGCCATCGCCGCCACCCTGGTGGACCGCGGCGCCAAAGTGGCCATCACCGGCCGGGACGCCACCAAGGTCCAGGACGTGGCCACGGAACTCAAATGCCTGGGCCTGGCCCTGGACATGGCCGACCACGATGCCCTTGCGGGCGAAACCGTCAAGGTGGCCGAAGCGCTGGGCGGCCTGGACGTGCTGGTCAACAACGCTGGCATCGGGGCCTTTGGGCCGCTGGAGGAAGTCAAGGCCGAGGACTTTCGCCGTGTTTTTGACGTCAACGTCTTTGGCCTTGCGCTGATGACCCAGGCCGCGCTGCCCTACCTCAAGGATGGGGGCGGAGACATCGTCAACATCGCCTCCACGGCCGGGACCAAGGGCTTCGCCGGAGGCTCGGTCTATGCCGCGTCCAAGTTTGCGCTCCGCGCGATGACGCAATGCTGGCAGGCCGAACTCCGCCCGCACGACATCCGCGTGTTTGGCATCAACCCGTCGGAGGTCACCACCGCCTTCGGCAGCGCCGAGCGCAACGAACGCGACGAGCACCCGCGCAAGCTCCGCTCCGGCGAAATCGCGCACGCCGTGGTCACCGCGCTGGAAATGGCCCCGCGCGGCTTCATCCCGGAGTTGAGCGTATGGGCCACCAACCCGAACGGGCCGGTCTAAGCAAGGCCGCATGCACCGTGTTCAATTTTTTGGCGCGGTGCAAGGCTTCGGTGCACCAGCTGATCGGGAGTGCATGCCCCTCACCGCACAGCCACATGCAGCGTCTGCTGCCGGCCACTGGCCCGATGCAGGATGCGCACGGCGTAGAGTCCGGCCTGGAGTTCCGGGAGGCGGAGTTTCCCGCCCTCAACAGGCCATTCGCCGATCAGGCGGCCATTGCCGGCCAGTAGGGTGGCCACATAGCGCTGGTCGGGATCCAGGCCCCGCACAAACAGCGTCCGGCCCTGGAGCGGATTGGGGTACAGCTGCCAGGAAGGCGCAGCCCCCGACTCCCGCCAAAGCGCAAAAACCCCGACCGTCCGCGTGTGGCCGTTGCGGTCCTGTTGCCGCAAGCGGTAATAGGATTGCCCATCCAGGGGACGCCGGTCTACCGTGTGGTAATCCAGGCGCTGGCTGCTGGTTCCGGCCGCCTGAATGCGCTCCACAAATTGCCAGTGTTGCCCGTCGCGGGAGCGCTCCACGGCAAAGGCCGCGCTGTTGCGTTCGGTGGCCGTTGCCCAATGCAGGTTTACCTGCGCTTCGCGCGAAGCGCCCTCAAAAAACAGCAACGTTACCGGCAAGGGGTTGTCGCTTGCTGTTATATCGCTGATGGAGCTTACCGGATCGTACAGGTTGTTGTATTCCGTTTGGATCCAGCCCGCGCTGCGCGCCACGTGGGCGATGCGCAGCTCGTCCACCAGGCCGTCCACATAGCGGCCGTCGGAGCGCTTGCCCATGCGCAGGTCGTCTGCGCTGTTGTGCACGATGTTGCCGCTGCGGGCCACCGAAATTTCTTCAGCCCCGTCCAGGTAGCCAAGCAGGCTGGCGCCGTTGTAGGTCAGGACCAGGTAGTGGTCCTTGCCCACCGTCAGGTTGGTGGTTCCGTCGTGGCGGCCGCTCGTGGCACCGGCGTGCAAACGCACCTGGAGCTTGTTGTCCGCCATGCCCAGGAAATAGCGGATTTGGTTGTCGCTGGTGCCCCGGGACTTTTCAAGCACCGATTTTTCGCCGCCAAAAGCATCGATGTTCACCCAGGCCGAAAGCGTCAGGGCAGCGGAATCCTCCAGCGTCAAATGCGAAGGAACCGCACCGCCGTCCTCCACGCCGAAATACTGGCTGCTCCCGTCCAGGCGGATGCCGTCTTCTACCAAAGCCGCCTCGCGTGCGTCCGTGGAAAAGCCGCGCGGAGCAGCATCGCTGCCGTTGGCGCTGTGGTCTTCCAGGGCTTCACCACTCCCATTGGGTGCCTCGGCCATGTGCCAGACGGCCAAAAAGCCGTTGCTCCAGGTCCCGGCCGTGGACGGATCCATATTGGCTGTGCTGCAGCCGAAATAGCAAAACAATTCCGTGTCGATGTTGTGGTAGAGGGTGGGGACTTTAACCCATGCCTTGACTTCTCCTGTGGTGCCGTTGTAGGCTTCCAATTCAAAATCAAGTTGGGTCGTTTCATCCGCGGCGGTGAAACTCAAATCCCAGGCTTCCGGGTGCTCCATAAGCCCACCATTCGCGGTGCTTTTGAGCGTATCGTGCTGCAGCACGACCAAAAAAGGAAAGTCCGTCAGGTTGCTGCTGCCCGAAACCTGATCCGCGTCAATGGAAAACGCAATCCGGCCGGTATAGCAGGACAGGTCCGGCACGCTGGGCACCGGCACGCCATTGCTGCAGAGGTCCTCGGCGGTCGTGTAGGGGGAAACCGCGTAGAAGCTTTCGGCATCGGCCAGGTTGGCGTATTGGGTGGCCCACCAGTCGGCGCTTCGCGCGAAGCGCGAAATCCGGACCTCATCCACCGTGCCCTCCATGTAGCGCGCGTCAAAGCGCTTGCCCATCCGGAAGCCGTCGGCCGCGGTATAGGCAATGTCCCCGCTGCGCGCCACGCTGATCTCCTCCACCCCGTTGAGGTAGCCTTTCAGCGTGCTGCCGTCATAGGTATAGGCCATGTGGTACCAGGTGCCGGTGCTCAGGGTGCTGCTGCCGTTGTAGCGGTTGCCCGTTGCGGGCGAACCCGAGGCCAGGCGGATCTGCATGTTGCTGCCGTTGTGCCCCAGCCAGTAAGGGATGTCTACGTCGTCGGTGGAGTGCCCGAGCTCCACGATGGACTTTTCGCCGGCCATGGCGTCGTAGCGGACCCAGGCACTGATGCTGATGGCCTGTTGGCCGCTGAAAGAAAGCGCTGCCGGTGTCAGGCCGCTGGAGTCCACCGTGAGGTACTGTCCGCTGCCGTTGGCCACCAGGCCCTGGCCGGCAATCCCGTCACCGCGGTCGTCGCTGCTGTAGCCGTTGGCGTCCGCATCGTGGCTGAAGCGGCTGTTGTCGGGCATGGCCGGGCTGCTGCCGCTTGGGTCATCGGCCATGTGCCAGACGCCCACGTAGTGATTGTCCCAGGCGTCGGTGGTGGAGGGGTCCGAGCCGATGCCATCGTTGCCGTAGAAGAGGTAGACCACCGTATTGGAATCGGTGCGCAGTACGGGAATGCGGACCCAGGCCACGACGGTACCGGTGCTGGCGTCAAAGCGCTCCAGCTGGTAGTCCAATACGGTGCTGCAATCCGGGCCGGTAAACAACAGGTCATAGCCCTGCGCGTGGCAGACAAAACCACCGTTGAGGGTATCCCGCAGGTCGGAGGCCTGCAGGCTGATGTTGAGCGGGAAGTCCACCAGGCTGTCCGTGCCGGAGACCTGGGCCGCGTCCACCGTGATGGCGCGGGCGTAGGCATACCCAGCGGGTTGGGCTTTCGCCGGAGGCGAAAACATGGCACTGGCCAGGAGCAGGAAAGCGCAAAGGCTGCGCGCATGCTGGGGGACCGGGAGAAGCGGTGTTCGGGCTTCCCGGTTGCGGAGAGCGGACGTGCGGAACATGACAACGCGCCATAGCGGCGCTTCTTGGGCGGTGGCTGTGCGTAAAGCCACCGGACCCCTGAAAAATGACGGCATCGGATGGCATATGGCCGACACCGTATGTCCCATTTTGTCGCCAAGGTGCCATATGGAGACGAGCTTTCATACATCGGTTGGGCCACTGGTTGTGACAGGCACTTGGGCTTCCGCGCCTTGTGGTCCCGGCCTGACGGGCATCCCTGGCCCGCTTGACCGCCATCATGGCGCATGCCTGCAGCCCGGGCGGACCTTTGCCCCGTGACGCCCCCCGTCCATACCTTTCGGCCCGTGGCCGAACCGCACTTCCCGTCCGCCGATTTCCGCGCAGACCACGCCGACGCGGATGCAGCCTCCCAAGCGCAAGGACCGCAGCACGATCCGATGGCCTGCGCGCATTGCGGGGACCCCTGCACGCCGAGGCCGGTGCGCCGGAACGGCGAAAACTTCTGCTGCTCCGGCTGCGCGACCGCCTACCAGCTCATCCACGAGCTGGGCATGGAAGACTTTTACGCGCTCAACGAGGCACCCGGGGCTCCGGTGCGGGACGGCGGCGACTGGTCCTGGATGGACGAACCCGTCCTGCAGGAACGCTTGATCCGCTTCCGCAAAGGCAACCGCGCCGTGGTGCAGTTCCGCCTGCCGAGCATCCATTGTTCCAGCTGCGTCTGGCTGCTGGAGCGCATGCCCGAATACGTAGACGGGGTCATCGATGCCCGCGTGCACTACGGCCGCCGCGAACTCGAACTGCATTTTGACCCCGAGGCCGTGCGGCTGAGCGCCGTGGCCACGCAGCTGCAGCGCCTGGGCTATGCGCCGGCCATCAACCGCGCCGACCTCGACGGGGAAAGCGAGGGTCAGCTGCGTTCGCGCGCGCGCGATCCCCTGCTCAAACGGCTGGGCGTGGCGGGCTTCTGTGCGGGCAACATCATGCTGCTCAGCTTCCCGGATTATTTCCACTGGGATCCGGTCACCGCCGGGCCCATGTACGGCCTGGTCAACGTGCTCAAAGTGGTGCTGGCCCTGCCGGTGCTGTTCTACAGCGGCTCCATCTATTGGCGCGCCGCCTGGCTGAGCCTCAAAACGCGCGTGCCCTCGGTGGACATCCCCATCGCCCTGGGCATGCTGGCGCTGGCCGTCCGCAGCTTTTACGACATCGTTTCCGCCTCCGGCGAAGGCTACCTCGATTCCCTGGCAGGCCTTGTTTTCCTGCTGCTGGTCGGCCGCTGGTTCCAGGACCGCGTGCACGGCTTCCTGAGCTTCCGCCGCGATTACCGCTCCTTTTTCCCGGCCAGCGTGCTGAAGGAAGAAGGGGAGACCCGCCGCGCCGTGCTGCCCGACGACCTCGAGCCCGGCGACGTCATCCTGGTCCGCCCCGGCGAGGTGGTGCCCGCCGACGCCGACCTGCTCGAGGAGGCCCGCGTGGACTACCATTTCCTCACCGGGGAATCGGAACCGATCCCGATGGCCTCCGGCGAACGCTGCTACGGCGGCGGCCGCATCCTGGGCTCCCCGGCCCGCCTGAAGGTGGCCAAGCGCCTGGGCACCAGCTATTTGGCCTCCCTTTGGGAGCGCGACGCCCTGCGGGAGGAAGCGCAAACGGGAAGCGCCGGGCAGGAGACCTCCGGCCCTTCAGGCCGCGCATCCGCCCAGCCCTCAGCCCGCCCCAAACTCCGCCAGGTCACCGACCGCCTGAGCCGCTGGTTCACGCCGCTGGTGGTGGTCCTGGCGTTGGCCTCCGCGGCCCTGTGGTGGTCCGCCGGTCCGGCGAAGGCCCTGGAAGTGCTTACTGCCGTATTGATCGTGGCCTGCCCATGCGGCCTGGCCCTGGCCGCTCCCTTTGCGCTGGGCCATGCCCTGCGCTATTTTGACCGGGCCGGCCTGCACCTGCGCGACACCGCAGCCATCGAACGCCTGGCGGCCCTCAACGCCCTGGTCTTTGACAAAACCGGGACGCTCACCGCTCCCGGTGCCGGGGAGCTGCGCTGTACGCCCGTGGGCGGGGAACTGAGTGCGGACGAGCGCCGCGCGGTGGCTGCTGTGGCGGCGGGATCCGCACACCCGGTCTCCCGTCGCCTGGCCGAAGCCTGGGGCGGAGATCTGGTTCCGCTGGCCCGCGCTTTGCGCGAAACCCCCGGAGCGGGCATCGAGGGCAGCGTCAGCCAGGCAGAAGACCCCGCCTCCGCATGGACCGTCCGCATCGGCTCGGCGGCCTATTGCGGCGTGGCCGAAGCGGACACGCAGCCCGGCACAGCGCTTTGCATCAATGGCCGGCTGCGGGCCTGGGTGCACGTGCAACCGACCATGCGGCCGGGCAGTGCCGAGGCCCTGCAGGCCCTCGGCGAAGCACCCCGCGCCGGCGGCCGCCCCCGCTACCGCATGGAGCTCCTCTCCGGCGATCAGGACCAGGACCGCCAGCGTCTCGAAGGCCTCTTTCCCGCCACCGCCGAACTGCATTTTGGCGTCAGCCCGCACGACAAACTGGCCCGCATCGAGGCGCTGCGCGCCGAAGGCCATACCGTGGGCATGTTCGGGGACGGCCTCAACGATGCCGGGGCCCTGGCCGCCAGCGACGCCGGACTGGCTGTGGCCGACGACCTGAGCGGCTACTTCCCCGCTTCCGACGGCGTGCTGGAAGCCTCCGCGCTTGGCCGCCTGCCTCAGCTGCTGCAGTATGCACGTGCCATGCGCGGCGCGGTCTGGGTGGCCATCGGGGTATCCTTTGCCTACAACATCGTGGGCTTGTCCTTCGCTGTAAGCGGCAGGCTTACGCCGTTGGTGGCGGCCATTTTGATGCCCATCAGCTCCCTGACGGTTGCTGGCCTTGGCTTGCTGCTGGCTGCTTTAAGGTCCAGGCATTTGCACAAAAACTGAGACGATGTGCATTACCCGACTTTGGGCCCTTTCCGCGCTTTTTACATTTGAACCAACAGCAAAGTGAGCGGAGTCAGACCGGGGCTGATTCAGCGCAGCCCAGCTGTTGACCGCCGTTCTGCGCAGGGCCCTGTGTACGCGTCTAACTTGCTGCCCTGAACCGGAAGGGTAGCCACGGCGCCAAAGCGCATAAGCCGGCTCCTTCACACCAACCTTCCGAAAAGCTCCGACATGAGCGTGATCGTCCTCCTGATAATGGCCAGCATCGCCGTAGCGGCGGGTTTTCTGGGCCTGTTCCTGTGGGCGGTCAAAGACGGACAATACGATGATGACACCACACCAGCCATCCGAATCCTCTTCGACGACACCGGAGGGGACCGGCGCCGTTCAGCCGGGCGTAAGCGCTCCTGATCAGCGCCAACGGCAGACGGAAACCTTCCATTACGACAACCGCATCGTGCGGGCGTTCACCTACGCCACCATCCTGTGGGGCGTGGTTGGCATGCTGGTGGGCCTCATTGTGGCCCTCAAGTTTGTCTGGCCCGATTTCCTCGGCGGCATTTCCTGGCTGAGCTATGGGCGCATGCGTCCCTTGCATACCAACGCGGTGATTTTTGCTTTTGTCGGCAACGGCATATTCCTGGGGGTCTATTATTCCCTCCAGCGCCTGCTGAAAACCCGCATGTGGAGCGATGGTCTGGGCTGGTTCCACTTCTGGGGATGGCAGGCCATCATCGTAGCGGCGGCCATCACCTTGCCCCTGGGCATCTCCACCTCCAAGGAGTACGCGGAGCTCGAATGGCCGATCGACATCGCTATTGCCGTGGTATGGCTCGCCTTCGGCGCGAACATGATCGGCACCATCATCAAACGCCGCGAACGCCATATGTACGTGGCCATCTGGTTTTACATCGCCACGTTTGTCACGGTCACCGTGCTGCATGTGGTCAACTCCCTGGCGCTGCCTGTAGGCCTTTTCAAGAGCTATTCGGTCTTTGCCGGGGTGCAGGATGCGCTGGTCCAGTGGTGGTACGGCCACAACGCGGTGGCTTTCTTCCTGACCACCCCCTACCTGGGGCTGATGTACTACTTCATTCCCAAGATGGCCAACCGCCCGGTGTTCAGCTACCGCCTGTCCATCATCCACTTCTGGGCGTTGATTTTTATCTACATCTGGGCCGGTCCGCACCACTTGCTCTACACAGCACTGCCGGACTGGGCCCAAAGCCTCGGTACGGTCTTTTCGCTGATGCTGATTGCGCCATCCTGGGGCGGTATGCTCAACGGCCTGTTGACCCTTCGCGGCGCCTGGGACAAGGTCCGCGACAACGCCATGCTCAAGTTCATGGTGGTGGCCGTGACCGCGTACGGCATGTCCACGTTTGAAGGGCCGATGATGTCCATGAAAAGCGTGAACGCCATCAGCCACTACACGGACTGGACCATCGGCCATGTGCACATCGGTGCCCTGGGCTGGAACGGCTTCCTCACCTTCGGCATCCTGTACTGGATCATCCCCCGCCTCTTCCAGACCAAACTCTGGAGCGAACGTCTGGCCAATACCCACTTCTGGATGGGTACCCTGGGCATCGCCTTCTACGCCATTCCGATGTATTGGTCGGGCTTCACCCAGCACTTCATGTGGAAGGAGTTCACGGCCGACGGCTACCTGGCTTACCCGAACTTCCTGGAGACCGTCACCCAGATCATCCCGATGTACATCATCCGGGCGGCCGGTGGCACCATGTATCTGGCCGGCATGCTGATCATGGTCTACAACCTTGCCAAAACCATCGGCAAGGGCGATTTCCTGGCGGAGGAAAAAGCTTCCGCACCGGCCCTGGTCGGCAAATCGGCCAGCCTGCGGGAAGGGGAATACTGGCACCGCTGGATCGAGCGCCGTCCGGTGCAGATGGTCCTTGCCTCGACTGTACTCATCCTCATCGGCGGCATCGTGGAGTTTGTCCCCACAGCCACCATCAAGAGCAACATCCCCACCATCGCCAGCGTGATGCCCTACACCCCGCTGGAACTGCAGGGCCGCGACGTCTACATTTCCGAAGGCTGCAACACCTGCCACTCGCAGATGATCCGGCCCTTCCGCTGGGAGACCGAACGCTACGGCGAATACTCCAAAGCCGGGGAATTTGTCTACGACCACCCCTTCCTGTGGGGCTCCAAGCGCACCGGTCCGGACCTCGCCCGGGAGGGTGTGGTCACCGGCAAGACCTACAAGCCGGATTCCTGGCACTTCAACCACATGTACGAGCCGCGCTCCACCTCGCCGGGCTCCATCATGCCGGGTTACCCCTGGATGTACAAGGCCGGCAGCCTGGACACCAACAGCACCGCCGCCAAGATCAAGGGCATGCGGAAGCTGGGCGTGCCCTACGCACCGGGCTATGAGAAGCGCGCCAATGCCGACCTCCGGGCCCAGGCCGAGGAGATCGCCAATGGCCTGCGCCAGGGCGGGTTGGATGCGGATCCAAACACGGACATCATCGCGCTGATTGCCTACCTGCAACGCCTGGGTACGGACATCATGAAGGATCCCGCCCGTTCGGGCGAAGGCGACGATGCCATTCCCGCACCCGGCGGCACGCTGAACCCCGAAGCCCTCAACGCGCCGGCAGCGGTTCCCGAAGCCGGGGAGGACGCCTTCGCCGGAGGCGCTGAAACCGCGGCCATGCCCTGATGGATGCCCGACAGGCCCGCTCCTCTTTTTCATTTTCCCCGCCTGAATACCCACCACGATGTACAAGGACATCCTTCGAACCATGGACGCCGAAGCCCTCCGGGCTGCGTTGACCCTGGCTGTTTTCTTCGTTTTCTTCCTTATGGTGGTGCTCGACGCCTGGCGCAAAAGCAACAGCGAAATCAAGCACCTGGAAGACCTTCCGCTGGACGACTCCGCTTCCTGAACCCCTGACGCGGGACGCCCCACGGCTTCCCCATAGCCCACGCACCTAAACGCTGGTACACCCAACGCCGATAAACCGCAACGGATGAAACGCCTTCTTGCACTGGCCTTGACCCTGCTTCCCACCGCCGCGCTCCTGCAGGCCCAGGAAGCGGCCGCCTCCGGCGAAGCCCGATCCTATGGCTTCCCGGAATACGAATACACCCTGGCCATCGTCTTGTTGGCTGCTGGCATAGTGGCCTACGCCTTCATGGCCCTCTTCCGCCTGGTGCGGCACCTGGACGGGGAACTCAGCATCGCCAAGCAAAAGCTCGCCGGCACCTATGTGGAGCCGGAACCCGAGCCGGTGCAGCTTCTGCCCGAAACCGAGGAAGCCGAAGCGCCCAGCAAGCTGGCCGAGTTTTTTGGCGGCAACACAGTGGCCATTGAGGAGGAGGAAAAAATCACGCTGGACCACGAGTACGACGGCATCCACGAATTGGACAACGACCTGCCACCCTGGTGGACGGCCCTGTTTTATGCCACGATCGCCTTCGGGGTGGTCTACCTGATCCACTACCACGTATTGCGCACCGGTCCATTGAGCGCCGAGGAATACGAAATCGCCATGGAGAAGGCGGAAGAAGCCCGTCTGGAACGCCTGGCTTCCGCCGGTGAACAGCTCAACGCCAAGACGGTATCCATGCAAACAGATGCCGCCTCATTGGCTTCGGGCAAGGATATTTATCTGACCAACTGCCAGACCTGCCACGGTCCTGAAGGCCAGGGTCTGGCCGGTGCCGGTCCCAACTTCACCGACGAATACTGGATCCACGGCGGCGCCATCGGCGACCTGTTCACCACCATCCGCTACGGCGTGCCCACCAAGGGCATGATTGCCTGGAAGGACCAATTGAAGCCGGAGCAGATCGAAGACGTGGCCTCCTACATCCTCAGCCTGCAGGGCACCAACCCGCCCAATGCCCTTCCGCCCCAGGGCGAACGGTACATCCCAGAGGATGACGCGCCGGAAGATGGCCAAGCGCCTGACGGCGAAGCCACCCCGGACGAAGAAGCCCAACCCGCCGACGCCGATACCGAAACCGCGGAAGCGGAACAAGCCCGGCCCGGGCAGACCGCAAGCCTGTAATTTTTTTCCCGAACAGTGGCCCGCCTCATGCCCTTGCGTGCGGCGGGTCACTGCGTTTACAGGATGTTCGGCCGAGCTTGCAGGTCTATTTTCAAGAAGCCATGAGCAGTTCCATCAAGGATTCGACCACAGGAAACGAGGGCCAGTCCACGGGCCGTTCGCCGGAAGGCGAGGCCCCAGACATTCCCGTTTTTGAATGGGAGCGGGACGAAAGCTTCCGCGATTCCATCGGCACGGTTGCCGAGGACGGAAAGCGGAATTGGATTTATGCCAAAATGCCGAAGGGTCGGCTGTACAACAAACGCAAGATCGTTTCGGCCATCCTGCTGGTGTTGTTTTTTGTCACGCCCTTCATCAAGGTGAACGGCAACCCGCTGTTTCTCTTCAACATCATCGAACGGCGTTTCATCCTTTTTGGCATCCCGTTCTGGACGCAGGATTTCCACCTCTTTGTGCTGGCTTTCCTGACCATGGTGGTTTTTATCATCCTGTTCAGCGTCATTTTCGGCCGCATATGGTGCGGCTGGGCCTGCCCGCAGACCGTTTTTATGGAAATGGTTTTCCGGCGCATCGAATACTGGATTGAGGGCGACGCCAACAGGCAGCGCAAGCTCAATGCCGGTCCCTGGAATGCAGAACGCATCCGCAAAAAGGGCATCAAGTGGAGCATTTTTGCGCTCTTTTCCTTCTTGATCGGCAACCTGGCCCTGACCTACATCGTGGGGGTGGACGAATGGAAAGACATGGTGATGGCCGGTCCTGCCGCCAGGCCCGGACTGTTCACCACCACCATGGCCTTCAGCGCTATTTTCTTTTTTGTATTTGCGTACTTCCGGGAACAGGCCTGCATTGTGGTTTGTCCCTACGGCCGCCTGCAAGGCGTGCTGCTGACCAAGGAATCCATGCTGGTGGCCTACGACTACCTGCGTGGAGAACCCCGGGGACGCCGCAAGAAAAAGCAAAACGAAAACGAAGCCGCCAAGCCCCTGGGCGATTGTGTGGATTGCAAACTCTGTGTGCAGGTCTGCCCAACGGGCATCGACATCCGCAACGGCACCCAGATGGAATGCGTCAACTGCACGGCCTGCATCGACGCCTGCGACGAGGTGATGACCAAGCTGGACCGGCCCACGGGCCTGATCCGCGTGACCAGCGAACAGCAGTTGGCCACCGGCAAGGGTTTCAAGGCCAGCCCGCGCGTGTTCGCCTATACAGGCGTTTTGGCCATCATGCTGACCATTCTGGTCTTCGGCCTGACCACGGGACGCAACGACGTGGAGGCTACCATTCTGCGCCAATCCGGCATGCTCTTCCGGGAAATGGAAGATGGCCGCCTGAACAACCAATACACCTACCAGATCGTCAACAAGACCATGCAGCCCATGGAACTGGATATTCGCTTGGCGGATCCCGATATGGGCGAACTGCAGATGATCGGACCGCAGACCATCCAGTTGGAAGCACAGGGGATGGCCAAGGGGGCCTTCTTTGTCCTGATGGAAAAAGACAAGCTCAAGGGCCGCATGACCAAAATCCGGTTCGAAGTGCAGGACACCGAAGCCGAAACCGTGGACCGGGCAAAAAGCAATTTCCTCGGACCCATCGGCAGCTATTGAACACCTTCCGTTCCGCCGTTGCCGGCGAAACCGAAAACGAAACACACCTTAAACAACCAGCAGCATGCATTGGGGATGGAGAATTGCCGTAGGCTACTCGCTGTTTGTAATCGGGATGATCGCCCTGGTTGTGGCCGCCAACCGGCAGACCAACGACCTGGTCACCGAGGACTATTACGCCCGTGAGCTGGCCTATCAGGACATCATCGATGCCAAGGCCAATGCCGCAGCGCTGGAGGAGCCTTTTGCCTTCCGCGTGGCGGAAGACTATGCCTGGCTGGAGCTGGATTTTCCGGCAGAAGCGGGTTCGCCGGAAGGCGTCCTGCATTTCTACCGGCCTTCCGACGCCAGCCGTGATTTCAAAGTGGAGGTGGCTCCGGATGCCGAGGGCATCCAAAGGGTCCCCATTGCGGCCCTTCAACAGGGCTTCTGGCGCGTCAACCTCGAGTGGACGGGCAACCAGACACCCTATTACCATGAAACCACGCTCAACCTCCCCTGAGGCACCATGCCCGTTTGGATCATCACCGCGTTGAGCACCGGCCTGGTCGGCAGCCTGCATTGCCTGGGCATGTGCGGACCGCTGGTCCTGGGCCTGCATGGCGCCTCCGGCCAGCGCGGGGCAGCGGGTTGGATGGCCAAGCTGGCCTACCACCTGTCCCGGGTTCTGGCCTACGCGCTGCTCGGCGCGGTGCTCGGTGCCCTGGGTGCCGGACTGGCCCTGGCCGGATGGCAGCGGGCGCTGTCCATAGGTGCGGGATTGCTGATTCTGTTCATGGCCGCCCGAAGCGGTATGCTGGACCGTGCGCAGGCCTGGTTGAGCGGCGTGGCCGCGCGCGGATTGGCTCCCGGCATGCGCAAGGCGCGTCGTCAAGGCGGTTGGAGCGGCCAGGCCATGGCCGGATTCCTCAACGGCTTTTTGCCCTGCGGCATGGTTTATGTAGCCCTCGCGGCCAGCGCTGCCATGGCCACCCCGTTGCAAGGGGCGCTGTTCATGGGCCTTTTCGGTCTGGGTACCCTGCCCGCCATGTTGGCGGTGTCGCTCGGTGGGCAATGGTTGGGCGGCAAGGCCCGGGGCCGTCTGCAACCCATCCTGCGCGGTTGGATGCTGGTGCTGGGTTTGTTGTTGATTTTGCGCGGCGTGGACCTGGGCATTCCCTATTTGAGCCCCGATTTGCCGGAGACCGTGATGACCGAAGCCGACCAGGTACACTGTTGTTCCAAGCCGGAGGAATAGGTTTAGCATCCCCGTTATCGGGGATTGCCGATGGCCTTCCACCGGCCCAGCAATGTTTTTGTTGTACGACAAGTGCTTGGCTCAAAACTTTGGTATTCAGTGTGTTGGATGGCGGTTCATTTGCCTTTTGCAGGCCTTGAAAGCGTGCTCAACGGGTTTTTTTTCGTTTTGAAGGACGTTATATAGGGGGCATTTTCATGGGCATACCCTCCGTCCATGAAGCCTCATGTTGATTTTCCGCGTTCGCGCGAAGCGCGCTTTGTTTTACTTTTTGCCCTGCTGGCAGCTTTTGCTGCGGCTCCAATACGCCTGACCGCACAGCCGGGCGCCAAACCTTTTGCCGAAACCGTGCAGGAAATGGAAGACCGCTATGCCGGTCTGCCGGTGCGCGGTGAAGTCAAGCGCTGGAAGCGGGCGCGCTATTGGACGGAGCGCCACCTGGACGCTTCCGGCATCCCCGTCAACCCGATGGCGGCCAATGCCGAAGCAGCCGCCCGATGGGCGGGATGGGGCGGCGCGTCAGGCGGCAATTGGACCTCCATGGGACCCTACAACACCGAGTCCTTTGGCAACGCCCAGGAAGGCATCGGGAGGGTCAATTGCATCGCATTCGAAAGCGCCACCACCTGGTATGTGGGAACTGCCGGTGGGGGCCTGTGGCGTACGGAAAACGCGGCCACCTGGGTGCCCGGCCTGCCCTATCCCTGGGAATGCCTGACCGACGATTTGCCGGCACTTGCCATCTCCGGCATCGCTGTGGACCCGCTGGACCCCAACAACCTGTGGATCCTCACCGGCGATGGCGACGGCGGTGGATTCTCCGGAGGCTTGGCTTCCTTCGGCGTAGGCGAGGTGCCTGGCGTGGGCATTTTGCGCTCTACCGACCGCGGGGCAACCTGGGACAGCACCGGCTTTGTCTGGAACCGCACCCAACTGCAGGCGGGCTTCAAGCTGGCGGTGGACCCCAACAATCCGGCCGTGCAGTTTGCTTGTGCGTCCGATGGCCTGCACCGGACCACGGACGGCTGGGCCACCTTCACCACACTGCTTTCCAATCCGGTCTACGACATCGAGTTCCACCCCACG
This sequence comes from Bacteroidia bacterium, assembly GCA_030432405.1. Taxonomy (GTDB): domain Bacteria; phylum Bacteroidota; class Bacteroidia; order Chitinophagales; family BACL12; genus WGOA01. The sequence continues at coordinate 2,814 of JAUIHG010000002.1, read as the reverse complement.
GATCCCAATACCGTGTACGCCTCCGGCGAATCCCGCTTCTACCGCAGCACCGATGGGGGCCTGAGCTTCAGCAACCAGACGGCCAACCTGGCGCCTGTCAGCGATGTTCAGCGTGTGGCGCTTGCCGTCACGCCGGCACAGCCCGACCTGATCTACCTCGTGGCCGCACGGGCTTCCAATGGCGGGTTGGCCTCCTTCCAGTATTCCATTGATGGTGGAGACAACTGGGTCCAGACGCTGGACAACAGCTTCAACATCCTGGCCCGGGAAGACCCTACCACCACCTCCAACGGACAGGGCAATTACGATCTGGCCATCTGGGCAGACCCGACCAACCCGGCCCGGGTCTTTGTGGGCGGGGTAGACCTGTGGCAGAGCAGTACCGGTGGGTTCCTGTGGACCATTTCCGCCGACGACCAGGAAGACGCACCCCAATTCATCCACGCGGATGTACACGCCCTGGAGTACAACCCCTTCAGCGGCTGGCTGCTAGCCGGAACCGACGGGGGCATTTGGAGCAGTACGAACATCGGGATCACCTGGTCCGAGAAAGGCCAGGGCCTGGCCATCACCCAGTTTTACCACGCCTATGCCTTCCTGCATCCGCTCTTCGGGCTGATCGAATTGGGGGGTGGTACCCAGGACAACGGCACCCTGGCCAGCTACAACCTGCCCTTTGATTACGAGCATGCCAAGGGCGCGGATGGTTTTCGCGCGTACCGCGGGACTCCGGACGACCGGCCGGTCCGCTTTGTGTCCACCCAAAATGGCCGCTTGTACCGGCAGGACCTGCCCGATCCGGAAAGTGGCCCTTTTGGGTGGTTCTCCGGGGAGGAAGAAATCACCCCCGACGACCAGCTCGACGGCAGCGGCAGTGGCCTGGGCCGCTGGGATACGCCTTATGAAACCGGTCCCGGCAATTTCATGGAACTGGTGGCCGGCTACGACGCCCTGTATTGGAACGCCGATGGCGACCACGATTGGACCCGCATGCCGCTGATCCATCCGCGCACGTCCTACAGCGGCAACCAGAGCATCGTGGAGACCCATTGGGCACCGTTCAACAACAACCACTTGTATTTCGCCGTCAACGACGGCAACAGGCGGGACCTGTGGAGCTGCGAGGCCTTTGTGTTGGCCAAGGTCACCGGCAACCTGAGCACCGCCTTTTGCCGGCAGGTGGATATCGACAGCCTGACCGGCGACAACCAATTGGTTACGCACATCCTGACCAACCCCTTCAACAGCGATGAGGTCTGGCTGACCATGGCCGGGTACTCGGACAGCAACAAGGTCTGGTACAACCCGGACATCGACTCGTCGGGATCCTGGATCAACATCAGCTACAACCTGCCCAACGTGCCGGTGCATTCCATCGTGTACGATCTGGACGGGGTCTATGCGGGTACGGACATCGGTGTGTTTTACCTCCAGCACGGCGAATCCACCTGGATGTACTTCTCCGACGGCCTGCCCACCGTGCCGGTGATGGAAGTGCACATCGGCGTCAGCGCGCTGTTTGGCCGCAAGCTCTATGTGGCCACCTATGGCCGCGGCATGTGGACGTCGGATCTGGCGCCGACCATACGCCGCACCCGCTGGTACGTGGACGACGATGCGGCGGGCCTGGACAACGGCAGCTCGTGGACCAATGCCTTTCCCACGTTGGCAGAGGCCCTCGGGGTCGCCCTGCCGGGCGACAGCATCTGGGTGGCCGACGGCACGTATCGGCCCAGCTCCACCGGCAGCCGGGAGGCATCGTTTCAAACCTTCCACGCCCAGGTCAAGGTGTACGGCGGCTTTGCGGGCACCGAAAACAGCCTGGGCCAACGGGACAGTACCACCACGGCCGTCACCGTTCTTTCCGGCGACATCGGCGTCCCCGACGACAGCACCGACAACAGCTACCACGTCTGGCGCATGAGCGGAGCCAATGCCGGCCTGCTGCTGGACCGCCTGGTGATCGAGGAAGGCATGGCCAATGGATCGGCCGGCAACAGCCAGGGCGGCGGAGTGTATTACAGCAACAGCGGACTGCAGGCCGGCAAGCCGATTTTTCGGGATGTTGTGTTTCGCCGGAACGGCGCCTCCCTGGATGGAGCCGCGGTATACGTGGAGGACGTCCTGCAGAACGACGCACCGATCTACTTCGTGGATTGCGCTTTTGAGCACAACCGCGCCTATGCGCTGGGCAGCCGGGGCGGGGCCGTGTATGCCACCACCCGGGCCGGATCGACCACCGGCGGCTCAGCCAGTGTTGATTTTGACGGCTGTGTATTCCACGCCAATACCGCGCTGTCCGGTTCGGCCGTGTACCTGAACGCGGCCAATGGAGGCACGGCCAATGTGCCGTTCAACAACTGCCAGTTCAGCGGGGCCTACTGGGACGGCGGATACGGCAACCTCCACAACGGTTTGGGCATTTACCTGGATTTGCGTTACGGCGGATCAAGCCGTTTGAGCATTGACTCCAGCGCTTTCACCGATCAGGTCAGCGGCGGTTCCGGTGGGGCCATTTACGTGCCGCACAATCCGGACGGCGTTTTGGACCTTTTGGTCCGAAACTCCCAGTTCCAAAACCTCGGTTCCGCCAGTTCCGGTGGCGTCATCCATGTCCAGGCCAACCAGGCCGGCTCCCAGGTGGACATGGCCGTCGAGGATTGCCAGTTCCTCGACAATGCCTCGGGCTACGGCGGGGCTTTGCAGTTGGACTTGGGCGGCGGAAACAACACGTTGCGCTTCGCGCGAAGCGCATTTACCGGCAACCAGTCCACGGCCTTTGGCGGTGCGGTCAACATCAGCATGCTGGGCGTT
>JAUIHG010000133.1 GCA_030432405.1 Bacteroidia bacterium | reverse complement strand
CCACGTGCCCGGCTACCTGCTGCGCAACCGCATGCCCAGTTATGCCACCAACTGCATCGAGGATTGGGAGGCCAAGGTGGATGCTATTTGCCGGGAGACCATGGGGGAAGACATGACCCTGATTTCGGGCATTCCCCCCTGGGTGATCATGTATTTCGAGCGCCTGCTCGAATTAAGCGGCAAGCCGAATGTGCGGGCGCTTTTTCCCAATTTCTCCCTGTTTGTGCACGGCGGGGTCAATTTCCAGCCCTATGCGGCGCGCATGCGGCAGTTGATCGGGGATGATGTGGACACGCTCGAAACCTATCCGGCCTCGGAGGGTTTCATCGCCTTCCAGGACCGGCTGAACGCCGAAGGTCTGCTGCTCAATGCCGAGTCGGGCATCTGGTTCCAGTTCATCCCCATGGACCGCTTCCACGAACCGGACCCGCCCCGCCTGGACCTGCGCGGCGTGGAACTGGGGCAGCACTATGCGGTGGTGATCAACAACAACGCCGGCCTGTGGGGCTACCTGCTCGGCGATACGGTGCGGTTCACCTCCCTGGATCCGGTGCGGATAGTGGTCTCCGGCCGCACGGCCCATTACATTTCCGCCTTCGGCGAACACGTGATCGTGGAGGAAGTGGAGGGGGCCATGGAGGCGCTCAAGGCCTCCACTGGGGTATCGGTGGTGGAGTTCACCGTGGCGCCCTACATGGGTTCCGGCGAAGCCGATCCTCCTCGCCACGAGTGGTATGTGGAATTCGCCGGAGGCGCACCGCAAGCGGAACGCCTGGCGGAGCTTGCCGCGCGCCTGGACGGCGAAATGCGCCAACGCAACAGCTATTACGAAGACCTCGTGGGTGGGGCCATCCTGGCTCCCTTGCGCATCCTGCCCCTGCGCGAAGGCGGTTTTATGGACTACCAGCGGGCGGCCGGCAAGCTCGGCGGGCAAAACAAGGTGGCGCGCCTGGCCAACCACCGCAACATAGCCGATGCCTTGCAGCCTTACCTGCACGGCCAAGGGGGAGGGGTTTAACCAACTTTAAGCCCCCGACCGGCACCGGGTGGCCGGGCAGGCCGGTCCCCTTCTGAACGGAGGGTGTAGTTTTGCGGGCTGTGCCGCCGGCCATTCGACGCCGGTTCCTTCCGTCTCAATTCCCGCTATGCAAGTCCTTATCATGGCCGGCCAGTTGATCCTGGCCCTGTCCATCCTGGTCACCATCCACGAGCTCGGCCACTTTCTGGCCGCCCGGGCCTTTGGCATCCGCGTCGAGAAGTTCTTTGTCTTCTTCGACTTTGGGGGCTACAAGCTCTTCTCCTTCAAGCGCGGGGACACCGAGTACGGCCTTGGCTGGTTCCCCCTGGGCGGTTATGTCAAGATTGCCGGTATGGTGGACGAGTCCATGGACACCGAGCAGCTGGACCGTGAACCGGAGGAATGGGAGTTCCGCACCAAGCCCAAATGGCAGCGCTTCATCGTCATGGTGGCCGGGGTGGTCATGAACGTCATTCTGGGCGTGGCCCTGTATGCCATGTACCTGGGCGTGTACCAAAAGGACTTTGTGCCCGTCAGTGCGGTCAATGAGTATGGCGTTTACGCCTATGATGCGGCCCGCGAATACGGCTTCCAAACCGGGGACAAACTCGTCGCGGTCAACGGCCGCACCTTTGAGCGCTACGAAGACTACACGGCAAGCTTCCGCATCTTTTTCGGCGCGGAAGTCATGGTGGACCGCAACGACGTCCTCAAGACCATCGAGGTTCCCAAGAGCCACTTCGACAAGGTCCGCGAAGGCTTGCCGGGATTCCTGGAGATTCACAACGAAGTCTATGTCCAGGAACTGGCGGCGGACAGCGTTTCGCCCGGTGCACGGGCGGGCCTGAAAGCGGGAGACCGGATTGCCGCCGTAAACGGCGAAAGCCTCTTTGCCTTTGGCCAATTGTCCGAAACCCTGAAAGCCAACCAGGGCGATTCCGTCTCCCTGATGGTGGAACGCGACGGCCGATTGCTGCCCCTGAACACCGGCGTTACGGACGAAGGCCTGATCGGATTTACCCCGCGCGTGGAAGCTATCTACAACGATTCGGTTCCCTACACGCTGGGCAAATCGCTGCGCTACGGCGCCACCGACGCCTGGGCATGGCTGTATTTCAATGCCCGAGCCCTTGGAAAGATATTCACCGGTGACGTCCCGGCGTCCAAATCCATAGAAAGCCCCATCGGGATTGCCCGGATCTATGGCGGCGTTTGGGATTGGGCCAAATTCTGGTGGCTGACGGCTATCCTTTCGATGATCCTCGCTTTTATGAACATCCTGCCCATTCCGGCCCTGGACGGCGGGCACATCCTCTTCATTATCATTGAAGCGGTCACCGGCCGGGAGCTGTCCGATACCTTCCTGGAACGGGCGCAGGTTTTCGGTATGGTGATCGTGTTGTTGTTGATGGTTTTTGCCTTCGGCAGCGACATCCTCGAGTTGATTCAGGGCAACGGCTGATCGGCAGCGCAAGCGCTTTCGGTTGATCCGCTGCCCGGCACCCGATCCGTTCCCTTCCTTGCCCATGTCGTTTTCGGCCGCGCCGCGTTGCGTTGTTTTCCTCGGATGCCTGCTGCTGGGACTGCCCTGGAGCCTGCAGGCGCAGTTCGGCGGAGGCATGGATGCCGCGGACCGGCCCTCGCCGGCCCCCGGCGAACACGCCGTGCAACAGGACAGCACCGTGCGCCGCGTGCCGCGTTTCCGCAAAGTCATGATCGTGCCCATCGACATGACCTATTACCTCTCCGACGCGGACCACGATTTTGCAGGAGCCATGCAACAGGACCTGCCCTCCATCCAGCAGACGCTTCGGTATGGCCTGGACGGTACGGTGGCCGCTTCGGTGGAGCAGCAGTTTCCGGCGCACCGGATTCTGCTGGATACCATACCGGAAGCCAATCCGGATTTGAACCGGCTACGTGCCGCGGTGCGCTACACCTATGCCCGTCCCTGGGGGGCCAAGCCGGTGGAACAGGACCGCACCAGCACCGAAAAGCCGGGCAAGCGGCTGCGCAACCTGTTTGAAGGCGGCTTTGACCAGCGCGACGCCATGACCGAAGACGGTGGCGACGCCGATTTTGAAGACCTGGAGTTTGAGGATGGCCAGTTGCGTGGCCCGGTGGAAGGCCGCCGCTTCATGCATGCAGTGCTCCGGGATACCGGCGCATTGACCGACATCCGCGCCACCTACGGGACGGACCTCTTTGTGTTTGTCAACCAACTGGAAGTCCGCACCAATTATGCCCATTGCCTGGATCGGGCCACAGGCACTTTTGCCCGGGAGCTGAGCATCCATTATTCCATTTATGACCACACCGGCGAACTATATGCCGGGGACGTCGTAACGGTGTTGGTGGGAAGCAACACCAATGACGTGTACGACGTTATGGCTTTGGCATTTCCTACACTGGCCGATGCGGTGGTGCGCGGCCTGCCAAACCAACGTTACGTGCGTTCCGACAGCCCGGGCGTGCGGCAGCGGGAAGGCCAGGGCGCCGCTGGCGAAGACCTTTCGCCATAGGCGTGCTCTTGCACTTGAATTAAACCTCCGTCTCCTATGCGCTTTATTGCCCTTGTGATGGTGCTGGTCCTCGGCACCCCGATGCTCCTTGCCCAGAAACCTAGTCTGGACGACTACGGAAAACTCCTCGAACAGGAGGGGTACGGGTCTATCGAAGTGGACAAGGACGACCAATTCATCCGCTTCAAGGCTGAAGGGGAGACGGTGATGCTCTTTTTGGACGAAGACCTCGATTTTCAGCTGTATGCCGGCTACATTGCGCCCTCGGAACCGGAATGCGGCCTGGTCAACCTTTGGAACCGCGACCACCGTTTTTTCCGGTCCTATGTGGATGACGAGGGCGATTATGTGCTGGAATACGACCACATCGTTTCGGACCGCGAATCCGAAGAGGAACTGGCTTTGCATTTCCGGTTCTTTGTCGGAGCCCTTGGGGAATTTCAGCGGCTGATCTACGAATAAGCCAGAGCGCCCCTGGCGAAACCCTTTTGCCGCAGGCGGTCATGCCTTTGTGAAAGGCTGGGCTATGCCCTGGGAATTCATGCGCTGGATTATCTTCGCGCTTCCGCGACCATCCATGGTGCCTGCCACGGATGCTGTGCTGCCGGAGTGGCGGAATTGGTAGACGCGACGGATTCAAAATCCGTTGTTGGCAACAACGTGTCGGTTCGAGTCCGACCTCCGGTACAAACAAGGAAGGGATCATCCTCGCGGGTGGTCCCTTCTTGCGTTTCCATGTGTGTGCGCGGTGTGTGCGCGTGTATGGTTTGGTCTGGCGCATCGTCCAAGCCTTCAGACCACCACCCGTTCGTACTCCCGCATGCAGGCCGCCAGGTCGGCCAGTTCCCATGGGCCGTCGGTCATGCCGCGGGTGAGGTTGCGGTGGGGCACTTGCCGCATGTCCGGATAGTGTTCAATAAAAGCTTTGATGTGCCCGGGCAAACGCGTATCGCCGTTGCGGAACAGGTAGGCGTCGCTGCAGCGGAACTAAAACAAACCAGTTCGTATGGGTTATCGAAGCCATGTTCGGGAGGCCTTTAACAGGTGCTAATCCCGTGAAATGGTGGCGCGTATCAGGCGGGACCATACTGGACACTGGGATTGCCCTGGAAAGGCAGCAACAGGGGCCTGACGTGGAGCTGCGGCAGATATTTTTCCATCTTATTGGGTCAGGCTTTATCTGATGAAATGTCGGCTGTCGACGTAACTCCTTCATAGGCAATAGCGTAGCTCTATCTATTGAACGCCATTTGCAAATGCCGTGCGTTTTCCACACCTGTGGATAGCTTATGCGTTCATTTTGAGGCATTTGTGTGTCGAACTACTTTTGCCCCGTTGCGAACAACCTCCTTCCCATGGCCCGTTTAGCCGTTGTCCTTGTTCACATTACCCTGACCACCCTGTTGACGGTGTATTCCGATGCCATCGCCGGGGCCTTCAACCCGGATGCCGTTGCTGCCGACGGGGTGGAAACTGGCCAGCAACCGGTCCTGACCTCGCGGCCAACGCCGTTGTTGGATCAACCGCTAGTGCCGGTGCAGGCCGGAACCTGGGCATCCGAATTTTTGCCTTCGGCCGAAGGCAAAAACGCGGAACGGATTGCCCGGCATGCGGAAGCCCTGGTGATGCGTTGAGCTTCTGCCGGATTGTCTTCCGCGGTGCAGCGCAACCGTTAGACGCAGGGTTTGGCCAACCATCCTAAGGGCCTGACGGGTTTTGGATCTCGATGCAGGTCTGGTCCGAACATGATCGAAATCAAAACCCGGGTATGGACATTTCAGCCCTTTTGGACCTATCTTGAGCCCGTGCGCACGCTTTTCTTTTCTTTTTGTTTGGCGGTGTACAGCCTGGCGCTGGTGCAACCTTTCCTGCCCCAGATTGCCTTCTATGCGCAAGAGGATCGCTTGGCGGAGCTGTTTTGCATCAATCCACCGGATTCCGGATGCAACGGCCAGTGTTACCTGATGGCGCAGATCCGCGATCAGGGGCCCAACCAAAGCACCCCGCTCGAAGCCCCACAACCCATCCGTTCCCTTGCTCCGCACATGCTGGAAGCCGATATGGCCCAACCAGAAAGCCCGGAGCTGTTCTCCCGCGTTTGGCCTCCGGCTGCTTTCGCCTCCGGCGAATCACCTGTGATGGCCATCGAGCCTCCGCCTCCCCGCGTTTGAGGCTTTTGGCTCCACAACACATTGGAGCCTGTGACGGCACGCCCATGCTGCGTGTGGTCCTTTCTGTTGCAGTCCGTTCCCATGACCCTCCCGGTCTGGTCTTCAGGATGCTGCGCCTCCTCGCGCGCCTGTGTCAAGGCTTCCCTGGCCAGCGCTTGAGGAGCAGCGGCTGAACCCTTCTGCCATGCCCCGGTCCTGAGCCCGGATCAGCCGTATTGCAGCAGTGCAAAAACCGGACGTTGCGCCGTGGCCCTATGGCATGGGGCCTGCATCTGAGCCTGTCGCCCTGTGGGCAGCCATGCCCTCAGGCACTTTCAACGGCACCCTTCATTCTTCAATCCTGCCCTCGTGCATCCATCCATTCCTTCATCCCCGTGGTACCCGGGCCTGATGCTTTCGGCGGCGTTGCTTTTGCTTTCGCCCGGCCGGGCGAATGCCTGCGAAACCTGCGGCTGTTCCGCCGCCGGCGGCGATCCGGGTTTATTGCCCGGATGGGGCGGCAATTACCTCGCCCTGAGTTTCCGCATGGACCATTTTGACAACGGCTGGCAAGCGCCTCTGGACGGTTCCGAAGCGCTCTTTCGCTCCCGGGACCACCTCTACAACTGGACCCTGGCCGGCGCCTGGCAGCCTGCCGACCGGGTGCACCTGCTGGCGGGCTTGCCCTACCGTTGGAACCACCGCATGCAAGGCAGCACCGCCCTGGACCGCCGGGGTTTCGGCGACGCCTGGGTCCTGGCCCGCTACGCCCTTTGGATGCAGGAGCAACCCGAAGGCAGCCTGCCCGGACAGACCGGCGCAGCCCAGCGCAGTTTCATTTCCATCGGTGGCGGGCTGGAACTGCCCAGCGGCGCCTTTGCTCCCGAAAGCGCGGAGGCCCTGTTGCCCGTCAACAACCAGTTGGGCAGTGGCAGCTGGGACCTGCAGGCGGAGCTGCGCAGCCGGTTTGCCTTCGGCGAACGCCACAGCCTCAACCTGGATGCCATGGCCCGCCGCAACGGTACCAACCCCGAAGGCTACCGCTTTGGCCATGCCGCAACCATGCAGCTGCACTGGCGCTGGGCTTCCGGCTTGCCGGGCATGAACGGCAGTGCAGCAGAAGCTGCCGCAGGCGGGGCATCGGCTTCGCCGAAGGCGCCCTGGCATTGGGCGCTCGGACTGGGCCTGGCCGGCGACTGGATGGGCCTGGACGCCAACAACGGCTTTTTGCGCACCGATACCGGCGGCAAGGCTCTCCTCGGCCAGGCCAGTGTGCAAGCAGGCAAGGGACCGGCCAGCTTCGTGTTGCGCTACCGCCAGCCCTTTTGGCAGGATTACGCCGGTGGTCAAACCCGTTTGCGCAGTAGCATGGATCTGGCGTTGTCCTGGCAGTTTGCCGGCTCCTGAGCCAGTACGACCCGCACTTTTTTCATTCAACCGCACAGGAAATCCCCTTCTTCCGATGCGCCCTTACCAACCCTTAGCGCTCCCCATCGCCTCTTGGATGCGCCTGTCCTTCGCGGCGGTGCTCGGGCTTGTGCTCTTGTCTTCCTGCGAATCGACCGCGCCCGTGCTGGACCGCGAAGCTCCGGAACTGACCGTACTGGAGCCCTTCACGGGCAGCACCCATCCGGCTGGTATGCCCTTGCCGGTGTGCTTCCACGTGGTGGAAAACGACCAGCTGCACGGCTGGGAGATCATTGCCATAAACGCCAACACACAACGGCAAGTGGGCTATGTGCACGGGCACGAGCACACCCGCGATTTGACCGTGACCGATACCCTTCACCTGTCCGGGGCCTTCCCCCTGCGCCTCCTCATCCGGGCCGACGACCATACCGGCAATACCGCCGAAGTGGTGCATTACCTGGACCTGGTGGAATAACCCACAGGCAGCCGGTCACACCGGCTGCTGCACCGTGCTCTTTTTTTTGGTGGCCGTCCCTCCGCTTTTCGGGGGGGCGGTCCTTTTTTGGCCTTTACCGTTGATCGCGCACCTCAGGCCACCACGACCCGAGCTCATGCAGCGCTACTGTTCCTCGAAGAAGCTGCGCTTCTCGATGGTCTCGTTCTGTTCCGCATCGATGGCTTCGAACTCGACCAGGAACTCGGTATCCAGGCCTGTATCCACCACAAAGCGGTCCTCCACGGTCTGGACGTCGTCCGGGCCCAGGTTGGGGGTATTGCCCGAATTGGCATAGACCGAATTGCCGATGCGCTCGTTGCGCACGTTGATCACCCAGGTCTCCAGCTGCGTTTCGTCCGCGCAGCGGAAGCGCAGGAGCACCGTGTCTCCGGTGCTGAAAACCGCGCCGACGGCCGGACTTTCCACGATCAGGGTTGGGGGTGTACGGTCGGCGTCGGGGTCTTCGCATGCGGTCAGCATGCCCATGATCAATCCCGCACCCAGGCCGGTGCCCCAAAGCGCAAAAGACGTCCGGAGGCCTGGCCTCCGGAAGCCGGCGGCGCGTGGCCGCAGCATGATTCCCATGCCAACTAAGGTAGGGCACGCCCGGCCGCGCCGAAAGTCCGGGCCTCCCGGCATCTGACATCTTGACGCCCGATGTACGGCTTTGCTGTGCTGCGGTGCGTCAAAGTGTCCCACGGGCTGACGATATGGGCCTGCAAAAGGCCGTTTTCGCCGGCAGGCGAAGGCTTTGCGCGGCTGGCACGGGAAATGATGGTAGCGTTCCGTCCGGCGCCGGTGGCCAACGTATGGCCCTGCCCGGGCGGTCAAACCAACCAAAGACCTCCTTCAAAACGCTTTTCAACGATGGCCAAGAAGAAGCTGAACATCACCCCGCTTTCCGACCGCGTGGTGGTCCGTGCCGCTGACGCAGAGGAAAAAACCTCCGGCGGTATCATCATTCCCGACACTGCCAAAGAGAAGCCGCAGCGCGGCATCGTCGTGGCCGTGGGCAACGGCAAACCCGATGAACCCATGACCGTCAAGGTCGGCGACAGCGTCCTGTACGGCAAATACGCCGGAACCGAACTGAGCGTCGAGGGCGCTGATTACCTGATCATGCGCGAGTCCGACATCTTCGCCATCCTCTAAGCAGGGGATTTTCCTCGGACTGAATCCAACCGAACAAACCCCGAAAGCATAGACTCCATCATGTCCAAGATCATCAATTACGATATGGAAGCCCGCGACGCGCTGAAGCGCGGCGTGGATCAACTGGCCAACGCAGTCAAGGTCACCCTGGGCCCCAAAGGCCGCAACGTGGTCATCGACAAATCCTTTGGCGCACCGCGCATCACCAAGGACGGTGTTTCGGTTGCCAAGGAAATCGAACTGGAAGACAAGTTCGAGAACATGGGCGCGCAGATGGTGAAAGAAGTCGCCAGCCGCACCTCCGACGTGGCTGGTGACGGCACCACCACGGCCACCGTTTTGGCCCAAAGCATCGTGACCGCCGGTCTGAAAAACGTGACCGCCGGCGCCAATCCCATGGACCTCAAGCGCGGCATCGACAAGGCCGTCAAATCCGTGGTGGAAAGCATTGCCAAGCAGTCCCGCAAAGTGGGCAGCGACTTTGACAAGATCAAGCAGGTGGCCACCATCTCCGCCAACAACGACAGGGTCATCGGCGGCTTTATTGCCGAGGCCATGGAGAAAGTCGGCAAGGAAGGCGTGATCACCGTGGAAGAAGCCAAAGGCACCGACACCTACGTGGACGTCGTCGAAGGCATGCAGTTTGACCGCGGGTATCAGTCGCCCTACTTCGTGACCGACGCCGAGAAAATGATCGCGGATCTGGAGAACCCCTACATCCTGATCCACGACAAGAAGATCGGCAACATGAAGGACCTCCTCCCGGTCCTCGAAAAGGTGGCCCAAAGCGGTGCCCCGCTGCTGATCATTTCCGAGGAAGTGGAAGGCGAAGCCCTGGCCACCCTCGTGGTGAACAAGATCCGCGGCACCCTGAAGATTGCCGCCGTCAAAGCTCCGGGCTTCGGCGATCGCCGCAAGGCCATGCTGGAAGACATCGCCATTTTGACCGGCGGTACCGTGATCTCCGAAGAGCGCGGCTTCAAGCTGGAAAATGCTGACGTGAGCATGCTGGGCCGTGCCGAGAAGATCGCCATCGACAAGGACAACACGACCATCGTCAACGGTGCCGGCAAAAAGTCCGACATCACCGCCCGCGTCAACCAGATCAAGGCGCAGGTGGAAAACACCACCAGCGACTACGACCGCGAGAAGCTGCAGGAGCGCCTGGCCAAGCTGGCCGGCGGTGTTGCCGTCATCTAC
>JAUIHG010000340.1 GCA_030432405.1 Bacteroidia bacterium | reverse complement strand
CCCCGACATCCCGTAAACCCAGCCCCATGAACGTCCCCTTTCTGGATCTGAACGCCAACCACCGCTCCGTGCAGGACGAAGTCCTCAAGGAATGGCAAGATGTGTTGGACAACACCTACTACATCCTGGGCCCCAAAGTGGCCGCTTTTGAAAAGGCCTTCGCCGAAGCGCACAACGTGAAGCACTGCCACGGCGTGTCCACGGGTACGGACGGCAACCACCTGGGCATGCTGGCCCTGGGCATCGGCCCCGGCGACGAAGTCATCATCCCGGCCGACACCTTCATCGCCACGGCCTGGGGGGCCACCCTTTGTGGAGCCACCCCGGTCTTTGTGGACGTGGAAGCCGACTCCTACAACCTGGATCCGGCCGCGGTGGAAGCCGCCATCACGCCCAAAACCAAAGCCATTGTGGCGGTGCACCTCTACGGGCAGCCCGCCGACATGGACCCCCTGCTGGCCATCGCCGAAAAGCACGGCATTCCCCTGGTGGAAGATTGCGCCCAGGCCCACCTGGCCGAATACAAGGGCCGCAAGGTTGGCGGCATCGGCGCCATCGCCTCCTTCTCCTTCTACCCGGGCAAGAACCTGGGCGCCTGGGGCGAAGGCGGGGCCGTGACCACCAACGACGACAAACTGGCCGAGTTCGTGGGCATGTTCCGCAACCAGGGCCAGGAGAAGAAATACCACCACAAAGTCTACGGCCACAACTACCGTATGGAAGCCCTGCAGGGCGCTGTGCTCGGGGTCAAGATGAAGTACATCGCCGGCTGGACGGAAAACCGCCGCAAGGTGGCCGCCTACTACGACCAGCACCTGGCGGGCATCGAAGAGCTCCAGTTGCCCAAGCATATGGACTACGCCAAGCACGTCTACCACCTCTACGTGGTGCAGGCGCCGGACCGCGAGGCACTGGGCGGCTACCTGGGTGAAAAAGGGGTGGCCACGGGCATGCACTACCCCATCCCCAACCACCTCCAGGAGTGTTTCGCCCATTTGGGCGGCAAAAAGGGCCAGTTCCCCGTCACCGAGCAATTGGCCGACCGCTGCCTCTCCCTGCCCATCTTCCCGGAGATGAACGAGGAGCAGATGGCCCACGTGGTGGCCTCCGTGAAAAGCTATTTCGGCGCCTGATTCCCCCTGCGCGCCGCCATTCCATTCGGTGTTCGCCGGTTCCCGGCGAATGCCCCAAGCGACTACAACCACCCAGCATGAACATCGGCATCGTCGGCCTCGGCTATTGGGGTCCGAACATCGTCCGCAACGCCTTGGCCGCCAAGGGCATCGACCGCGTCGTGGCCTGCGACATCGACCAGGCGCAATTGGACAAGATTTCCGCCAAGCACCCCGAGGCGGAGACCAGCAACAACCTGGACCAGCTCCTGGCCGATCCCGGCATCGACGCCGTGGCCGTGGTGCTGCCCGCGGACCTGCACCATCCCATTGCGTTGAAGGCCATTGAAGCCGGCAAGCATGTGGTGGTCGAAAAGCCCTTCACCAGCACCGTGGCCCAGGGCGAGGAAATCCTGGCTGCGGCTGAAAAGGCGGGCGTGACCACCATGGTGGACCACACCTTCCTCTACACGGGCGCCGTGCGGACCATCAAGCAGCTGGCCGACCAGGGTGCGCTGGGCGAGGTCTATTTCTACGACTCTGCCCGCACCAACCTGGGCCTCTTCCAGCACGACAGCAACGTGATCTGGGACCTGGCGCCGCACGATTTTTCGATCATGAACCACGTGATCGGCAAAAAGCCGACGGCGGTGCGCGCCATGGGCGCCGACCATGCCGGACGCGGTTTTGCGGATGTGGCCTATGTGCACGTGGAGTTCGGCGACAGCACGATTGCCCACTTCCACGTCAGC
>JAUIHG010000339.1 GCA_030432405.1 Bacteroidia bacterium | reverse complement strand
TGCTGACGTCCACGCTCAAGCTGGTACCAACGCCGTTCCACACCTGCAGGCTGCGGCCGTTCATGTCCAGCAATTGGACCTGGCCATCGGCCTGCGGAAGGGTGACAGTGGTGGTGTTGCGGGCGGGGTTGGGCTGGATGGCCACGGTCCTGTCGGCTTCACGCAGCACGCCTCCAAGACAGGGGCTCTGCTTTTCAAAGGAGCCGATGTCGCGCAGCAGCAGGAATACGGCCTGGCCGCGCTGGTCGAGGCGCAGGCGCGCCGGATCGCCGGCGTTGATGGCCGAACTGGCGCAGCGCAGGGCGTGTGTCATGGTCGGGCCGCCGTTGTCGGCAAGCGGATCCAATTCCGGATCGATCGGGCTGGCGGTGCTGCCTTCCTGGTCGCCGAAAGTCACGGGGAAATTCCCGCTGTTGTCCTGGCCAATCAGGTTATAGCCGTCGGAGGCAAAGGCCATGCCGGCCAGATCCTGATCCGTACCGCTGGCGCTGTTGTCGGCCACCAGGCTGCCGTTCAGCGTATAGCTGGCGCTGCTGCCCAGGGCGATGCCGCCACCGTTTCCGGAGGCCATATTGGCTGCAATGGTGCTGTTGCTCACGCGACCGGTACCGGCCACAAACACGCCACCGCCATCGGCCATGGCCGTATTGCCGGAAATGGTGCTGAAACCAACCTTGAGTTCACCGGCGGGGTTGGAGTGGATGCCACCACCTTGACCGGCGCTGCCGTTGGCCGTGTTGTTGGATACCGTCGAGCGGTCGATGTCGAGGATGCCGCCGTTGTTGAACAGGCCGCCACCGCCGTCGTCCGTGGATGCGCCGGAGGCGGTATTGCCGTCAATGCTGCACTGCACCACACGCATGGTGCCCGAGCCGTTCCAGAGGGCCCCGCCTTCGCGCGAAGCGCTGTTGTTGGTGAAGCGGGATTGCATCACATCCATGTCGCCGGCACCCGTGATGTGGATGGCGCCGCCGTTGCCCGGGGCCGCACCCGTGGTGTTGCCGTCAAACATGGAACCGCGGACCACCACTTTGGTGCCTGCGCCGGAATTGTCTTCCAGACCACCGCCAGCGCGCATGGAGTGGTTGTTGTTCACCTCGATACCCAACAGGCGCATGGTGCCGCCCATCTCGTTGAAGAGGGCTCCACCGCTGCCGCTGGCGCCATCGGCCACGTTGCCGATAAAGAGGGCACCGTCTTTCACGATGACGGTACCTCCGTTGTTGAACAGGCCGCCGCCGCCGTTGTCGGCTGCAGCACCGCTGGCCACGTTGTCCTGAATGAGGGTGCCGCGCACGGTCATCGTGCCCAGGCTGTTCCACAAACCACCGCCTTCGGAGGTGGCCGTGTTGTCTTTGACCGTACCGCCGTTGATGGCTATACTGCCATCACCGGTGATATGCAGGCCGCCGCCGTTGCCCGGCATGGGGCCGGTGGCGTTGCCCAAAAGTTGCACATCGTCCATGCGGAACATGGTGGCCGCACCGGATTGGTCTTCGTTGTGGTACAGGGTGCCAAAGCCATCTCGGTGCATCGAGCGGCGTCGAAGCGCTGTCGTCCAAGACGCTCGGGGCCCCCGTATCGAGGTCGAAGACGACACTCGACCCGTCTTTCAACGTCAGCCGGAAGTCGTCGTAACCGATTGCCTGCGGTCCTACGGTGCAGCGATGAAGGAGATCGGTGCCGCCAAAAGGCAGAAGACCGGACGCTGGCTGAACAACCGGGCCGAGAATTCGCACTTGCCGTTCCGACGACGCGAACGGGCGATGCAGCGATTTCGACGCATGCGAAGTCTACAGAAATTCGCCGCCGTCCATGCCTCCGTCAGCAACCACTTCAATCAGGAACGCAGCCTCTCCAGCCG
>JAUIHG010000132.1 GCA_030432405.1 Bacteroidia bacterium | reverse complement strand
TCATCCGTTAAAAAAGGGGCGGGCGGACATTTATTTTTATGAAAATCACCTCTACGATCTCTTCAAGCGCATGAAGGGAGAGGATTGGACCACTAGTTATGTGCTCGAAAAGATTCGGGAGTATCTGGAGGACTTGCCCAACCGGGAGGAATTCATTTATAAGGTCAATCGGGGTAAAATCAAAAAAGGGGCATTGAAGACTGCCAAGATTGAGGCGGAGGTGCGCAAGATGGAATTGTTGCGCTCGGCGGTGGAGCTTTACCCCATGTATCAAAGCGCCCTGCAACGCGCCCGCCGTTACGATTTTGACGACATGATTCACGACGTGCTGGAGGCATTCAAAACCGAAGAAAGCCTGTTGCTGGATTACCAGGAGCGCTTTCAATACGTTTTGGTGGACGAATACCAGGACACCAACGGCGCGCAAAATGCCATTCTGGAACAGCTGGTCCAGTTCTGGGAACGGCCCAACCTCTTTGTAGTGGGCGACGACGACCAGGCCATTTACAGTTTCCAGGGCGCCAGCCTGGACAACATCCTCAATTTTGCGGCGCATTACGTCCAGCAGGGCTTGCACACGGTAGTGCTCAAGGAAAACTACCGCTCCAGCCAGCGCACCCTCGATGCAGCCCGCTCCCTTATTGTCAACAATACCGAGCGCCTGGAGGGCCTGCCTGCCTTGCCGGGCATCAACAAAACCCTCACCGCCGCCAACCCCAAGGTTTCCGGTTTGGATCAAAAGCCGGTCGTGACGGCCTGGTACAACGAAGCGCAGGAGGTGGTCGGAACTGCGGCCGCCATCAAGGCCCTGATCGACAGCGGAACCGATCCGGGAGAAATTGCGGTGCTCTACCGCAAGCACAAACAGGCCGAGCCCATCCTGGAGCAACTGGGCCAGTTGAACATTCCCGTACAGCTCAAACGCCGTGAAAACCTCTTTGAGCAGCCCTTTGTGCGGCAGTTGCTTCTGCTGTTCAATTTCCTGGACCGCGAATCCCGCCTGCCCTACAGCGCAGATCCCGATTTGTTTGAATTGCTGCACGCCGGCTGGACGGGCATCCGGCCCCGCACCATCGCCGGGCTTTCCTGGACCATGCGTCAGGCCCTGGCCAAAACCAAAAAAGGCTACAAACACTGGCGGGATTTCCTGGCCGATGCCGGACTCTATGGATCGCCTTCCGGCGAAAACGACCTCTTTCATCAGGACGACGCAGACAACCTGACTGCCGTGAAGGACTATGCCGAAAAACTCGAGCAGTGGATCGGCAGCATCGGTCAGCACACCTTGCAGGGCTATGTGGAAATGGTGCTGGTGGACAGCGGCATCCTACGCTGGGTTTTGGAACACAAAAACAAAGTGGAGCTGCTCGAATCGCTGAACACCTTTTTTGATTTGGTGCGCTCGGAGACGGCGCGTCAGCACGACATGGACCTGCACGGGTTCATGGAGCGCGTGGCCAGCTACCGACAGCACGAGGTTTGGCTATCGGTGGACCGCAGCATCCGCTCGGATCCGGGGGTGTTTTTCAGCACGGCCCACGGCTCCAAGGGCCTGGAATTTGACCACGTGTTCATCCTCTCGGCCGACAAGCCGAATTGGGACGCCAAGGGCAGAGCACAGACCTACACGCTCCCGCCCATGCGCGAGCGCAGCACTTCCGATGAGCAGGCGGAATTGGAAGAAACCCGGCGCCTGTTCTATGTGGCCATGACCCGCGCCCGGCGCAGCCTGCACATCGGGTTCGCCGAAAGGCGAAACGACGGCAAAGCCATCAGCGAAAGCCGCTTTGTGGCCGAATTGAGCGAAACCGGTACGGTGGAACGGCGATCGGTGCGCTTGCCGGAGGACGATGTATTTGATTTCTGGCGGCGCTATGTGGAGCCTCCCGTACCGCAACGCACGCCCTTTTTGAGCGGCGAACGTGCGCGCATAGCCCGCCTGCTGGAGCACTACCAATTGTCTGTCACGCATCTGAACAAATACCTGCGCTGCCCGATTTCGTTTTATTATGAAAACATCCTAAAGATCCCTGCGGCCAAAAACCGCGCCATGACTTTTGGGACGGCCGTGCACGCTGCCCTGGAGCGCTACGTCAAGGCCATGTTGGCCGATGAGGAAAACAAATGGCCCGATGTCCAGGTGGCCCTGAAGGCTTTTGACCAATCCATGCACCGGCACAAAGAGGCTTTTGTGGGCAAGGAGTTTGGACATGACCTGGAACGCGGGCACGAATGCCTCAGTGGATTTATTGCCGAAAGGCGCGAAGCGTGGAGCAAAAACACGCGCACCGAAATCGATTTGAGCAAAGTGGTCTATGCCGACGCGCCCCTGCGCGGCAAACTGGACCGCGTGGACCTCGTCGCCAAGGACACGGTAACGGTTTTTGATTACAAAACCGGGCGTTTCAAACGCGAAAAATTCCAGGCGCCGGATCCGGAAGCCAGCGAGGACGACGCCTTTGAAAAGCGCCTGGGCGGCGATTACTGGCGCCAGGCGGTCTTCTACAAAATCCTGGTGGACCACGACAAGGGCAGCCACTACGGCAGCTGGCGCAGCCATGAAGCCATTTTTGAATTTGTGGAGCCCGACACCTCCGGTGCCTTCAGGGTGCACAAGGTGCCGGTGACCGAAGCGGATGTGGCCCTGGTGGGCGAACAAATCCGCCAGACCTGGGCGGGCATACAAGCGCAGGAATTTGAGCGCGGCTGCAACGAACCCTGGTGCCGCTGGTGCAACTACCTGCGCGACGAGCAGAGCCTCAACCCGGAACGCGCTCAAGCCTACCGACCGCGGCTGGAAGAAGAATTGGAACGCTAGTTCCAAAAAAACCTTTGCCCGCCACTACGCGTCCTCCCCGTCTTCGTCAAACTCGAGGTCAAACACGATAGACTCCAGAAAATCCGTGATGCGCAGCAGCTGCTCGCGGTCCAGCCTCCGTGCAATTTGGCGGCTGATGCTCAGCACCGCCTTTTTTCCCGTTTGGATGCTCAGCTCCAGGGCCTTGATGGTCACCGCCCCGAGGCCCACCAAGCGCGTGGGGTGGATGAAAAAATAGGTCATGCCGTGGTCGGCAATGCGGTCCACCACGTCGATGAGGCGATCGGCAAAACCGGCGTGATCGTCGCTTTCGCGGAGTTCCGCGATCAAGTCCATGGTCTCGTCCCGCAATTGGTCGGGAATCGGAAAGGCAACGTAGGTACGGGGCTTGGGCACAAACGGGGGGATTGGGCTGCGGTGATCGGGAAGGTTTTTGCCACAGGCGAAGGCCAAAGGCGAAGGAGGCTGTCAAAACTAGCCCCCCTACCAACCAAACACGCGCGGCCCCCAAAGCAGCACCACCAGCGTCAACCAGAATACCGCCATCAGGTTGACGGCCAGGCCGCTTCGGGCCATGTCCGCCACGCGCAGCCTTTCGCTGCCAAAAACGATGGTGTTGGGCGGTGTGGCCACCGGCAGCATGAAGGCGCAGGAGGCTGACAACGTGACCGGCAGAAAGACCAGCAGGGGCGGCAGGCCAAGGTCCTGCACCATGCCCAGCAGCAAAGACAGCAACAGGATGGTCGAGGCCGTGTTGGAGGTCAGCTCCGTAAACAGCGTGGTAAACAGGCACAGGCCCAGCACCAGGCCCCAGACCGGCCAATCACCGAAGACCAGCAGTTGCTGGGAAAGCCAGGCCCCCAACCCGGATTGGTCGATCCCACCGGCCAGGGCAAAACCGCCCCCGAACAAAAAGATCACCCCGATGGGCACCCGCTGCACGTCGGCCCAGACCACCACACCGCGTTCGCTCCATCCCTGTCCACGGGCCGAGTGGGGCGCGGCCGGGCTGCTTGAAGCAGCCGCCTGTGCCGCCGTTCGACCAAATCCACCTGGTCCGCCTGCCGGCGAAGGCGCATCCGAACCCGCGGGCCACAGGAACAACACCAACACCGCCAGCATGGCCACGGTGCTTTCGCGGACATGGTCCGCAAGACCCAGGGCATCGGCCCAACCCGGCAGGACGGCGCCACCCAGATCAATGCTGCGCATGCTGAACCAGGCCAGGACGGTGGCCGCGAAGGTCCAGGCCAGGACGCGTTCGCCAGAGCGCCAGCGGCGGCGGTGCTCCGACAGCACCGGCGCGGCATCCGCTCCGGCACGCCCGCCTGCCGAAGCAGCAGCAGAAACGGTGGGCGCGGAAGACAGGCCGGGAATATCCCGCAACAGGTGCCAGCGCAGCCAGAGGTAGGTCGAGGCCACCAAAAGGGCGCTGAAGGGGGCGGCAAAGGCAAACCAGCGCGCAAAATCCAGCGGTGCGGCGGCGGGGAAATGCTGGCCGTAAAAATCCTTGAGCACCAGGTTGGGCATGGTGCCCACCAAGGTCGCCGTGCCGCCGATCGAGGCCGCGTAGGCCACGCCCAGCAGCAAGGCCGTGCTCAGCGCCGCGCCAGCGCCGCTTCCGGACGGCAGCGCACCGGTGGAGCCCAGGCGTGCCGAGACCCGGTCGCTGACGGCCAGCACCGCAGGAAGCAACAACGTGGCCGTGGCGGTATTGAGGATCCACATGCTCAAAAACCAGCTGGCGGCCATGAAACCGGCCAGCAGCCGGGCGGGGCTTTCGCCGAAGGCGTCCACAATCCGCGCGGCCACCCGCCGGTGCAGGTCCCAGCGCTCCACGGCGTGGGCCAGGATGAAACCGCCCACAAACAGGAAGATGATGTCCTTCATGTAGAAGGGTGCCACGGCGGGCATGGGCAGGATGCCCAGCAGCGGAAAGGCCACCAGCGGGATCATGCCCGTAGCGTAGATGTGGACCGCCTCGGTGATCCACCACACGGCCATCCACACCGCCACGGCCGCGGTTCGGCACAACACCTCTTCTTGTCCTGCGGACGAAAGCGCCGCATAGGCCGCCAGACCCAGCAGGGGGCCGGCCAGCCGCATCCAGGCCTTGGCCCAGCCCCGGGGCATGCGCCCACTTGGCCTCGGGTTCCGACCAGGCGGCGGCGATGGAGCAGCAGGGGTGGAGGAAGCCATAATGCAGCGGCACACAGCGTAAGGCCGTGCGGTCGGACCAAAATAGGGCACGCCGATGCGCGCTGTTGCAGGGCCGCTGGCCAAGCGGGACCATTGTGGATTCGCCAGCGCTTTGGCGCACCTTTGCGCCGTGCTCTACCGCACCCCCATCGGACTGCCGCGCATCCTGCGCTGGCTCGTGCTCTACGCGGCCCTGATGCCCGTGGCCCTGCTGCTGTTCGGGCTCTTTTACGCGTTGCGCGAAGGCCCGACCGCCCTACAGGAGCAGTGGCTTGAAGGCCTGCCCTGGGACCAGCTGCTGCTGACCGCGGGGCTGCTGGGCCTGGCCCTGACGGCCATGGCCACCTGGCAATCGGCGCGCAACAACCGCCGCTGGCATGCCTTTTTCCGGGGCCGCACCGGGGGCCATGCAGGAGGCTATTCGGGGGCTGGCACAATGGACGGCGCGGCACCGCATCCGGCGGATCCGCTGGCGTCCTCGCGCGGGGATTCGCCGGCAGGCGGACCGGCGGCTGCCCTGGCCGACCTGGGCTTCCAACTGGACCGCTACGGCCTGCACGGCTGGCACGGGGGCTATCCGGTTTCCCTGCACTACGAGCACGAGATGCTCGGCGCTTTTGCCGTGATCAGCGTTTACGCGCCCGTTTCCGACGATGTGGACACCCTGCGGCGCATGGGCGCCGAAGCGGGCCAGGACTGGTTCTTCCGGTTTGATGCCCTGGAGCACATGGTGGATCCGCCTTTCGGCGAAGCCGACTGGCCGGCCTGCGTGCACCGCGCCACGGACAAAGCCCGCGCGCTGGACCTGATCCCCAACCCCACGCACCCATGGCTTCCTTCTTCGACCCGGCGGTAAATGCGCAATTGCGCGAACGCCTGGACCGCATCGGTCCCGATACACCCCGGCAGTGGGGCACCATGAACAGCGCACAAATGCTGCGCCATATGGATGAGGCCTTCCGCATGGCCCTGGGCGAGGTCCGGATGGCCGACCAGAGCAATTTCCTGACCCGCTGGAGCAAGCGTTTTGTGATCGGGCCCTTGCCCTGGAGCAAAAACCTGCCCACGGCCAAGGGCCTGCGCTTCCGGGCCGATGCAGTGGAATTCCACGCTGCACGCAAGGCCCTGCTGGAAAGTTGGGACCGCATGTACCGCAGCCCGGAAGACCACGCCTACGGCGATCACCCGCTGTTCGGTCCCATGACCCGTGCCGACTACGACAAGCTGATGGTCAAGCACACGGAGCACCACCTGCGCCAGTTCGGGGTTTGAAGCAGAGCAGGGCCTTTGCACCCGCCGGGTTTTAACGGGCCTTAACAGGCTTTAACCAAGCCGCCTGTCCGCCATGGCAATGCGGCCGGGAACTTTGGCGTTCGGATAAGGTCCGGTGCCGTTAGGATCGATTTTCACCTCCGGCGAACCGCCGTTCCAGACGCACTTTTCCGCAGGCCCGGGCCAAAAAAGCCGCGCAGCATTCGCCGATTCGGCGTATTTTTTAAGGGACGGCAGTTCTTGGAAACAACCCATTCCCCCTATGGCGATATCCATGCTGGAATACACCAAAACCATCCTGGAAAAGGTATCCTTTGACCGCAAGCTCTTTGAAAAGGAGCTGCGCAAAGCCATCCGGTATCTGCTGGAACCGGAACTGAAGGAACTCGAGCGTTGGTGCATGGAACGTTTCGGTCTGCGTTATCAACTGGTCGCTGGGCATTGACCCGCAGGCCGGACAAATCCATCCAGACCCCGCAGCGGTAGCCTGTCGGCCTGTGCCCACAGGGCCAGGGCCTTTTTTTCGCCTCCGGCGAATCCCCACCGCAGCATGCCGCTGCTCGCCACACTTATTTGGACACACTCTAAATAGCGGGCGCTATTTTTGCGCCATGCTCCGAGATGCCGATGCGCCGTTCAGCCCCGATGCGGGATGCAACGGCCTGTGCTGCCTTCCCCGGCGGAATGCGGAAAGCCCGCCCGCCAAGGACAAGAAGTGCTGCAAGAAATTCAAGAAGGGCAAGCGCTGTAAAAAGTGCCCCAAGCGCTGAGGACCGCAACTGCACTCCCGGCACGCGTTGGCCGGAGCTCTGTGCCGTCCGCCGTGGACCGGACCAGTGGGACCGGCGATGGAGCGCTTCCGGGTATAGCCTTCGCCGCAAGGCGGTTTATCCACCCCGGCTGCACCATATCGGCAGCCAGGCGGTATTCGCTGTGGATGTTGGGTGTATTTTGTTCACAAAAGTTTAACGATCAGGTGAATTGCGTACATTCGCCTACCGTGCATTTCCCTGCGGAAATGTGCCGACAACAGCCTGATACGTAGGCTTTTCCATTGGCCTTGTGGCCTGCTCCTGAACATTTTCCTTGTGCATCAAGGCGTTTGCTCAGGGGTTCCGAAACCACCAACACCCCAATCGAATGCGTCAGCTAAAGATTTCGAAGTCCATTACCAATCGGGAAAGCCAGTCGATCGAGAAGTACCTCCAGGAGATCGGCAAAGTGGACCTTCTGACGCCGGACGAAGAAGTCGAACTCGCCAAACGCATCAAACAGGGCGACCAGGAAGCGCTCGAAAAACTGACCCGCGCCAACCTGCGTTTTGTGGTGTCGGTGGCCAAGCAATACCAGAACAACAGCCTTTCGCTCAACGACCTGATCAACGAGGGCAACCTCGGCTTGGTCAAGGCCGCCCAGCGTTTTGACGAAACCCGCGGTTTCAAGTTCATTTCCTACGCCGTATGGTGGATCCGTCAGTCCATCATCCAGGCCCTGGCCGAACAGTCCCGCTTGGTGCGCCTGCCGCTCAATAAGGTGGGCAGCCTCAGCAAGATCAACAAGGCCTTCAGTGAACTGGAGCAAAAGTTCGAGCGCGAGCCGAGCCCGGACGAGCTGGCCACCCTGCTGGACATCAGCCCGGAGGACATCGAAAGCACCATGCAGGTGTCCAGCCGCCACGTTTCCGTGGACGCGCCGTTCTCCGACGGCGAATCCGGCTCCCTGATGGACGTGCTGGAAAACAAGCAGGCCGACTCCGCGGACGAGTACATGGACTTCCAGGATTCGCTGCGCATCGAATGCGAGCGCACCCTGGCTACACTCACCGACCGCGAGCGCGACGTCATCAAACTCTTCTTCGGCATCGGCGTGGCCCATGCCATGACCCTGCAGGACATCGGCGAGCACCTGGGCCTGACCCGGGAGCGCGTCCGCCAGATCAAGGACAAGGCCATCAACAAGCTGCGCACCACCAGCCGCAGCGACAGCCTGAAAGCCTACCTCGCGCAATAAGCGCAACCCGCAACATGCATCAAGCCCCGGTTCGCGCCGGGGCTTTTTTTGCGCCTCATCGTCATGCGCCTGCCGGCGAAGGCATGCGTCCACCGCATCGGTGGCCCGGCACCGGCTCCAAACACAACGGCCAGGCACTCTTTGAAGAGCACCTGGCCGTTGCTGGAAGCCTTCGCGCGGTGGCCGCGCAAATACTCCGGGTGGCCGCTGGATCAGCGCTTGAGCACGCGACCGGCGGTTTGGCCATTGACCTGCACCACATACATGCCGCCGGGCAGGCTGGCGGGCAGTTCGATGCGCTGCACGTTCAGACCACGGATCAGGTCCAGGCTGGTGGTATAGGCCATTCGGCCGAAGGCGTCAAACACCTGTACCTGGCCGTCGGTGGCCTCCGGCATTTCCATGGTGATGGTCAGCGGACCCGTGGTCGGGTTGGGGAACACCATCATGCCGTTCATCGGTTCGACCAGGCGCTCGGTCATGAAGCGGGGCCGATCGATCACGCGGGAACTGCGCGAGCAGGTGCCGCTGCCGTCTTCCGGATCGAGTTGCGTGGCGCCAAAGCACCAGCCAAAGCGGTCCTTGCCGGTGCACTTGCCGTTGATGTCGCAGGGCGCCACCATGAAGGGCTCGATGTACGGCGGGTCGCTGGGCAGGATGCTGTCCACCACCATGTTGTAGAGGAACTTGGCCATCGGCTCCCGCATTTCCTGCTCCTCGATGTTTTTCAGGGAGTGGTGCAGGCCACAGATGGGATAGTACTCAAAGTAGTGGTCCACTTCCTGGACAATCTGGTAGGAACCGTTGATCATCGCGTCTCCGGGAATGCCCGAAGGGCCGCCAGGGCCGCCGGTGGTATCCGGGATGCTGTCGCATCCGAAGCGCGAAGCAAGGGTAAAGCGGGAGAAGGGCACCGATTTGTCGCAGGTGCCGTGGAAGATGAGGAAGGGCGCGGTGTCGTCTTCGTCGATGAAGAGGTCCATCAGGCTGATGGCCGCCGAGCGGCCCACAGAAGCCTTGACCTTGATGCTGTCGTCCAGATGGCCCATGGCCAGCAGCGGGCCGGGCACTTCGTCGTTTTGCATGTGGCTGAGCATCGGGAAGAAGCTCGGGCCCTGAATAAAGAAGTGGTCCGCGGACACGTCAACGCCCGTATAGTGGCCCAGGCTGTCGCGGACCCAGCGCATGGCGGCCTGCGCGTCGAGCAGAGCGCGGTAGGGGGCTTCGGCAACGCTGCGCAGGCTCGTGCAGATGTCGAAGGAATCTTCTTCGTAGGCACCGTAGAAACCGATGCTGTAGTTCGGTGCCACAGCGATATAGCCCCGGCTGGCGTATTGAAGGCACAGGTCCTTGACCCGGATGCTGGTGCCCTGGCTGAAACCGCCGCCGTAGAAGAAGAAAATCACCGGTTTGTCGCGGGCGGCCAGGGTGTCGGTGCCGTAGTCGCCGTAGTACACGTCCAGGGTCAGGTCCTTGGTGCTGCCGTCGTACTGGACCACATCGCGGTTGTAGGTAAAGCTGCCTGGTCCGCCGAGGTGGTCGGCAAAGTACACCAGCTGGCTGGCAGAGGTGTACACTTCGTCGCGGTACAGAATGCCGTCTGCACTGCCGTCGTTGTCGGCATCAATAAGGTAGTTTTCCGCGGGCTGCGCAAAAGCGGCCACGCTGGAAAGCATTGCGATGAATAGGGTAAGCGTTGTTTTC
>JAUIHG010000338.1 GCA_030432405.1 Bacteroidia bacterium | reverse complement strand
GATCGTCTCCCAAAGCGGTTTGCTCAGGGAGTCGCGGATCGGTTTAATGGGGTCCATTCAGTGATCGGCGGTATTGGATCAACGGTTCTGAGTAGCTGGGCCTGTGCGGCGGTGGTATGCCGCTCAGGCCGGGAAGCGGTCAGCTCTGGCTGCGGACAAATTCCAGGCCCTCGCGCAGGATTTCCTGCACGTCGATTTTGCTGGTGCAGACAAACTCGCAAAGGGCCATGTCTTCGGTATCCACTTCGTAAATGCCCAGGCCCTCCATGAGTTCAAAATCACGGGCCATGATGGCTTTCAACAAAGCCACCGGATAGAGGTCCATGGGCAGCACCTTTTCGTACTGGCCGGTCATCACAAAAGCCCGCTCTTCGCCATGGGTGCTCGTGTTGACCCGGAAGCCTTCCTCCGGTGCATCGTTGAGGATGATCGGGTAGGTGTTCGAAGCGCTGGGCCGCGGGTAGCTGGGCAGCAGCCAACCGAACATTTCGGGTTGGTCGCCTTCGGCGATCACGCTGAGCAGGTCGTCGTAAAAACCCAGGAAACCTGCCTTGCGGTCCACCTGAGTACCGGTCAGCACATTGCCGCTGATGGCGCGCACATGCTCCTGACGCAGGCGGCCGTCCAAAAGCCCCGCTACATGGGCCCCCAATCGGGTGCGGATGTAGCGTGGACGGGTCACTTCAGGACCCGCCACGGCGATGGTGCGTTCCGGATCAAAGCGGCCCTCGTGGAAAAGCTTTCCGATCACCAAAACGTCCTGGGGACGGACAAACCAGACCACATCGCCCTTGTTGATGGGGTCCACGTGGTGGATCTGGATGCCGACGTTGCCCGCCGGGTGGGGACCGTCAAACCAGTTGATCTGCACCCCGGTTGCCTGGTTGAGCGCATCCACCGGCTTGTTGCGGGCCGACAGGTTGAGGTGCACTTTGCCCCCACTGAGTTTGCGCAGGACATCAAGCCCCCGCTGGAAGCTCTTTTCCCGGCCCTGGAGAATGAAGTTGTAGTCCACACCCAGGGGCGCGGAGTCAAATCCGGACACGTGGATGGCCTTGGGCGTATCCGTCGGGATGGCCACAGTATTGAAGGGACGCTGCCGCACAAAGGGCCATGCACCGGCATCCAGCATGCGCTGGATGATGGTTTCGCGCTCCATACCCGCCGGATCCTCCACAGGGAATTCGCGAAAGCGCAACTCGGCATCCGCTTCGATGACCACCGCCGTGATGGCGCGTTTGTCCCCGCGTTCAATCCGGGCGATCGTGCCGCTGACCGGTGCGGTGTAAAACACCTCCGGACGGGTCTTGTCAAAGAAGATGTGGTCGCCCACCTGAACGCTATCGCCCTCGTTGGGGATCACCTTCGGGATGGGCGCCATGCCGATGAAATCCGTGGGTTTCAGGGCATAGGATGCCGGACGGTGTTCGCCGTCCAATTGCTTCGCCGCGCTGCCTATGATTTTGATATCCAGGCCTTTGCGCAGGCGCGTGAGGGTACTCATGAAAGCGCCGGTTTTTTCCGCGGCAAATGTACGGATAAACGGATGGTTTTGTCCGCGCTCCGTGCCCTGAGGCACAGAAGGAAGTGGTGGGCTTACGGTGCGGCCGTGGATAAGTTGTTCGCCGGAGGCGAAGGTCTACGGCATGGCGTTCCGGCTCTCTATTCCACACCGGTGTAAAAGCCGCCAGACGCATGCATGGCCGCCCGTTCAACGTGGTGCGGCCGTTACCTTTATCGCCATGCCCGTTTCCGGCCTGTCCCCCACCTTCCCGAACCCGTTTTCCGTTGCGTTGATTGTTTTGTTCCTGCTGGGTTGGAGTGCCTGCGCCCCGCTCCCTTCGGCCGCCCGTATGCCGTCGGTACCCAGTATGCCCGAGCCAGCGCAAG
>JAUIHG010000131.1 GCA_030432405.1 Bacteroidia bacterium | reverse complement strand
CAACCGCATTGACAAAAACACCGCTTGCGTGGTTTTCCGCACCGACCATTCAGGCAGCAACAACTGGGCTTTGCTGGACTTTGACCGCAGCGAATATTTCAATTTCAACGTCAACGATGCAGGCACGCTTGAACTCGCTCTGGCCACCGGTTCGGTCAGCGATCTGGACGGCAGTGCCATATCCGGCCTGAACAACGGCATTCCCCATATCGGTTGTTTCCGTTACGACAATTCGGTCGTGACAGATGTGGCCATTCGTGCCGATGGCGGAGTGGCGTACTCAGCGGATGTGAAGGCCACATCCAGCCAACTGGGATCCGGAAGTTCCCTGACCCGCTATGGATTTGTGGGGGACGGCTCCGAAGCCACCGGAGAAAACGGAGGGCGCAACAACGTCTACTTTGAAGGCGACATCGCCGAATTGGTCTACTTCGAGGATACCGCCCTCAGCGATGCGGAATTTGAACGCCTGGAAAGCTATCTGGCCGCCAAGTACGGCATCACGTTGCAGCACGACTACCTGGCTTCGGATGGAAGCACCTACTGGGACATCACGGCCCTGTCGGCTCACAGCCATGGCATTCTGGTCCTGGGCCGCGACGACGATGCGGGCCTGAGCCAAAAACAATCCAGAAGCCAAACTTCGGGCAGTGCCCTGAGCGTCGGATTGGGCAGCATTGCCGCCAGCAATGCCACCAACGCCAACGGTTTTGGCGGAAACATGCGTTTTACCGCCATCGGCCACGACAACGGCTCAACCGATGCCACGGATGCCGGGGTACCGGCCGGGTACAACATCATCCTGAACCGGACCTGGTATGTGGAGGAGTACGGAGGCGACCCGGGCAACCTGCACCTGCAGTTTGACATGGGCACCATCGTGTTGCCCGGCACGGCCGTTGGCGATTATGTTCTGGTGGTGGAAAACGGTGATGCCGATTTCAGCACGGGCGCCACGACCTATCCGGCGACGGCATTTGACGGCGTGACCCTGGACTTTACGGGCATCAACCTGGCCGATGGCGACTACTTCAGCATCGCTTCATCCGGGCAATATGTGGGCCCCGCACCGGCCGGATTGATCGACAACCTGGAATTGTGGTTCGCTGGAGACAGCGCTTTGACGACCAGCGGCAGCGCTGTGGTGAGTTGGGGCAACAGTGCCCCCAAAGCGCCCAGTTTGAGCCAGACCGGCAGCAGCGAGCGGCCCACCTTGTTGTCGGCAGACCCGGGCATGAACTTCAACGCCAACATCCGCTTTGACGGGGTGAACGATTATCTGCCCATCAGCCAATTGAACCTCCAAACCCCGGTCAACCAGATCATGACCTGTGCGGTATTCCGTACCGATTATGAAGGCACAGCCTACAACGACAACTGGTCTTTCATCGATTATGACAGAAGTGAGTGGTTCAACGTGTTCATTCGTGGCGACGACGGCAGTTTGGGCTTCAGCTTCACGGCCAGCAGCACCCGCGACAACTACAGCTCGGCCACCGGATTCAACGACAGCCTTCCGCACCTGGTCTGCGCGCGCTACGACAACACGCTGACCAACGAAACCTACATGCGGGTGGACGGCAACGTAGAGGTCAACACCAACCGGGAGTCCACCGGCCAAACGGTGGGCACTGTGTTGAACCGCTACGGTTTTGTGGGTGTCGGTTCGGAGGCCGAGACCTACGACGGCAGCAACAACGGCAGCACCTACACCGGGGACATTCCCGAAGTGCTCCTGTACCTGGACGATACGCTGACCGATGCGGACATGGACAAGATCGAGACGTACCTGGGGCTTAAGTACGGCATCCACCTCGAGCACGATTACGTGGCCTCCAACGATGTGGTCATCTGGGATGCTTCAAGCCTCTCGGCCTACCACCACGATGTGGCCGGCGTCGGCAAAGACCTGACCAGCGGCCTGGACCAACGCAAGGCCCGCAGCACGAATGGCGACGATCTGTTGACCCTTTGGCTCGGTGCCGAAACGGATGAAGCCAGTCCCCTCGCCTTCGGCGAAGACCTCTCGTTCATGCTGTGGGGCAACGACGACGGCAGGCTGGATACCGTGCAGACCACGGATGTGCCCTCCGGCATCGTGGAGCGCATCCCGCGGGTGTGGCGTTTCGCCGAACAGGAGGTCATGGCTTTTTCCGGTTCCAGCGTAACCCGGGAAGTGGGCCAGGTTTCGATTCAGTTTGACCTGACCAAGCTCAGTGGAGCTGCCGCCGTGCACCCCTGGGTCTCGGAAGACAGCCTACAGAATTTGCGCCTGCTGTTGTCCTCGGTATCCAGCTTTGCCGGTGCCACGGCCTATACGCCGGATGCGGTCAGTGCCGCGGACCGCACGGTGACCTTCACGCTGCCTGGCGGAGACATTGGCGATGGGAGTTTCATCACCCTCGGCGCCACGTCAACCAGTCCCCTGCCCGTAGAATGGACGGCCTTTGAGGCTTCGCCGGTAGGCGAACAGGTGCTGCTGGAATGGAGCACCGGAGCGGAGATCAACGCGTCGCATTTTGTGCCGCAGCGTTCCACCGATGGCCAAAGCTGGACGCCTCTGGGACAGCTGCCCGCCGCGGGTTCCAGCTGGGGTGCGGACTACCGCTTTGTGGACGAGCACCCAATGCGCGGCTGGAACTTCTACCGCATCCATCAACTGGATCTGGACGGCAGCGCAGACTATTCCGAAGTACGCGGGGTCTCTATGGGCCAGCCTCAGGAGGCGCAGCTGTATCCCGTGCCTGCCTCGGACCGTTTGTATGCCCGTTTTGCGTCCGCCCGCTCGGGCGAAGGCCTCTGGAAGCTGGTCGACCATATGGGCCGGGTGCAGCAGCAGGGCCAGGCCATCCTGGCTGAAGGCAGCAACCGCTGGCAATGGGAAACCCGCAGCCTGAGCACCGGCTGGTACGGCCTGGTGGTGTTGGACCAGCGGGGGCAAGTGCTTGTGCAGCGCAGCTTCCTCGTGCAGCACGGCAGCCAGTGAACCCGCTGCTTGGGAGCACCGCCGACCTACTGCACGCCTTTCAGCTTTTCGGCAAAGCGGGCCTTGAACTTGTCCATCTTGGGCCGGATGACCATCGAGCAATAGGGCTGATTCGGGTTGTTGGCAAAATAATCCTGGTGGTAATCCTCAGCGGGATACCAATTGACCAGAGGGCTGATTTCGGTGACAATGGGCGCATTCCAGGTACCGGATTCTTCCGCGGCTTCCTTCGATGCTTCGGCAATCCGCTGTTGCTGCTCCGTGTGGTAAAAAATCACCGAACGGTATTGCGGACCCACATCGTTGCCCTGGCGGTTGAGCGTGGTGGGATCGTGGGTGGCCCAGAAGACTTCCAACAGTTCGGCAAAGCTGATTTGCGCGGGATCAAAAACAATCCGGGTCACCTCGGCATGGCCGGTTCGGCCCGTGCAGACCTCCTTGTAGCTGGGGTTTTTGACAAAACCCCCGGAATAGCCCGAAACCACGGATTGCACCCCTTCCAGAGCGTCGAAATAGGCCTCGGTACACCAAAAACATCCGGAGCCAAAGGTGGCTTCCTCCAGGCCGTCCTGCCGTGGTTGAGCGATGGGCTGGGTCTGCCGTTGGTCGGTGGCATTGCCGGGCGTGGAGGCGGAAGAAGCATGAGAGGCGTTGGCCATGGCGTGGGTTTGGTGGCGTTCAGCCGTTTGGGAATGGCGGCCATCGCCGCTGCAGGCGCTCAAGCTTGTGCTTAAGCCCGCGCCGAGCAAGATGACCAAAAGAGGGGAAAACATACGCTTGAAACGGTGCATGAACAGGAACTTAAAAGGACCCGCCATACAGCGCAGCATCATGCAAAACGGCTGCATGCCTATGACCGGGTTCTGTTTGGCTTACCCCTGTTCAACACCTCAGGCCCTCTTCGTGTTCCCGGGTGCGGCAAATGGCCTTCGCCGGTAGGCGGAGGGCAACAGGGCACGGGCTAAATTGCGCCCTGCGGCCACTGCAGATGCCCCTGTTTTGGACCGCCCCAACGCCTGCTTGCCTTCCCCTTCCATGCGCCCCAAAGCCCTTTCCGCGGAACACTGGGCCGGCCTTCAGGCCCGCCTTGGTGATCGCCTGGACCGCAGTACGCTGACCCGAAGCCTCTATGCCACGGACGCTTCGGCTTACCGGGAATTGCCCGTGGCGGTCGCCTTCCCGGCGAACGCCGAAGACGTGCAGGCGCTGCTGGACTTTGCCGGACAGCATGGGGTCGGCCTTCTGCCGCGCACAGCCGGTACCAGCCTTGCCGGTCAGGTGGTCGGGGGCGGGATGGTGCTGGACTATTCCAAACACCGGACCCGCATCCTGGAGCTGGACGCCGAGGCGGGTACGGTTTGGGTGGAACCCGGCGTCATCCGCGACGAGCTCAACCGCTTCCTGGAGCCCCACGGCTGGTTTTTTGGCCCAGAAACCTCCACGGCCAACCGCGCCATGATCGGGGGTATGGTGGGCAACAATTCCTGCGGCGCCAACTCGGTGGTCTACGGCAGCACCCGGGAACATGTCCTGGCGGTGGAGGGCTTTTTGGCCGACGGCCGTGCGGTGTGTTTTGCGCCGCTGGATGCCGTCGCCTGGGAAAGCGCCTGCGGGCGCGAAGGCCTGGAAGGAGCCATTTACCGCCAGCTGCGGGACTTGCAGGCGGACACCGGGTTGCGGGACGCCTTGCAGCGCGAAGGCCCCAAACCAGGCATCCCCCGCCGCAATACCGGTTATGCGCTCGACCTGCTGTTGGGTGCGGCGCCCATGCCGCGGGGCTCCAGCCATCCGGCGCAGGGGAAGCGCCTGCAGGCGGCCATCGACCCGACCCGACTGGTCTGCGGTTCGGAGGGTACGCTGATGCTCTTGGAACGGGTTCAATTGAGCCTGGAGCCCCTGCCACCATCGCATAAAGCCCTGGTCTGTGCGCACTTTTCCAGCATCGACGAAGCGCTGCGCGGCAACCTGGTAGCCTTGCAGGCTGGCCCTGCGGCCGTGGAACTGATGGACCACTACATCTTTGAAGCCACGGCCAACAATCGGCGCTTTGCCCCCTACCGCTTTTTCCTGGATGGAGCGCCCAAGGCCATCCTGGTCATCGAGCTGATGGCGCCATCGGAAGCAGAATTGGAACATTCGGTCCAAAACCTGGAACGATCGTTCCGGGAAGCGGATATCGGTTATGCCTTCCCGGTGGTGCGGGGTTCGGACATGGGCCGGGTCTGGGCGTTGCGCAAGGCCGGCCTGGGGCTTTTGAGCAACCTGCCCGGAGACGCCAAACCCGCTCCGGTGATCGAAGACACAGCGGTGGATGTGGAAGACCTCCCGGCCTATATCCGGGACTTCAACGCCCTGTTGCGGGAGCACAACATGCACGCGGTGCATTATGCACACGCCGGTTCCGGCGAACTCCACCTGCGGCCCATCCTCGACCTCAAAAGCGCGGCGGGCCAGGCCGCCTTTCGCCGCATTGCCGAAGACGTCTCCGCCCTGGTCAAGCGCTACCGTGGTTCCCTTTCCGGCGAACACGGGGACGGCCGTTTGCGCGGGGAGTTTTTGCGCGCCCAGGTGGGCGAAGTTCCCTATGCAGCCATGGAATCCCTCAAGGCCGTTTGGGACCCCCGGGCTATCCTCAACCCCGGCAAGATTGTACAGGCGCCCCCCATGGATGCAGACCTGCGCTACCGTGCCAACCAGCAGACGCCGCACTACGAGACCGGCTTCCGTTGGGAGGCCACCAAGGGGGTGGTCCGGGCGGCCGAGCAGTGCAACGGTTCGGGCGACTGCCGCAAACCTCCGGCCGCGGGCGGTACCATGTGCCCCTCCTACCACGCCACGCGCAACGAATCCGAGACCACCCGTGCGCGGGCCAATGTGCTGCGGGAGGTGCTCGGGGGCCGTTGGCGGGAATT
This sequence comes from Bacteroidia bacterium, assembly GCA_030432405.1. Taxonomy (GTDB): domain Bacteria; phylum Bacteroidota; class Bacteroidia; order Chitinophagales; family BACL12; genus WGOA01. The sequence continues at coordinate 4,224 of JAUIHG010000131.1, read as the reverse complement.
CGCCGGAGGCGAAGGCGGCCAAGCGGTAAAGGTCCGCGACCCCTGGAAGGACCCCGCTCTGGAAGCCGTGTTGGACCTGTGTCTGGCCTGCAAGGGCTGCACGGGCGAATGCCCGAGCAATGTGGACATGGCGCGCTTGAAAAGCGAATGGCTGTACCAGCGCCACCGGGGGGATGGCCTGCCATGGCGGCCATATCAATGGCGGCGGCTGGCCTTTGGCCACGTGGCCCGGCTCAACGACCTGGCCGCACCTTTTGCGGGTCTGTACAACAGCGTATTGGCCTCGGAGTCCGCGCTGCGCAACCCGCTGTCCCGGGGCCTGAAAAAGCTCCTGGGTGTGCATCCCGGGCGCCGCCTTCCCGCCGTCCAACGCCAGTCCCTCAAGGCCTGGTTTGCTGCCAGTGCGGCCGAACGCGAGACGGCATTTGCGGCGCGTTGGCCGGTTGCACGCGGCAGCGTATGGCTCTTTGCCGATGCCTTCAGCAACCGCCTGGACGTGGATCTTGGACGCGATGCCGTGAAACTCTTGGAAGGTCTGGGCTACCGGGTAGCCTTGGCGCCTTGCGGCGAAAGCGGCCGCAGCTTCATCTCCAAAGGGATGCTGGACCATGCCCGGCGCTGCGCCGACCGCAATGTGGAGGCGCTGCAGGACCTCGTACGTGCCGACAGGCCTCTTTTGGGCATGGAACCTTCTGCCCTGCTCGGCTTCAGCGACGAATACCCCGACCTGGTTTCCGATGGCCTGAAACGTGCCGCTGTACGCCTGGCCGGACAGGCTTTCTTGCTGGAAGATTTTCTGGCGTTGGAAGCCCGCGCAGGCCGTTTAGGCCCGGAAGATTTTCGCCCGGCTACGGGCGAACACGCCTTGCGGCAAAACCTGTTGCTCCACGGCCATTGCCACCAAAAAGCGCTGGTGGGTATTCAAGGGTGTGCGGAAGCTCTTGCCCTGCCAGAAGGCCACGACGTCACGGTGTTGGATGCCGGCTGCTGTGGCATGGCAGGGTCCTTCGGCTACGAAGCCGAACACCACGCCATGAGCATGGCCGTTGGCGAACAGCGCCTCTTCCCCACCCTGCGCGGCGCGGCGCCGAGTGCTTCCAGCAGCAGCGCTAAGGCCACGGGCATTGCCGCACCCGGTACCAGCTGCCGCCACCAGATCAAAGACGGCACCGGCCTTGAGGCACGGCATCCGATTTCCTGGTTGCGCGCGGCCCTGAGGCCTTAGCGGGTGGCTTGGTTTGCCGGCCCGTAAGGGCATGGATGGTTCAACCCTTTTGCTGCCTGGCCCAGGCGTCCCGCAAACTGACCGTGCGGTTGAACACCAGGGCATCGGGTGTGCTGTCCGGGTCGATGCAGAAATAGCCGTTGCGCAAAAACTGCACCGTCTGGCCCAAGGCGACTTCCTTGAGCGCCGGCTCCAATTTGGCGTTCGGGATCACCTGCAAGGAATCCGGATTGAGGAACTCCAGGAAGTCACGGTCCTTGTGGCTGGCCGGCGTGGGGTCGGAAAACAGGCGGTCGTAGACCCGTACCTCCGCTTCTACAGCCTGATCCACCGGCACCCAGTGGATGGTGCCTTTGACCTTCAGGCCGGATGTGTCCTGACCCGAACGGCTGTTTTCGATGCAGCGCGCCTGTATTTGGGTCACCCGGCCATCGGCATCTGCGTCGTGGCCCGTGCATTCCACAATGTAGGCGCCTTTGAGGCGCACCATACGGCCTGGCGCCAGGCGGAAATACTTGCGCGGTGCATCTACTTTGAAATCGGAACGTTCGATCCAAAACCGATTCGAATACGGAAGCTCGCGTTGACCAGCCGATGCGTCCTCCGGATTGTTGTCTAAATATGCCGTTTCGGTTTTGCCTTCCGGCCAGTTTTCCAGCACCAGCTCCACCGGGTCCAGCACAGCCATCATGCGGGGGGCTGACTTGTTGAGCACTTCCCGCACGGCAAACTCCAGCAGGGAAAACTCGTTGGAGCCGTTGCGCTTGGCCACGCCCACCTTCTCGCAAAACAGCCGGATGGATTCGGGCGGGTAACCCCGGCGCCGCATGCCGCGGATGGTCAACATGCGCGGATCATCCCATTCGGAGACGTGGCCTTCCTCCACCAACTGCCGCAGTTTGCGTTTGGAGGTAATGAAGTAGTCCACGTTCAGGCGCGCAAACTCGATTTGCTGCGGGGCGTAGATGCCGAGTTGTTCCACAAACCAGTCGTACAGCGGCCGATGCACCTCAAACTCCAGGGTGCACAGCGAGTGGGTAATGCCTTCGATGGAGTCGCTCTGGCCATGCGCCCAGTCGTACATCGGGTAGATGTGCCAGTTGCTGCCGGTGCGGTGGTGGGGCTTGTTGATGATCCGGTACATGGCCGGATCGCGCAGGTGCATATTGGGCGAGGCCATGTCGATTTTGGCCCGCAGCACCCGGCTGCCTTCGGCGAATTCGCCCGCCTTCATACGGGCGAGCAAATCCAGGTTTTCCTCCACCGGACGCTCCCGGTAGGGGCTCTCGGTACCCGGCGTTTCGGTATTGCCGCGCATTTGCCGGATCTCCTCCACCGTGGAATCGTCCACGTAAGCCTTGCCTTTGCGCACCAGTTCAACCGCCCATTTGTAGAGTTGTTCGAAATAGTCGGATGCGTAGAATTCGCGGTCTTCCCAATCGTAGCCCAGCCAATGGATGTCTTCGCGCATGCCATCCACAAATTCTTGTTCCTCGGCAGCCGGATTGGTGTCGTCGAAGCGCAGGTTGGTCTTGCCGCCGTAGCGTTTGGCCAATTCGAAATTCACGAAAATGGCCAGGCAGTGTCCGATGTGCAGATAGCCGTTGGGCTCCGGCGGGAATCGGGTATGCACCCTTCCCTGGAAGCGTCCGCTTTTGAGGTGTTCATCGACCATCAGTTCGATGAAATGCTTGGACCGGGCTGGTGCGGCATCCGTCGAATGGTCCGGAGCCTGAGTGGAACCGGCAGCCGCTTGGGCATTCCCGCTGTGCTGGGGATCGGACATGGGTGCTATAGGGGTTGGAAATGGAAGCTTCGAAGATAGCCGATCCAGGAGGCTTGGTCCTGCGTTAAAGCGTGGCGGACTGCATCCGGACGGCCTTGGCAGAGCATAAAAAACCCGGCTGCCGATGCAGCCGGGTTGGTAGCGCCTATAGGAATCGAACCTATATCTTGGGCTCCGGAAACCCACGTTCTATCCATTGAACTAAGGCGCCATGCGTAGGGTACACGCCATAAGGAACCGGACCTTTCGCGAAGCGCAAAGCTAACCCAATTCGCTGTTTCGCGCTACAGCTGGCCTGCGCTGTTGCGGTGCTTTTTGGCCTCGTCCTCCATGCTGATGCCGGCCAGGTGGGCGTCGATCCACAACAGGAAGTCGAAATAATGGAAGGCGTTGCGTTCAAAAGGGTCCTCCAATAGCGGTTCCAGACGCCGCCGCAGGGCGGCAAAGGCCTCATGTTGGGCAACCTGATCCTTGCCGGCCCGCTCGCGGTCCCCCAGAAAGCGCAAAAAATGCCGTTCCACCGCGTAACCCTGTTTCCGCGGTTTTAAAACGCGCCGGGTGCGTTCCACCGCGTAGGGCAAATGCGCATCGTTGCCCAGTTCCAGATGCAGGATGAGGTTCAGGATCAGGGCAAAACCGTGGTAGTCGGCGTGGTGCGGCAGCATCGGGTCCTGGAGCAAGGCCGCCGTCTCGCCCAATGCCTCATCAAATGCACCCACATGCGCGTGGGCAGAAGCCCGCAGGAACCGGTGCTGGATGGATACATGGGGTTGGTGCGCAAAGGCATCGTCGTATGCCCGCAGGGTTTTGGCCGTTTGCAATGCCTCGGGGAAATGACGGCCAACCAATTGGCGGTACAGGATGCGGCCCAGGCGGTTGCCTTCGCCTTCCCGGAGGAAGCCCCGGCGGTACTAGCGCTCGCGATCGGATTGCTCGCTGGCATCGCCACAACGCTCGCCGTTGCAATTGTTGCTGGTTGCACCACGACGACGTCGCCGGGGAAGAATGCCGGCGCGGAGCAATTGCGCGCGTCGCTGACACCGGCGCTGCGGAATGCCGGTGTGTCGGATGCCTGTATTCAGCAGCTTCCGACCTCGACGCTGGGTCAGGTCAAGGGGATCACCAGCAACAGTTCAACGTCGAGCAGAGATTGGATACAGCGGCGTCAACGTATCCGGACGGCGGCCGAGAAGGTCTGCCCGACGCTCTGAGT
>JAUIHG010000130.1 GCA_030432405.1 Bacteroidia bacterium | reverse complement strand
GCTCAGGCGGCCTACTACATCGAATCCGACGGCCAGGCCGCGGTCATCGACCCGCTGCGCGAGTCCTTTCCCTACATCGAGCGTGCCGCCGAAAGCAGGGCCCGTATCACCCATGTTTTCGAGACCCATTTCCACGCCGACTTTGTGTCCGGCCACGTGGACCTGGCCGACAAGACCAAGGCCAAACTGGTATACGGTCCCGGCGCAAAGACCGGCTTTGAAGCCCACGTCGCCGTAGACGGCGAACGTTTTGCCATCGGCAAAGCCACCATCGAGGTCCTGCACACGCCCGGCCATACCCTGGAATCGACCACCTACCTGTTGCGCGACGAACAGGGCAAACCGCATTGCATCTTCACCGGCGATACCCTGTTCATTGGCGACGTGGGCCGGCCGGACCTGGCCCAGAAAGCTGGAGAACTGACCGAAAAGGATCTGGCGGGCATGCTCTTCGACAGCCTGCGCAACAAGATCATGCCCCTGCCGGATGATGTGATTGTATATCCAGCGCATGGCGCCGGTTCGGCCTGCGGAAAGAAAATGAGCGACCAGACCTCAGCCACGCTCGGCAACCAGAAGCAGTTCAACTATGCCCTGAGGGCCGACATGAGCAAAGCCGAATTCATCGCAGAAGTCACCGAAGGGCTCATGCCGCCGCCGTCCTATTTCCCCGAAAATGTCCGCCTCAACAAGGAAGGCTATGACGCGTTTGATGCGGTTATGGAGCGCGGTTTGGAACCTCTTTCGCCGGAGGCATTTGACAAACGGCAACAACAGCTGGAAGCCGAAGACGCCGAACTGCCCGGCATTGTGTTGGACACCCGCAGCGTGGAGGCCTTCGCCGAAGGCCATATCCCCGGGTCGGTGTTCATTGGCCTGGACGGCAACTTTGCGCCCTGGGTCGGTGCCCTGGTGCCCAGCCTGGCCACACCCATCCTGGTGGTGGCTGAACAGGGCAGGGAAGAAGAAGCCGTACGCCGACTGAGCCGTGTGGGCTATGACCATGCCCGGGGCTTTTTAAGCGGTGGCATTGAGGCCTGGAAAGCAGCGGGCAAGCCGTTGGCCCGGGTGCCCGAGCAAAGTCCGGAAAGCCTGACTGCCGCCTGGGGCGGCGAAGCGCCCGAGGTCCTCGATGTGCGTAAACCCAGCGAATACGATGCGGGCCATTTTGAAGGTACACGCAACGTGCCTCTGGACTACCTGGAGTCACGCCTGGAGGGCTTGGACCCCAAGGCCCCCTATCTGCTGCACTGCCAGGGGGGTTACCGGTCGCTGGTGGCTTGGAGCTTGTTGACCCGCCTGGGCTTTACGGATTTGACCAACGTGCCGGGCGGCTTTGTGGCCATGGAGGAAGCCGGTTTGCCGGTGCAGCAACCCGCTTAGGCTCAGGCATTTAAGGTCAGTGGCACAGCGGATCCATCGTACTGTTCCGCCCCTGTCGGGAACAGTGGCCGTTGACGATTCGCAATGGCCTTCCTGACGGCGCGCAGCCCTCGGCTGTGGGCAACGTGCGAGTTTTGGTGCACACGCACCAATACCATACCGTCATGATGCCCTACCGCAAAATGCTGGTGGTCCTCAATCGGGAGGACGAAGACCAGAACCTCATCCGCTTTGCCGAATACTGCTCCAAAATCTACAGGCCGGAGGACATCTATTTTGTCCACGTGACGCCGGATTTGGAGAGCCAACTGGATTTCAGCGTGCGCTTCCGCAGCGAGGAGGCCACGGTCATGCCCGTCGACGAGGAGATCACCTCCGGCATCCGGGAACGCATCAAACGCTATTTCGGCGATCTGGGCCAAACCCGCATCCACATCGATGTATTGGAAGGCAAGGTGGAAAGCCAGATCACCCATTGGGCAGCGGTTAAACATGCCGACCTGATCCTGATTGGCCGCATGGGCAACAGCGTGGATGAAACCGTGCACATCAAACGGCTGGTGCGCCATGTGCATGCGTCGGTTTTGGTCCTTCCCATGGGGCAGTCGGCCGATCTGGAACCCCGTTTGGAGCGGCTTTTGGTGCCGGTGGACTTTTCTGAACAATCGGCCAAGGCCCTGTTCCGGGCCGGCCAACTGGCCGAACGCCTAGATGATGTGGAGCTGCGCGTGTTCCACGCTTTCGACATCCCGCCAGGCCATTTCCAGCTTTCCAGGACCGCCGAACAGTTTGAACGCATCATGAAGGCCAATGCCGTAGAGGCCCTCGAAAATTTCCTCAAGCATGCCGACGCGGATGCGCTGTTGGAAACAGCGTTGTTGACGCCGGTTGGTGGCAACAACGCCGCCGCCGACATCCTCAAGGCAGTGGAACAAAGCGCGGGGGACCTGGTGGTCATCGGTGCCCATGGCCATGGGGCCATTGAACGCCTGTTTGTGGGCAGCGTCACGGAAAGCCTGTTGGAAAAGGCCATGGACCATGCCGTGTTGGTGGTCAAGGAATAAAACCGCCACCGCAGGGGCTCTGAACTGATGCTCGTCCGGGATGCCGCTGCCCGGAGTCATGCATTCGCCTGACGGCGAACACAAGGCTTCCTGACCCGCAGCATGGAACCGGCTCCAAAGCGCCTCTAGCTTTATGGCATCGTTCAGGCCAATGGTTCAAAGCCTTGAACGCGGGTCCTGAAGCCTCGGAAAACCTTGGATCAAGGCCCATCGATTGACCCTCATTCCCCTCGTACAAATCCCCGCCGCCATGGCTCAGCAAGACAGCTTGTTCACCCACAACATGGGTTTTTACGACATCATTGTACGCTACACGATCATGATGCTGCTGGGCATCATCGGCGGACTCACCGGCCAGCTCTGGCTCATGGCTTTGGCCATTCCGGTGTTCCTCATAGCCATTCTGGGTTGGTGTCCGATGTACGCCGTACTGGGCATCAACACCTGTGCTCCCGCGGAGCATTAGCGCGCGGCTCAGCAGTGGTGTTTCAACCGCAGGCCGGTCCACCCCATCAGCCGGCCGTTCAACACGCTTCCATCGGGCCACGGCCCGGACAACGCATATATGACGGGGGGCTTTCCGAAAAGGAAAGCTGTTAGAAGGGCTCGTTCCATCATGCAATGATGTGTTCGAGCCCTTCGTGGTTTTTGATGACAATTTCACCGTTAGAGCCGATGTCCACCAGGCCTTCCTGTCGGAAATCCGTCAGGGTCCGGATGACCGTTTCCTTGGCTGTGCCTACAATGCCCGCCAGGTCGTCGCGCATGATGTGCATGGAAAAAGGCTTGTCGCCACCCCGGTCCCGGTAACGCCCTTCCAGCAGCAGCAAGCCGTCCGCCACCCGTTTGCGGACCGAGTCGTAGGCCTGGCGGACCAGACGGGTCTCGGTTTCTTCCAGATGGTCGGCCAAAAGCTGGATGAAGCGGTGGCTGACGTCTTTGTCGTTGTGCAGCAGGGCGTGGAAATCGTCTGCCGGAATGAGGCAGATGTCGGCATCCTCAAGCACTTCTGCGGTATCGCCGTAAGGCGTTTCGCGCATCAGCGCGGACATGCCAAAGAAGTCCCCGGGCTTGAACAGGTCGGTGATGTACTCCTTGCCGTCTTCGCTCACGCGGAAGGCCTTGACCTTGCCGGCCTGCAAGAGGTACAGATAGCGCGGGCGGTCGCCCTCCCGATAGATGAGTTCCTTGCGTTTGAGGTGGCGCACCTCCCGGTCCTCGGAAAGGTGCTGCAGGGCTTCGCGGGCACGCGCCTCGCTGATGAAGGACCCCAAACCTTCGGCATTGCGCTCCACATCCACCGAGGAAAACTGTCGGCGTTTTTCCAACCGCATCTGTACGGCGTCCAGCAGCTGCAATTCCTCAAAGGGCTTGGTAATGTAATCGTCCGCCCCGAGGTTCATGCCCTTTCGGAAGTCGTCCCGCTCGGACTTGGCCGTAAGGAAGATGAAGGGGATGTGGGCGGTGGCCGGATCGCGGTTGAGCATGTGCAGCACGCCATAGCCGTCCAGTTCGGGCATCATGATGTCGCAGATGATCAGCTCGGGCGTTTTTTCCCGGACAAGGCGCACGCCCTCTTTGCCGTTGGGTGCAGTGTCGACCGAGTATCCGTCCAATTCGAGGATCTCCGCAATGTTTTCGCGGACCTCGTCGTTGTCCTCAATGAGGATGATGTGGCCTTTCATGGTGGCGGGGATGGGGTTTAGCGGGAAAGGTCCAGGGGCAGGATGGCGCTGAAGGTGCTGCCTTCGCCCTCGGCGGAATGAAAGGATACCGTACCGCCCAGCAATTCGGCGTATTCGCGCACGATGTGCAGGCCCAGTCCGGTGCCCTGGATGTTGGTGGCATTGCGGGCGCGGAAAAAGCGCTCAAAGAGGTGATCCTGTTCGGATTGCGGGATGCCCATGCCTTTATCGGCCACCGACAGGATCAATAGGCCGTCCTTGCGCTGCAGGGAAACGGTCACATCGATGGGCGGTTCGGAGTATTTCACCGCATTGGACAACAGGTTGAGCAGCATGTTTTGCAGCACTTTGGGATCGGTGCGCAAAGGATACGCTGCATCCCCGCAACGGAAACGGATCTCACCGGTTTTCCAGGCCGTTTCGCGGAAATCGGCGACCCACTCCCCGATGCAGGTGGCGGCATCCACCTCCTCGAAACGCGGTTGGATTTTGCCTTCCTCCAGGCGTCCGACGTTCAGGAAGTCTTCCAGCAAACCGGTCAAGGTGCGCACGGCCGAGCGGATGCGTTCAATGTGCCGCTCCCGCTTGGGCTGGCCGTCGGCATCCGGGTACTTGCTGATCAGGGAGGCCGAGGAAAGGATCGTGGTCAGCGGTGTACGGAATTCGTGGGAGGCCAGGGTGAGGAATCGGGATTTCAGGTCGCCCAGCTCTTTTTCACGATCCAGGGTGGCCTGGAGTTCCTTTTTGCTTTCCTGCAGGGCACGTTCGGTCTTGCGCCGTTCACCGACCTCGTGTTCCAGATCGTGGTTGGTGGACAGCAGGCGGTTCACCGCCTTGGACAGTTCCTCGGTCCGGGCTCTGACCTTGTTTTCCAGACGGAGGTTGAGTTCCCGCAGATCGGCTTCGGCCTTTTTAATTTCTGTGATGTCGTGGATGACCCCGGTGAATAGGGTCTGGCCATGTTCATCGATCAGTTCGCTGACGCTCAGACGCAACGGAAAACGGCTGCCGTCCTTGCGCAGGCCTTCCACTTCCCGACCAATGCCGATGATGCGGGCTTCTCCGCTGCGCTGATACCGTTCGATGTATTCATCGTGCCGCTCCCGGTGGGGTTGGGGCATCAACATGGCAATATTGTTGCCCAGCATTTCAGAAACCGCGTAACCGAACAGCCGTTCTGCCGCTGGATTGGCCATCTGGATGATACCACGGGTATTGATGACAAAAATCCCGTCAACGGCCGATTCAAAGACCGATTCCAGCAATGCTTCGGAATCGTGTTGGAGGACGCCCATAGAGTGCCAGGGTGTGGCGGGTTAAAAATACCATGCCCGGACGGCTGCTTGGCTTTTGGGCATAACATGTGGACAATCAATGCAATAAAGGCGCCATTGATGGCTGTTGCGCGCCAGGCTGACCCGGATCATGGAGTCGGCTGGAGGATGCCCCTAGTTTGGTGTTCAAATGCTGCGCCATGAAACGCCTGCTCGTACCCGTTGACTTCAGTCCGCTCTCACGCCATGCCTTTGACCTGGCTTTGCGGTTGGCCGAAAGCCTTTCCGGCGAAGTCGTTTTGCTGCATGCCGTGCAAACCCCTCAAGCCATGGCAGCCAACGAAGAGGAGGCCGACCGATGGCTGGCCTCCGAACAAGAACGCAGCGGTCAGGCCCTGGAGGATTTTCTGCTGGATGGTCGGACCCAAACAGCGGTCCCCGTTTCTTTCTGCATGGTAGAGGATTTTCCCGAAGACGGCGTGGCATCATGGGCAAAACGCAAGGAGGTTGACCTGATCGTCATGGGCACCTCCGGTCCGCATGCCCTGAAATCCGGTGCCTCCGGTTCCCATACGTTGAGCACCCTGGACGCTTCCGGCAAACCGGTCTTACTGCTTCCGGACGGTGGTCAGGGCCCACTGCCGCGCACGCTGGTCTATGCGGTGGATTTTGTGGACCACGATCCGGTCGTCCTGCACACCCTTCAGGCCCTGGTCTTCGCGCTGGATGCGCGCCTGCATGTGCTGCACGTGCGAGAGCATGCCGTGTTTGAGGACCCCGTGGAGTACCGCAATTACCAGGAAACATTCCATGAATTGCTGGACGACGAACGCTGCGCCTTTGACCTGATTCGCGGAACCGATGTAGAGGCCAAACTGCGCCAATACATGGATCGCTATCCGGACGCCTGGCTGGTGCTGCGCAACCGCCACCGTGGCAGCACCGAGGCGCGTGCGGAAAGCCTGACCCGGGCCATGGCCTGGCACAGCCGAACCCCCATCCTCGCATTCCCCAGCTGAGATGTACCACGTCACTATATACGGTACCGGCTGCAGCCGACAGCAGGCCATGGTAAACAAGGTCCGCGAGGCTGCACGCAAGGCGCACAAGACCCTGCGCGTTCACCTCGAGCAGGACATTGACGTGCTGCTTCGCCGGCGTGTGTCCCACACGCCGGCACTGGAAATCAACGGCCGACTGGTGGTCAGTGGCCGTGTACCCTTTGAGGCTGAATTGATCGAACTGTTTTCCGCAGAGCACCCCAAGGCCATCCGGCAGCTGGAATTTGCGCCGGATAATCTGATCAGGATTAATGCCCATACTGATGGGCCCCATGGGATTCAACGGGAAATGGACGTAGCATTAAGAAACGAAAACCCCGAAGCCATGAAAACCCCCATCACCTGGATTGTCGGTCTCGACTTCAGTGCCATGGATCGGGACATCATCGATTACACCGCTTCCCTGGCCGATCAACTCGGACCGGATAAGATCTACGTGGTCCATGTGTACCCGAACCTGGACCTGCCGGATGCAGCGCGGGATGCCCTGCGCGAACCGGAACTGCCCCTGGACGAACGCCTGGTCCGGGACATGCGCCTGTTGATTGGCGAAGAATTTCCCGACGCCGAGCGCTATGCTGTGGAATGTCAAGTTGTGGAAGGCAAGGCCGAAAGCCAACTGCTGCGTTGGGCCCACATCAAGTCTGCAGACTTGTTGATCCTGGGCCGCAAACAGCATCCCGGCAGTTCGGGCGTGATGCCCAAACGCGTGGCCCGCAAAGCGGAGTGCTCGGTGCTCTTTGTACCCGATACCCCGCGATTTGGCCTCAAAACCCTGCTGGTGCCCACCGATTTTTCCGAACCTTCAGCCCGTGCACTGACCACGGCCAATTGGATTCAGGACCACCTTCCGGAGGCCGAAACCTTCCTGTTCCATTCCTGCCACTTGCCTTCCTCCATCTATTACGATGGCCTGGCAGGTGCCAATATGGTGGACCTTCTGCAGGAAGCGGCTGAAGAGCAAATGGAGGCTTTCAAGGTCCAACAGGAAGCGCCTGAGGCCCGGGTCATGGTGGACGCCAAAGCGGACCGGAGCGTTTCCCTGTCGGTGGCAGAAACCGCCCGCAGCATCGGCGCGGATATGATCATCATCGGTGGCAAGGGACGCAGCGGCCTGGCAGGCGCCATCATCGGCAGCGTGACCGAAAGCCTGTTGCAGGCCGTGGCGGACACGCCGGTCTGGGTGGCCAAGCAGGTCCACAGACCCACCAGCAAGGCCCACCGGGACCAAGTTGCGGATGGTACCCGTGCCTGATGCTTTCCAATGTCCGAACTTGGTGGCCCTAAAGCCATCCTGCCCTATTGCCTAACCCCCCAAAGCCCTGCATCATGAACACTCTGCTTGTCCCCCTCGATTTCTCCGAGACCAGCGTCAATGCCCTGCGTTTTGCCTTGCGCATGGCTGCGCCCTACGGAGCCACGGTCAAGCTCTTGCACGTGCAGGGCATTCCGATGACCGATCCCTACGCCGAACAAGCCACGGCTGAAGTTGACGCATTGCTGGAGGAACGGTTGCACCAGCGCTTGCAAAACCTAATGGTCCAGATTGCCTCGGAAGGGGAGGACTGGAACAAGCTCGTGGATCAGGTGCCGGTGGATTCGGTGGTCCGGACGGGTTTCGCCGCAGGCGAAATCAGCCGGCTGGCCGAGGAGGAAAGCGCCGACTGGATCGTGATGGGCACCCGTGGCGCTGGCGGCATCAGTGGTGCGCTGTTTGGCAGTGTAACGGCCGCGGTGGTCGGACGGACTGAAAGGCCGGTTCTGGCCGTTCCGGAAGCTGCCAAAGCGGCTGCCATCCGGCACATTGCCTGTGCTATTGAGAGCCCGCTGGAAAAGGGTCCGGTGTTGGAAGCCCTCGACAAGCTGGCCAAGCTCCACGAGGCTGACCTTGCGTTTGTGCACGTCGTCGACGAACAGGATGTGGTAGCCTCGGGGACCACCAGCCATACGTTGGCGGCCTTCAAGGCCATGGATCCCGGGGTGACGGCCACGGCCGAAGCCCTGTCCGGTCATGATGTGGAAGAAACCCTCACCAAATACTGCGAAGAACACGACGTGGACCTGCTGGTGATGGTACGTGAAAAGCACCCGTTCCTGCAGAAGCTCATACACCGGAGCATGACCCGCCGTTTGGCCATGCACGCCAGCATCCCACTGCTGGTATTTCCGCCGCAATCCTGAAACGCGGGGCGGGAGCACGTCGATGGAACATCATTCCCAGGCCGGCGCCTCCGCGTCGGCCTGTTTCTTTTTACCGCCACCACCGCCCAGGCTGAACACCCGGCTGATGTTGAAGCCGAAGTGGATGTCGCCATCCAGCCAGTTGCCGGTGGATTCGGCTACAAACATGCGTTCGATCATGCCGCGGCTGTTGGTGGCATGGAGTTGAAACACGTGTCCACCGGTCTCGATGTCCACGCCCACCGAAAGGCTGTTGCGCACCGGCTCGCCGTTGATCGGGCTTTCAATTTGGCCCGGCAACACGTAGTAGTACTCCGCATTTACAGAAAGGGAAGGCGTGATTTTCTGGCGGGCACCCACGCCTACGGCGAACACATCGTTGGCATCCTGTGGCGTTTCCACCAGGTTGCGGTGAATCAGGGTGGGGGCCAATTGCAGGCTGAAGCCTTCAGAAAACTTGCGGGCCAAAAGTACCTGGAAGCTGTAGTACATCCGGGAGGTGAAGTAGTTCTCTCGTTCCGGAAAGCGCCAGGGATCCGTTCGGATGGCCGTGGAGGCAAACAGGGTGGCGGTAAAGGGGAAGTTTTCCGCACCGCTTTTTTGACGCAGCAGTTTGTATTTGACAAAGCCGTCGAAGGTCTTTTCAAATGAATTGCGGCCAACGCCGACACCCAGCCGATCGGTGATGCCGTATTCCAGGCCCAGCCGGATGGTGGCGTTGTCCAGGCCAAAGAATTGCTGCAGCCCACCGTTGACCCGGCCAAACCGGTGCCCGATGATGAAATACAGTTCCTTGGCCGAATTGGTCTCCACGCTGTGGCCGGTCAGCAGGCGTGTGGTCTTGAAGGTGGCAAAGGTGTAGTTGACCACCGGTTCGGCATCTTCCTCGAGCACATCCAGCAGGCCCTGGCCCGCGATGGGCAGCGGAGCGAACCAGCACAAAGCGACCGCAAAAACGGCGGTAATGGTTTTGATCATTTGTTCAGCGGCTTGTAGACCACCTTGACCGTAATGTCCAAGGTCTTGGCAATGTTGTCTCGGACCACCCCCGGAATCTTGATGGCGTAATCCTCCGGGCTGATTTCAAAGGTGGCCTGGCCACGGACTTCTCCGGAACCGTTGGACTCGAGTGTACCCGTGGCCGTGACTTCGCGGCTGACGCCGTGGATGGTCATCGTACCGGTGACCGTAACTTCTTGTTTGCCGGAGGTGTTCGGATCCAGCGTCAGGTCCTGGATTTTGCCTTCAAAAATGGCTTTGGGGTAGGTGGCGGACTCGACGTACTTCTCGTTGAAGTGTTCCTCCATCAGGGCTTTCTCAAATTCAAAGCCTTTCATCAGCATGCTGAAGGCCATATCGCCTGTGGCGAAATCGACGATGCTGGATACCTGATGGTTGTTGGCTTCAATGTCCTCTACAGGTGTATGGGAGTAGAAGCGGATGTGGCCATCGCGGGTAAACCAGCGGTCCTGGGCCTGGAGGGTGCTGGAAGGCGCTTGTGCAAAGGCGGTAAGCAGG
>JAUIHG010000337.1 GCA_030432405.1 Bacteroidia bacterium | reverse complement strand
CCACTGTGGCCGTGGTCATCCTGAACTGGAACGGATGTTCCTTTTTGGAGCGTTTCCTGCCGTCGGTCTGCGCCACCACCTATGCCGGCGCGGAAATCTGGGTGGCGGACAACGCCTCCACGGACGATTCGGTGGCTTTTATCGAGCGGACGTTTCCCCAGGTGCGTGTGCTGCGCATGACCGAAAACCGGGGCTTTGCCGGCGGATACAACAATGCCCTGGACCAAATTGAGGCCGACTACTTTGTGCTGCTCAACCAGGACGTGGCCGTGGAGCCAGACTGGATTGAGCCCCTGGTCGCCGCCAGTGAAGCCCACCCCGAAGTAGGGGCAGCACAACCCAAGCTGCTGGACGAAGCGCGTCATTCTCATTTTGAATACGCCGGTGCCGCTGGCGGCATGATGGACGCCCTGGGTTATCCCTTTTGCCGCGGCCGCATCATGGACCATCTGGAAGAAGACCGCGGGCAATACGACCACGAAACCGAAATCTTCTGGGCCAGTGGGGCGGCGCTGTTCATCCGCGCCGAACTCTACAGGAAACTGGGCGGGCTGGACGAAGCCTTTTTTGCCCACATGGAGGAAATCGACCTCTGCTGGCGGGTCAAGCGCGCGGGCTACCGAATTTTATATGTACCCGGGTCCACCGTATACCATGTGGGCGGCGGCAGCCTGGATCGGGAAAATCCGAAAAAAATGTTTTTGAATTTCCGCAACAATGGGCGGATGCTGATCAAAAACACGCCGGGCGCACGCCTGTTTTGGCTTCTACCCCTTCGTTTTGGACTGGACGTTCTGGCTGCCTTGCGGGAACTGGCCGCAGGCCGACGCGACATGGCCTCCGCCGCCTGGCGCGGCAGCACCGACACCTGGCGCAACCTGCGCCTATGGCTGCGCAATGCCCGCGCCACCCAAGAGCTCATCGAAGCCAACAGCTACGCCCCCGACCGCAGCCAGGCACCGGGCTGGTACCACGGCAGCATCATCTGGCAATTCTTTGTGCGCGGCCGTAAAACTTGGCGCGCGGTGATGGGGCTGGAATGACCGCCTCAGTCCTACTGCCCATCCAGCTCCTTTTCCCGTGCCACCAAATGGTCAACCGCCAAACGGTAGCCGTCCAGGCCCATGCCGGTGATCATGCCGAGGCAGACCGGGGCCAGGAAATCGTTGTGGCGGAAATCTTCGCGGGCAAAGGTGTTGGAGATGTGTACGGCAATGACCGGCCGGTCGATGGCCCGGATGGCGTCGGCGATGGCCAGAGAGGTGTGGCTGTAGGCTCCCCCATTAATGATGATGCCGCCCGGTTCAAAGCCCTCTTCGTGTAGGCGGTCCACAATGGCCCCTTCGTGGTTGCTCTGGAAATAGCTCAGCGCGTGGTCGGGGTAGGCCTTCAGGAGGCTTTTGAAATACACCTCGAAGGAATGGTCGCCGTAGATGCCCGGTTCGCGGGTACCAAGCAGGTTCAGGTTGGGGCCATTGATGATCAAAATGTCCATAAGCGGTAGGGCTGCGCAGGGTCGGCGCTAAGATAACGGTCGCATCAGGGCAAGGTTCACGTCTGCTTTAACGGCACAGCCCGGTTCAGGTTATCCACATGGACCTGTATTCGCCGGACCGGCGAAGGCCTTGCCCGGAACCGATCTTTACCGCACCGGTTGCCCGTACCACCAGACCGGAGTCCCAAGGCACAAAGGTGCCTTGCGCCCGGCCAACTCCCACTGCCATGCGCCGAATTGCCTCCTCCCTGCTGTATGCCCTCTTTGCGCTGCTCTTGCTGGCCGCAGCACCGCTGCACGCCCAGTCCGGGAACGGTTATTCCAAAAAAGACAGCAAGAAACTGCTGCCCAAGGCGCTGAAGGGCACCTGGTTTGGCATGCCCCGCGCCGAGTTTGTGGACCGCTCCGGACC
>JAUIHG010000336.1 GCA_030432405.1 Bacteroidia bacterium | reverse complement strand
ACGCGGCCGGCAACAACCTCATGGCCGACGAACACCCAGAAGGCACACCGTTATTGCGCCACGCCATTGCCGGCATGGGCAAGTACCTGCCCGATTCACTCGCCATCTTCTGCCCGCACGCCAACAGCTTCCGCCGTTTTCAGGCCAACTCCTACGCGCCACTGGCGCCTACCTGGGGCGTGAACAACCGCACCGTGTCGTTCCGCGTACCCGGTGGTCCGGCTGCCAGCCGGCACATAGAGCACCGCATTTGCGGCGCCGATGCCAACCCTTATCTGGCCGCCGCCGCGATTCTGGCAGCGGCCCATTCCGGCATCCGTCAACAGCTCGACCCGGGCCCGGCGGTGACCGGCAACGGCTATGCCGTGGCGTCGGCGCCCCTGCCCACCCAATGGCATACGGCACAGGCAGCCTTTGCCGGTTCCAGTTGGGCAGAGGCTGCTTTCGGCAAAGAATTCTGCCGCATTTTCGCCGCGGTCAAACGCCAGGAGGCGGCCGAGTTCGCCGCCGAAGTGGGCCAACAGGATTGGCGCTGGTACCTGTCACAGGTATAACCACCAACAGGAACCCACTTCTAACCCATTGATTTATAAGTACTGTCGTGTAAATGTCACCCGATTGGCGTGGTTGTCGCCCCCACGCCGGCCCTAAGGTGATGTCCAACACGGAGGCACTATGTTAATCAGGAAATTGCGACTCAAACGCGGCTGGTCACAAGAACAGCTGGCAGAAATGACCGGACTCTCTACCCGCACCATTCAACGGATCGAGCGTGGGCAGGCGCCGGGGCTGGAATCGCAAAAAGCATTGGCTGCCGTGTTTGAACTGGACCTGGCCGACCTGCAGTCGGCGCTCGGTCTTGAACCGGACACTGTAGAGGACGACACCATGCACAGCTCAGACGCTCCAATCCCCGCACCTGAAACCCGCAAGCCGGACGCCGAAAAGCCACTGGCAGACGACGAGCGCGAGGCGCTGGAGTATGTGCGCGACATCAAAGCGTTTTATTCCAACCTGGCCACCTATGCGTGCGTCATCGGCTTTCTCGCCTTTATTAACCTGATGACCGCACCCAGCCATTTGTGGTTTCTCTGGCCCGCCTTTGGCTGGGGCATCGGCATTGTGATTCACGCATTGAACGTATTTGAAATCACCCACTTTTTTGGCCACGATTGGGAAAAACGCCAGGTGGAAAAGCGCCTGGGCCGCAAACTCTGAGGCACCCGATGGCACAAACACACCACTCGCTCGATTACATGGAATGGCCGGCGGCCGATCTGGCCGCCACCCGGGCCTTTTTTGAACAGGCCTTTGGCTGGCGCTTTACCGACTACGGACCGGACTATATTGCCTTTGACCGCCGCGGTGTCGATGGCGGTTTTTTCCGTGCCGACGCAAAAAGTCTGACCCAGCACGGCGCGGCTCTGGCCGTGCTCTACAGTGAAAATCTCGAAGCCACTCTGGCCACCGTGGAGCAATACGGTGGCACAATTTGCAAAGCCATTTTCAACTTTCCCGGCGGTCGCCGGTTCCATTTTCTGGAACCTTCCGGCAACGAATTTGCCGTCTGGTCGGACAAGGCCTGACCGTCAGCCCTTAGCCCATCCCACACTTGCACCGCCTTTCAATCCCGCATACCATTAGTTCACATGCGAACTAATGGATATTTATGGCCACTGAAAAACGCCTTTTTTTCCTGCTGAGCAAAGCCCATCGCAAATTGTTCCGGCACCTGGACAGCGCCTGCCAGCAACAACTGGAGGTCACCCTGCCGCAACTGGGTGCGCTCCTGTATATCGGTAAACACCCGGGTTGCCCCCAGAAAGCGGTGGCCGATGCGTTGGATCTGAATAAATCTGCCATCACCGGCCTGCTGTCCCGCATGGAGGCCAACGGCCTGATCGAGCGG
>JAUIHG010000335.1 GCA_030432405.1 Bacteroidia bacterium | reverse complement strand
CCGGCGGCGCGCTGCCGGCGGTAGAAAGTGGCGCGTTCGGTAGCCGTTTCCTTGGTGGCCAGGGTGTTGGATTCCAGGGCGATCTTTTTAGCCTCCGCCAGGGTGGCCACCGTCACCTTGGCCGGGATGGCGCAAAAGTCCCGGCCTTCGGCCGTCTTGCCGGCAGCACAGAGCGATCGGAACGCCTGGAAGCGGCTGTGCCCAGAAAGCACGTAGTATTTGCCGTCCTGCGGGTTTTCCCAGACGGTGATGGCGTCCATATTCGCCCACCGGAAGGTACCGTCCTGGACGGCCGAGACGATGTTCTCCACGCTCCGGGTACTGAAGGCGGCCGCGCGGTTCTGGAACCACTCGTGGGCGACGTGGATCTGCTGCAGGTCCAGAAACTGCACATCCGTCCTTCCCTTGCACCCGCGCCCGCGCCCGATGACGAGCGCCTGCTTCTGCTTTTTCAATCCCCCATGCCAGTTACACGCCCCCCGCCGCTGGTGGGTGGAGAGCGTACCATCGTTGCAGGGATAAAGCTTTTTTTGTTTGCGCGGGATGATCATTTGCGGTGGCTTTAGGAAAGGAAGAAATAAGCCGCTACGGCCACGGCCACCGCTGCGACCGTCCCGCCGGATCCACTGGCGGCGGCCGATGCCGGAGCGCCCTGGCCACCGCTCCCCGTGGGCAGCATCAGCCCGCCGCCCCGGTAGACAAAACTGTTGATCCGGATCAGCCAGCCCTTGAGAAACCGTTGATCCTTCGGCCGCCGCCTTACCAGGTCGTGGTAGCCGGCAATCCGCGCCTTTTTGTAGGCATTGAACAGCGTGAACGGATTGGCGCGGTTGATGGCACTGAGCGTCATCGGCCCCACTATCCCGTCCCGCGTAAGCCCGAGTACCCCCTGCATCATCTGGATGCCCCAGCGGCCGTGGTTGACGTGACCGTCAAAGAGAATATTGGCGACCTGCTGATCGCGGATCTCGTCGCCCTTGATCCGGTCCCAGTACAGTTGTTTGAAGATGACCAGCGCCGTGGGGCGCGGCATGGCGCGCATATCCTGTTCCGTCGGCGGCCGCTTCAGGTAGTTCTCGTACACCTGCGCATTGATGCCCCAATTTGTGCCGACCAGCTGGCCGCGCGAGTTGTAATTGCCCGAGTCCTCCGGCATCTTTTGAAACCCGCCCTCGTGCCGGCGGACAATGTCGTAAGCGGTCTGAAACTGTGCCATAAGGGAAGGATTTTCGGGCGCGGACGCCGGTGCAGGGATAGGGACGGCGGGCGGGGCCGGCTGGTGAACAAAGGTGTCGCGCAGTGCCTCGATCTCCGGCTCGGTAAACGTCTCTATGGCCACCACCGGCTGTTCGTCTCCCCGCTCCAGATTGAGCAGGAAACCAACGAGCAATAACACGGCCAGGAAGGTGAGGGCCAGGACAATCATTTGCGTTTGTTTAGCGAAAGCCGGGCGTAGGCCATCATGGCCGCGCGGGCCTTCTTCAGTTCGACGGGATCGGGGTAAATGGCGTTGCGGTATTTACCCTTTACCAGCAGCTTGTTTTCCCAGCCACGTTTTGCCAGCTCAGACTGCACCAGCGTTTCGAAGGATCTGGCCCAGACTTCCACCTGGCTTTTCAGGTACGGTGTCATCCCCTTCAGGCGCTGCGAGTATTTATTGAGCTCGCCGTTTTCCCGCAGGAGCATGGTCATTGCTTTAATTCCTACGGATTGCGGGGTAGTTGATTTGGACGCTTGGGGATGATCGAGCGACAGCTGCGAAGGCGCCCGGCCGCCCCGGGCACAGTTAAAGTCCAGCGCGTGGCCGTATTCGTGGGCGAAATACCCTAAGCCTTGTTCCCGGTTGATGTTGATCAGGATATAATCCGGCCAGTAAGTGGCCAGGGCCCGGCCGCCCCGCACCAGGCCGCG
>JAUIHG010000129.1 GCA_030432405.1 Bacteroidia bacterium | reverse complement strand
CATTTCCGTGGAGTTGATCGACTGCCAAACGCTGCTGCCCTTTGACCTGGACGGCCGCATTGCCGCCTCGCTGCAAAAGACCAACCGCCTATTGATCCTGGACGAGGACGTGCCTGGCGGCGCTTCGGCCTACATCCTGCGCGAGGTCCTCGAAACCCAGCAAGGCTACCAGTGGCTCGACGCCGCACCCCAAACCCTCACTGCCCACGCCCACCGCAGCCCCTACGGCTCCGACGGCGACTACGCCACCAAGCCGAGCGTGGAAGATGTCTTCGAGACGGTCTACGGCATGATGAGCGAGGCGGATCCGCAGGGCTATCCGGGGCTTTGAGTGCTTCGGTTTTGGTGAACCGCTCCGTGGCTTGCGCTTGTATTTTTTGCTTTTGCTGCCATCAAAACGCTCCTCAAAATACTGGCGTGTTGCTTGTTGCTGGCACTGTTGATGGGTGCAGGATTAGTCTGGGTGGCGAAATCGGCATTTGGCACACAGCATACAAGAACCGTAGCGCTTGAATTCCCATCCGGGCTTCCTTTGCTATGCCACGAGTATCATTCGGCCGATTTAGCGGCCGTTTTTTACACGGTGAAGTTTGCCGTTGACGGAGCCGACCAAAAGGAAATACACCTTGGTCAGGCAACCTTTCATGATCAAGATTGGGCATCGAGGATTATGCTCCTTGAATACGACGGGTGGTATGTTGTAGCAGCAAATGAACAATACGGCTCAAAAGTCATCATGTATAATGCGGAGATAAACCAGACAAAGGATACGGTGCTAAGTCCTTTGAATTTGAGATCCGACAGCCTTTGGAAGCAGACGTCCGATCCACTATCCATTCATAATACAGGAACAGCCTCCGTTGATTCTATCGTAGGAGGCCTGTTTTACGTCTCGTATGCCTATCGTATTGGGCACGATGATCCCTTTGAATTTTACACGCAAACAATAGCCCATCAATTCGACCTGGAAACGGGGCTTTTTGACACAAGGCGGATTTTTGATAGGATTGAAAAGTGAATCGGTCACATCCTGTTGCGGTAGACTCGGAGTTTTGTGTTATTCATTTTGCAGTACTATTCCGACTTGATCAACCAAATCCGATTCCCTACAGTTTCGATGAAATCTGTGTTTGGAAATACGGATAGAAACGACCGTTCAAATGCGCTCCGGTTTGCTTCCGATTCGTTTTTAAGCCTGGACCAATAGAGCGCACCTCCCGTGGCAAGGGCAGCTTTCAGGTGCGCCATGAATTCCGGGGTGGAGAACGCGGCGGGTACCTGATCGTCCACAAAGAGATCCACACAAATCAGATCGAACTGCTGCTGTAGCCCACTGGTGTTTCTAGCCAACCAGGCCGCTGCATCGGCCAACACCAACGTGGTGTTGTTTTGCAATTCCAGCGTTCCGTAGCGCCGCCACAGCTCTGGAATGCGCGGGTCCAGGTCAATGCCTGTGGCCTTCGGCCGAAGGCCACGCGCGGCCAACAGTTCTAGTATGCTGCCCAGGCCAAAGCCCAAGAGCAGCACACGTCCAATTCCGTCATGTCGTTCCAAAACACCCACTGGCGGCCAAACCCGAAAGGCCTCCGCAAAGCTGCGGTACCGGTCGCTGTAGGAATAAAACGCGTTGGGCGTGGCCAGGGCAAGCTTGCCCTGGCGAAGGATGACTTCCAGCGGCGGCAAATCCGGAAGTTCCTCGGGGGGTGGCTGCCGCTCCAAAACACGGTCGCCCAAATGCGAAAGCAACCTGGACCACCAACCCGGTCTGCCAGCAGCCTTGCCACGTTCCGCGTGACCGCTCAAGGATTGTTGATCTGATACTGCTGCAGGGTGGTGCTTTTGTCCGCGGCCTTCTCGTGCTTTTTGTAGCGCTCCGTGTTCTTGGGTGGACCGCTGCGCTGTTGCGCATCCTGGTAATAGGTCATGGCCACCGGCAGGTACTCGTTGCGGATGCGCTTGATGCGGGTATCGTGGTTGGGATGGGTGCTCAAAAACTCCGGCACCGGTGCGGTGCCCAGGGCGGCCATGCGCTCCCAAAACGGAATGGCCTCAGCAGGGTCGTAGCCGGCATGGGCCATGAAGATCAGCCCCAGTTCATCGGCTTCGGATTCGTGTTTGCGGCTGAACGGCAGCATGACCCCGACGTGCGCCCCAACGCCGGCGGCCATCATGATCATGTCCCGGGTTTGTTGCGGTTGGTCGGCCATCACCTGATCCAGCGCAATACTCCCGGCTGCCAGACCGAGTTCGGCCGCCAGGCCCTGGCTCATGCGTTCATTGCCGTGCCGGGCAATGGCGTGGGCCATTTCATGCCCCATTACCGCGGCCAGACCTGCTTCGGTTTTGGTGACCGGAAGGATACCGGTGTAGATGGTGATTTTGCCACCGGGCATGGCCCAAGCATTGACCTGATCGTCCTGCACCAAATGCACGTCCCATGCGATGTCTGCCAGGATGTCCTGATCGCCTTCCACGCGGAGGATGTCGTTGACCGCCAGGGCCAGGTTTCGCGCAACGCGCTCCACCATGGCCTTTTCCGACCCGGATTCCACCACATTGCTCTGCGAAAGGAAATCGTTGTAGGCCGCCAGGCTCATTTGCACCAGTTGGCTTTCCGGAAGGAGCTTGACCTGTTTTCGGCCGGTGATGGGCACGCGGGCACAGGAGGCAATCAAAAGGCCAGTGGCCAGGAGTAAAACGAGAAAACGGCGGGGCTGGGAGGGAAGCAGGGCACGCATAAAAGACGGGTTTGGGAAAACAGCAAAGATCAGCGGAAACGGATTGAACGGATGCTCAAAACATACACCGCTTCGCGCAAAACGGCTCAATCCTCCGCATCAAAGAAACCCATCTTGGACAGGAAGCGGTTTTTTTCCGCCACCGTGCCCGGGGCAACCGCGCTGAACTGGTCGCCTTCGGGGTGTTTGATGGTGAGGTCCTTGGGGTCGGTGGCCAACAGCAGCTCGTTGAATTCGGGCAGCGAACTGATGACCTTGAGCACATTGCGGTTGTAATAAAAATAGAACCAATCGTCCAGGTCCGTCTCCAAATACAGGTGCCAATAATCGCCCGCGGAGCGGGGCGCAAACTCAAAGGCCACCGTGGCCTGCTGGTTGACGGTCTGCTCCCCGATGTGGGCCACGCCGCCCTTTTTGCCCATGCTGCGCCAGCTTTCCGTGGCCTCGTTCCACATCCACGACACCTCGCTCAGCGTCAGGTCGATGTCGTAATGTTTGTTGCGTTTGAATTCGCTCAGGGTGCTGATGCCCAGCATCACTTCTTCTTCCGCCTTCGGCGAAGCCACCTGCGGAAAGGTCTGCAAAAACACCCCCTCCGGCGCGTAATAATCGATCCAGTCCGCGTCCAGGTTGTACTCGTAAAAGAGCGTGGCAAAGGAGCTCAGGATTTCCTCGGGCAAAAACGTTTTCAGTGCCACCGTACCCCGGAAGGTCCACACGGTGTCTTCCGGTGCGTGCTCGGTCACGGCAGCGGCGCGCAGCCGACCCAGGGGCAGGTTCAGGCCCATGTCCACAGCCGCATCGGCCATAATGGCCCCGGTTTCGTCGGCAAATTTCATGTACGTGCCACGGGTCGAGAAGCCCTCCATTTTATCCAGATCACCAAATACAAAGGCCTTGTCTTCTTCCAGGTAGCTCACAAAACCCTTGATGCGCATGACCTCGCGGTCCTTGACGCGGCGCTTGGGGGCCAGGATGGCCGGGTAGATCAGGGTTTCGCCGAACAGGCGGAAGAGGCCCACATAGGTAGTGTCTCCGGCAGGTCCCGTGGCGGTGTCGATGTTGATCTGGAAGCCGTCCGTTTCGATGGCGTCCGTGATGCCGAACCAGCCGCTGCGGTAGGTGGTGTCTTCGAGGTTCAGGCGGGCATAGCCGTCAAAGGAGACCGTCTCAGCGCTGGAGCGCAGTTCTACCGGGCCCTTGTAGAGCACCTTCGGATCCAGGTAGAAGGGCAAGGTGTCGGGAATGCTGCCGCGGGCCACGGTTTCCCAGACGGTGTCCTCTTCGTATTCGCGGAACGCGCGTTCCGTAGTGATGTCATCGAACCAGATGGGCTGCACCACATCGTTGCGGTCGGTATAGAGGTAGTAGCCCCGCGCCTTCATCGTGTTGCGGCCCAGCACGTTGACCGTGGCCGGGTAAATCTCGTGGTAGGCGTACAGCGAATCGAACACGATGCGCGCCGAATCCAGCACCTGCATGACGGCGTCCTGTTCCACCACCACCGAACCGCCATTGGGGATGATGTGCGCGTCGCCCACGGCGATGTGCGGCACGCCTTCCAACTGCAGCACGTGGTCCTGCATGTTGTAGCGCCCGGTGGCGGCCAGGAAGCGCAGGCTGTCCTGGCGTGGGTTGAGGCTGCGGAACCAGGACGCGTCACGGCCTTCGGAGGCAAAATCGATGATGCCTGCGTCCATGTCCCAATCAAAGGCGTTGATTGTGGTGCCGTAGCGGTTGAAAGGCAACTCGGTGTAGGAGCCTGCGTCGTTGGATCCAAAGCTGGCTTGCCTGCCGGCGAAATCCACCTCCGCGTGCGCATCCACGAGATCCAGTGCTGCGCGCCCCTCCTCCGGCGACTTGATCACAAAGCGGGTCGAGTCCGAGGCCATGGACGTAGCCCCGAACCGGAAGGCCTCCGATTTCAGCCAGGCTTCGTCCCAGTCAAAACGCCCGTTGCCCTGCAGCCCCTTTGGGGTCACGGTGATGTCCCCCTTGAGGTTGGCAAAGCCTTCAAAGAAAGTGAACGGCGACTCCCGCATGCGCAGGGTAAGGCTGTCCGCTTTGGGCTTCCAGGTCATGTCCACCGCTGCGTTTTTGACGTCGGGGAATTCCACGCCGCCCTTGGTCTGGGCCTCTTGCCGACCAACCGTGACCGTGTTCACCAAACCGGTGGTGGAATCGGGAAAGAAAATGAAACGGTTGCTTTCCAGCACCGAAGTCAGGTACTCGATGCGCCCGGTGCCGATCAACCCGTCGTTGGACAG
This sequence comes from Bacteroidia bacterium, assembly GCA_030432405.1. GTDB lineage: Bacteria > Bacteroidota > Bacteroidia > Chitinophagales > BACL12 > WGOA01. The sequence goes on along the minus strand of JAUIHG010000129.1, from coordinate 5,397 downwards.
GCTGATGGCATCGTAATAGGTGCCTGCACCGTCATAGAGCGGCAAGCCCTCTGGCGGCGTTTCGGTCACAAAGCCCAGCGAGCGGTCCGGCATCAATTCGAGCGACTCCCTCAAATCCGGAAAAATGCCGTCGGATTTGAGCACGCCGGTAAAGCCGACCTGGGCATCGGAAATGGCATCCAGGCTGTCTACCTGGAAGTCGTCGATTTCAAAATAAAAGCGCTCCTGGTCGTAGGCACCGCTTTGCACCCCTTCCTTCTCATAATGCGCGTATCCGGGTTCATCACCGATGGCGGTTTCGAAATAGGGGTAATCCGGGTAATCCTCCTTGCCCGATTTGTTGTCCGGCCGGTCAATGTACAGCGTGCCGCTCAGGCCGCTGACGGCCGTGTGCACCGGTTCGAGAATGGGCTCGCCCTGGGCGTCGACTTCGCCGGTAGGCGTATAGAGGACCATCGAATCGATGCCCTTCATGCGCACGTAAAAGCTGTCGTAATGGAAATGGAAATCGCTGCCGTAGAAGTCGGCGGCACCGCCAAAAATGGTGCCTGCAAAATCCATGTCCCGGTTGCGGTTCACCACCAGGGTTTTGCCCTTCGGGAACATCTGCACCTGCTGGGAGTCCGAGAGGTTGACGTCAAAAACGCCATTCAGGCGAAGGCTTCCGTCGTGGATGTTCAGCCGCCCGTGGGGCACATCGTCGGGCACCTTGGAGTGCATGTCGATGGCGTCGTAGTCGATGCGCCCGACCTTGGAATAGACAAAGTTCAGCGTCTTGTCCAGCACATAAACGGTCTCGGTCCGCTTGTCGTAGTGGATGAAGCCTTCTTTTTGCAATTGGTAGAGGATGCTCTGCACCCCGTCCACGGTCAGCGAACGGTTGAACTGCTGGGCAATCTCCAGAGTGGCAAACTCCTTGCGGCCGCCCGTTTGGCCCACGTAGCGCTGCATGGACACCAACGGGTGGTAACTGACCACGCCCTGGATCTCATAAAAGAGGCGGTCGTCGTAGAGGTTGACCGAACGGAAATCGGCCTCCTTGCGGCCCATGCCCGGTTGCGGCTCCATGAGCAAGGTGGAGTCGTTGATGTTCCAACGCAATTGCCGCGGATTGGCTTCGAGTTTGTGGAAACTCGAATAAAAGGGCGCACTGGTGGCACCGGTTTCTTCCCGGCTGAGCGTCAGGTCGGCCGTGGCCTGGTCAAACCGCAACTTGATGCTCGGGTGGTAGATGCTGTCTTCGCCAAAATAGATGGTCACCGCCGCCAAATCCGAAAAAATCCGGTCCTTGTCGTCGATGAAACTCTGGTAGGTCAGGGCCGTGACTGCCAGCCGGTCGGTGTTGTCGTAGAATTCCAGCCGCGCTGGTTCCTCGCCGCCATAGCCCTGGAACTTATAGCCGCGGATGCTGAAGGAACCCACGTAGCGCACATTGGGGTACAGCTCAATATGGGTGGCGTCGCTGACGTAGGAGCGGAAACGCGGATAGTCGGTTTTGTCGGGTGCGTTGTTGACCACCGGTTTGTCCACCAGCCGGCCCATGAGCGGCTTTTCCAGCGCCGGTTTGTAGGTCAGCAGGGCCGAGTCGATCTCGATGTTGCCGCCGGAAAGGGAAATGGAGTGTTCGCCGAAATCGGCGAACACATTGCTCGATGGCAGGCCGGCTCGCGCCCAGTCGATGCGGCCCTGGGTGCCCACCCATAGCTCGTCTCCGGGGTAGTAGGTGCCCCGTGCACGCTGGACGGCTACCGTGTCTCCGGTAACGCTGCCGTAGAGTTCCACAAGCGGAAAAAAGACAGCCGGTTTGCCGTCCTCCAGGCGCAGGCGGTAGCCTTCGGCCTCCACAAACCAGGTCCGCGCGCGGGACTGGTACAGGGCGTTGTCGCCGAAGAAGCTGACGGAGAACTCCAGCCAGTCGCCCAGCGGTTTGTTGTTCGGGCTGCGGTTGGCGGCCAAAAGGGTATCCACAAAGCCCGCCCATTGGGCGAAGGCCGCTTCCCCGTGCCCATATCCGGCGAGTGCTGCGGCCGCCTGCGCAAAGGGCAGCAAGTAGCGCTGCGGGCCCATGCGCCGCTCGACCATCGCGCCGGCGGGTTCGACCATGGCATCCACCATGCCGAACGTCAGGCTGCCTTCTTCAAAGAGGCTTTCCAGTTTCTCGGCCGCTTCTTCGATCTCCGGCCGCTTGGTATCGTTAAGGTGGTCCACGAAGGCCTTCATGAACTCCTCCGGCGCGTACGGGAAGGTCTCCTGGGCCTGGGCGCTGGCTGAAGCAGGCATCAGGACCGACGCGCAAAGGACCAGGCTGGCGATCGCCGTGAGGCGTTGAACCAGGCAATGCAAGCGCATATGCCGGTGATGCACAGGCGGTTGAACCATACGGCGGGAATCAAGCAGAGGGGAGGCGCTGGGCATGAGCGTTTAAAGATCGGTCCTGCCGGTGGAGATGGTGCCGGCGTTGCTGCGGTTGGCTATCGGCTGGGCTTTTGGAACACATCCACCTGCCAGACGCCGTCCGTGGACCGGTTGGCTGCAAAAACCAGGCCTTGTTCGGCCGCCGCCTGGCGAACACGTTCGCGGTCCTCGGCCAGATACCCGCTGCACAGCAGGTGCCCGCCCGGTTGCACGCAATCGGCCATCAGGCCCATGTGCGCCAGGAGCACCTCGCGGTTGATGTTGGCCAGCACCAGATCGGCGCTTCGGCCACGGGCCGCCTCAATCGGCGCCTCGACTACGGTCAGGCGGTCCTGCAGGCCGTTTTGGGCGGCATTGTCCCGTGCGTTTTGGGCGGAAAATGGATGGAAATCGCAGCCCCAAACCGGACCTGCGCCGCGGCTGGCGGCAAAGATGGCCAGCACCCCCGTGCCGGTGCCCAGGTCGATCACCGAGCGGCCGGACCAGTCCGAGCCCCATCCGTCTGGCGTGGTGTTCGGCGGAGGCCATAAGGCGTGCATGGCCTCCAGCATGCCCTGGGTGGTGGCGTGGTGGCCGGTGCCGAAGCTCATCTGCGGGTCGATCACCAGTTCCGGTGGGCCGTTGGCTGGGCCTGCGTCGTGAAAGGATGCGCGGATGCGCAGGAAGGGCAGGGCGATGGGCGGGTAGGCGGCCTCCCAGCTGCGGTTCCAGTTTTCCGCCTCGATCCAGCGGGCATGGCCGCGGCCGGGGATGAGCGGCTCGATGGCCTCCCTGGCGGCGTCCCAGACGGTTTGAGGGTCCGAGACAGCCTCGGGGTTCTGGGTTTCGCCGGTCAGGCCCTCTGCAGTTGGGTGCTCCGGCAGCCAGGCCGTCCAGCCTTGATCATCTTCCTGCAGGGCCTCAAAAGGCCATGCGCTCAAAAGCCCGTTGAGTGCTTCCATCAGCGCAGGGTCTTCCGGCTCCCAGCGGCACTCGAGGTAGCGCAGGGGCGCGAGGCCCTTGGCAGGACGGTCCGCAGCAGCGTTGGCCCCGGAATTGGCCGCAGCATTGGAGGAAGCAGGCAGATCCATACCGGCTTTAACGCCGGGCCACCGGCAGGGCGTACACGATGGCCAGGAAATCCTCCACCTTCAACGAAGCGCCGCCGATCAGGCCGCCGTCGATGTCCGGCTGATCGAAGAGCTCCTCGGCGTTGGACGGCTTGACGCTGCCGCCGTAGAGGATGCTGGTGTTCTCGGCCACCGCGTCGCTGTAGCGCTTGGCCACGGCCTTGCGCAACAGGGCGTGGATTTCCTGCGCCTGTTCAGGCGAAGCCGTTTTGCCGGTCCCGATGGCCCAAACGGGCTCGTAGGCCAGCACCACCCGGCGGAAATCGTCTTCCGACAGGCCAAAACAGGCCTGGGTGAGCTGCTTTTGCACCACAATCTCCTGCTCGTCGGCCTCGCGCTCTTCCAGTTTTTCGCCCACGCAGACAATGGGGCGCAGGTTCTGGGCCAGGGCGGCTTCGACCTTCTCGGCCACGCCGGCATCGGTTTCGCCGAACAACTGGCGGCGTTCGGAATGGCCCAGGATGACGTAGCTGGCCCCCAGGGAGCGCAGCATTCCGGCGGCGACTTCGCCGGTAAAGGCGCCCGATTCCGCTGCATGGCAGTTTTGCCCGGCCAGGTGCAGCTTGGGCTTGTTGGCCATGATTTCGGCCACACGGTAGAGGTGCGTGAAGGGCGGTGCCAGGACCACGTCGGCTTTGCCCAGGCGGGCGATGTTCAGTTCGCTGACAATGCCCTGAGCCAGGGCGACGCCTTCGGCCAGGCTGGTGTTCATCTTCCAGTTGCCGGCTACAATCGGGGTTCTCATCGGTGGGTGCTGTTCGTGGAGGGGTGCAGGCCAGTGTATACGCGCGCGAGGGCGCAGCCGCTCGAAAGTACGGCCTTAGGCTTGGGCTTCCCGCAGGCCTGGCGCTCAAGCTTCGCGTTGCGCCGCCGTGGCGGCGAAGACGTACGCAAACAGGGCCTGTTCGGCCGCGCCCCAGTCCTTCTTGCGCCGCGACCAGACCCGTTGCGCGGTGGCCTGGGCCTTGTCCAGGCGGTAGGGCACCAGGCCTTCGGCACCCCCCCAACTGAACGATGGGATGAACTTGGGCGGGAAGCCCGCGCCGAACACGTTGGCCGAGACGCCGACCACCGTGCCGGTATTGAACATGGTGTTGATGCCCGCTTTGGCGTGATCGGCCATGAACAGGCCGCAGAATTGGCGGCCGGTATCGATCAGGCCGCCCTCGGCCTCGCTGTGGATGCGCACCGGGCCGTAGTCGTTTTTGAGGTTGGAGGTGTTGGTGTCCGCGCCCAGGTTGCACCAGCTGCCGATCACGCTGTTGCCTAAAAAGCCGTCGTGGGCTTTGTTGGAATGGCTGTGCAGGATGCAATTGTTGACCTCGCCGCCCACCTTGCAGCCCGGCCCGATGGTGGTGGGGCCGTAAATTTTGGCACCCATTTTGAGCACGGCCTTTTCGCCGAGGGCGAAGGGTCCCCGCACCAGGCAGCCGGGCATCACCTCGCTGCCCGCCGCCAGATAGATCGGGCCTTCGCGCAGGTCAAAAAAGGCGCCTTCGGCACTGGCGCCGGGCTCCAGGAAAATCGGGTGGGAACCGATCGCCGTATTGCTGGCCGACAGCACGGCGGAGGATTGATCGGCCGTCCGCCGCTCAAATTCCGCAATCAGGTATTGCCCGTTCCGGGCGAACAGCTCCCAGGGGCGGTCCAGCGTTTCCGCGCTTTCCGGCGCGGTGCTCCACTGCAGGTCCGGGGCTTCCAGCAGACCCGCGCCTTCGCCGCTTGTGGCGTAGCGGAGTTGTTGATTGGCCTTCGGCCGAAAGGCCAGCGGAATGCCCTGGGCATCCTGCCAGCCCTGACCCGGCTCCATTGCGGCCAGCGCCTCCCAAAGTTGGGCATCGGGCAACAGGCGGCCGTTCAGGCAGAGCGCGTC
>JAUIHG010000128.1 GCA_030432405.1 Bacteroidia bacterium | reverse complement strand
TGCATGGAACATGGTGGGATCAGCGCGGAGGACGCAGCCCGCTGAGGGCTTTCATGGCGCGGCCCGAACCGCCCATCTTGGACATGGTCTTCATCATCTTGCGCATGTCCTCGAACTGCTTGATGAATTGGTTGACCTCCTGGATGTGGTGGCCGGAGCCCTGCGCGATGCGCTTTCGGCGGCTGCCGTTGAGCAGGTCCGGATTGGCGCGTTCGTCGGGGGTCATGCTCTGGATCATGGCCTCGATGCGCTTGAAATGCGAATCGTTGATGTCCAGGTCCTTGATCTGCTTGCCCACGCCGGGGATCATGCCCAGCAGGTCCTTGATGTTGCCCATTTTGCGCAGTTGGGCCAACTGGGAGAGGAAGTCGTCGAAATCGAAGGTGGCCTTGCGCATCTTGGACTGCAGGCGCTTGGCCTCCTCCTCGTCGTATTGCTCTTGGGCTTTTTCCACCAGGGAGACGATGTCGCCCATACCCAGGATGCGCCGGGCCATGCGGTCGGGGTGGAAGACGTCGAGGGTGTCCAGTTTTTCGCCACGGCTGGCGAACTTGATCGGCTTGTCCACCACGTAACGGATGGTCAGTGCCGCCCCACCGCGGGTGTCGCCGTCGAGCTTGGTGAGTACAACGCCGTCAAAATTGATGCGCTCGTTGAAGGCCTTCGCCGTGTTCACGGCGTCCTGGCCGGTCATTGAGTCCACCACAAAGAGGGTCTCGTCCGGGTTGAGCGCTTGCTTGACGGCGGCGATTTCCTGCATCATCTGCTCGTCCACCGCCAGGCGGCCGGCGGTATCGACGATGACCACGTTGTAGCCGTTGGTCTTGGCGTGCTGGACGGCGTTTTTGGCAATCTCCACTGGGTTCTTGTTCTCCTTTTCGGAGTAGACCGGCACCTTGACCTGTTCGCCAAGCACGCCGAGCTGATCGATGGCTGCCGGGCGGTACACGTCGCAAGCCACCAGCAAGGGTTGACGGCCGCCCTTGCTTTTGATAAAATGGGCCAGCTTGCCGCTGAACGTGGTTTTACCCGAACCCTGCAGGCCTGCCACCAGCACCACAGCGGGCTGGCCTTTCTGCCCCTTGATGTTGATTTCGGTTGCCGTGCCGCCCATGAGCTCGGTCAGCTCATCGGCCACGATCTTGACCATCAATTGTCCGGGCGAGACGGCCGTGAGGACATCCTGGCCCAAAGCCTTGTCCTTGACACGGTCCGTGAACTCCTTGGCAATCTTGTAGTTGACGTCCGCATCCACCAACGCACGGCGGATGTCCTTGACGGTGGCCGCGATGTTGATCTCCGTAATGGAGCCCTGGCCCTTCAGGTTCTTGAACGACCGTTCCAGCCGGTCCTGCAGGTTTTCGAACATGGCGCGAAAATACGCGCAAAAAAGCCCGGTCTCCATGCAGGACGCATCCTGCGAAGACCGGGCTTGGGGACTGCGCCGGGCCCGCTGCAGCAGTGCAGGGGGTGGCTTCAGGAATCCGGACGGCGGCATGCGGCACCGCGGTCCAGCGCTACCGGCGGGTGTGCTGCGGATTAGCTGCCGAGGTAGTCCTTCAACAGCTTGCTGCGGTTGTTGGCGCGCAGCTTGTTGATGGCTTTGTCCTTGATCTGGCGGACGCGTTCGCGCGTCAGCGAGAACCGGTCCCCGATGTCCTCCAGGGACATGCAGTGTTCCCGGCCAATGCCGAAATACAGGCGCAGCACATCCTGTTGGCGTTCCGTGAGGGTGCTCAGCGAGCGTTCCACTTCGGTGCAGAGGCTGTCCTGGTAAGCCAGATTGCCATCCGTGCCCCGCTCGCCGTCGCCTTCCAGCACGTCCAGCAGGGAATTGTCTTCGCCCTCCTGGAAGGGGGCGTCCACGGACACGTGGCGGGCGGCCACGCTCATGGTGGTGCGGACTTCTTCGTGGCCCAGGTCAAGGGCATCGGCCAGCTCTTCGGGGGAGGGTTCGCGCTCAAAGCGCTGTTCCAATTCCGAGAAGGCCCGGTTGATCTTGTTCAGCGAACCCACCTTGTTGAGGGGCAGGCGCACGATGCGGCTCTGCTCGGCCAGGGATTGGAGGATGCTCTGGCGGATCCACCAAACGGCGTAGGAGATGAACTTGAAGCCACGCGTTTCGTCGAAGCGCTGGGCGGCCTTGATCAGGCCCAGGTTGCCTTCGTTGATCAGGTCGGAGAGCGAAAGGCCCTGGTTCTGGTATTGCTTGGCCACCGAGACCACAAAGCGGAGATTGGCCTTGGTCAGTTTTTCCAACGCCTTGGCGTCTCCTTCTTTGATGCGTTTGGCCAGCTCTACTTCCTCGTCGGGAGTCAGCAGGTCCACCTTGCCGATCTCCTGAAGGTATTTTTCGAGCGATTGGCTTTCGCGGTTGGTAATGGACTTGGTAATCTTTAACTGCCGCATGTTGATCGTTTTGCTGTGAGTGTGGATTCGTCGCTTTGAAAGGGCCCAAAAGGACCCAGGAGGGCAAAAGGAGGTCCGTCCGGTATGTTCGAGTGGTGTGGAGCTTTTGTGGAAAAGCCCTTTAAAATCAGGCCATATGCGTGTTGAATAGGATGTGTTGGGTACGCTCCAACCCAGCTAAGCTAGTTCCAGGTCCTGGCAAAATCAATATTTTTCGCTCGAAGTAACCTACGCTTAACTTCTGGTAATCATATGGTTTATGAAGAGGACATGCGCTCTTTGCATTGCCGAAGGGGGTCTTGTTTTGTTTGAACACCATTAATGCTATACTTGCAGCCTGCCGATTGGCAATGCACCTTATAGGACGGAAACCGCTTTTCGACGCCCTTTCGATCGTACCCACGATCCCTCCACAACTTTCTCCCATGGCCAAGGCGAAGCCCTTCGAGCTCGAATACATCATCAAGTCCTCCCCAGCCATCCTCTATGGCTTTTTGACGACACCCGCCGGGCTCACCCAATGGTTTGCCGATGCGGTTGACATCAACGGCGACACCTACACCTTTGTATGGCACGGCGCGCCGGAGGATGCCGAGTTGATCGAAGACATCGAGAACGAACTGGTCCGTTTCCGTTGGAGCTACGCTGAAGACGACGAGTACTTCGAGTTCCGCATTGATAAAAGCGAAGTATCGGGCGATACGATCCTGTACATCACTGATTTCGCGGAAGACGCGGACCTGGAGGACCAGAAGATCCTCTGGGACAGCCAGATCGCCAACCTGACCAAACGCGTCGGCGGGGGCTAGGCCAGGTTTGCCATACAGCTTGCCGTTCCTTTTTCCACACCTTGGTTTATCCGGTTGGCTGCATACGTATGGCCCCCTGATACCGTTGTATCCTTGTCTTTTCCTTTTACGCCTTCCGGCGAATGCCGTTTGCATGCCAAGGAGCTTGCAGTGGCGCTTCCACTGAACCGGTGATCCGGCCATGCGCAAGATCGACGCGTACATCCTGCGGGCTTACCTGGGACCTTTTGTCCTGACCTTTTTCATTACGCTGTTCATTCTGCTGATGCAGTTCCTCTGGAAGTACATTGAGGACCTGGTCGGCAAGGGCCTGGATTGGTATGTGGTCACCGAGTTGATGTTTTATGCCTCGGCCACCATGGTGCCGCTGGCCTTGCCTTTGGCCGTGCTGCTGGCCAGCCTGATGACCTTCGGCAACCTGGGGGAGCGCTTCGAACTGGCCGCCCTGAAGTCGGCCGGCATTTCCATGTTCCGCTTCATGCGGCCTGCCGTGCTGCTATCGGTGGCCATCACCGTTGGCGCCTGGGGCTTTTCGAATTACCTCATGCCCAAGGCCTCGCTGAAATTCTGGACCCGCCTGATCGACATCACACAGAAAAAACCGGCGCTCAACATCAAACCCAACGTCTTCTACCACGATATCGACCGCTTTGCCATACTGGTAGAGGAAAAGGACGAAGACAACGTCAACGTGCGGGACGTGACCATTTTTGACCAATCCGCCCGTGGCGAAGACCACAACATTCTGGTGGCAGAACGGGCCCAGATGTATTCCGAAGAGGATGCCGGGGCACTGGTCATGCGGCTGTACAACGGCAGCCAATACCAGGCCCTGGAGCAGGATGGACGGCAAAGCAGCGGCCCGCGTACGCGCGAACACCTGCGGACCACCTTCGCCGAATGGCAATTGGCCATCGACCTGTCGGGCCTGGAAATGGGCAAATCCAACGAGGACCTCTACCGCAACCACTACCGGATGCTGACCCAGGCGCAGCTCGCCGCAGCCATGGATTCCATCGGGGACATGACCCGCGACCGGCTCAAAACCATGGGGCCGGTGGTGCACAGCTATTTTTGGTTCCGCCGGGATTCCATGGCCCAGGTAGCCAGCACATTGCCGGACCGTGGACCCCTGGAAGCCGGCATCCTGCCGGCCTACCGCAAGGGAGCGGTCAGCCGTGCCCTGGTGGCTTCGCGGAACGCGGCCAGTTTTGCCCGGCAGATTGAGGACAACACGCGTTATGCCGAGGACCGCATTGCCCAACACGCCATCGAGTGGCACCGCAAAATGTCGCTGTCGGTGGCCTGCTTTGTCTTCTTGTTTGTCGGCGCACCGCTGGGGGCCATCATCCGCAAAGGCGGATTTGGCATGCCGGTGTTGACCTCGGTGGTCATCTTCGTGATTTTTTACGTCCTCTACATCACCGGAGAGAAGTTTGCCGACCAACAGGTCTGGTCCCCGGCTTTCGGGATGTGGTTTGCCAACCTGACCCTTTTCCCCTTCAGCCTTTGGCTTACCTTGAGCGCGCGCAACGATGCGCCCTTGCTCAACCGGGAAGCCTGGCGGGAGTTTTTCCAGCGCCTAGCCGGTGTGTTCGGGGCCGCCTCCCGGCGAAAGCACCCCCCGGCGGCATCCCCTTCCTGATGCCGTATCGCAGTGCTGCAAGGCCACTGCGAGCCGACGCCTTATCATATCCACAACCAGTCAGCGTATGCCCGCAGCGGATCAAACGCCGCTTTCGCCCGCGCAGCGGGCCAGCCGTATCGTTGCCGACGCGCGCGCATTCCTGTGGCCTTTGTTGGTCTTTGCGGCAGTGGGTGGGCTGGCCCTGGCCTTTATCGACAAGGGGGCGGCTGTGATGTGGGTGAATGCCCGGCACACTGCGGTACTGGACGTTTTTTTCCGCTACGCCACCTGGTTGGGCGACGGGACTTTCTGGTTCATCGCCCTTGCGCTGGTGACCGCGCGGGATCGGCGCTTTGGGGTCTTGGCCTTGATCACGGCCGGCGCTTCCGCCCTGTGCGTGCAGGGTTTGAAAAATCTGCTGCGCGTTGAACGGCCATCGCGCTTTCTGGTGGGAGAGGACCTGCATTTTGTCCCCGGTGTGGACGTGCACGGCTTTTTGAGTTTCCCCAGTGGCCACACCGGCGCAGCGTTTACCGGGTTTTTTCTGCTGGCGCTTTGGAGCCGCAAGCCCTGGGTAGGGTTTTTGTGTTTTATCGGTGCTGCAGTGGCCGGCTTCAGCCGCATTTATCTGGTCCAGCACTTTTACGCCGATGTCTACGCCGGAGCGCTGTTGGGCGTGGCCGTGGGATTTGCCGTCGTGCTTGGCCTGCGCCACAAAGGCTGGTTTGCCGGGGGGCTGCAATAGCCCTTTGGTGTCCGCTTAGGCCTTCGGCCGAAGGCCGGCATACAGTTCAAAGCGCGCCAGCCCCATGCGCTGCAGGAAGTGGCGCAACGAGACGCCAAGGACCCCGAAGCCATAGGTCATACTGCGGCTGAAATTGATGCTGGATGCCTCTTCGAAATAGCGCGTGGGGCACGTGACTTCGGCAATCGGATGCCCGGCATAGATGATCTGGCTGAGCATTTGGTTGTCGAAGACAAAATCGTCGGAATTGCGTTCCAGGGGCAGTTGCTCCAGCACCTGGCGGGAGAATGCACGGTACCCGGTGTGGTATTCCGATAGCTTCTGGCCAGTCAGCAGGTTTTGCGCCAGCGTCAAAAAGCGGTTGGCCACGTATTTGTAGACGGGCATGCCGCCCTTGAGCGCTCCATTGCCCAGAATCCGGCTGCCCAGCACTACCGGATAAACGCCTTCGGCGATCATCGACACCATGGCCGGGATCAGCTTGGGTGTGTACTGGTAGTCCGGATGCAGCATCACTACGATATCCGCCCCCAGCTCCAGGGCTTTGCGGTAACAACTCTTTTGGTTGCCGCCATACCCTTTGTTCTGTTCGTGCCGGATTACGTGCCTGATGCCAAGCTGTTGGGCTACTTCCACGGTATTGTCAGAACTCGCGTCGTCCACCAAGACCACCTCATCCACCAAATCCAAGGGGATCTCCCGGTAGGTGGTCTCCAGGGTTTGCGCAGCATTGTACGCCGGCAGCACCACAACAATTTTTCGGTTTCGGAACATGGGACAACGGGGTGGCCCTGGCCACAGCGGGGAAACAGCGGTCAAATGACGGGGCGGCAAAAATAGCCCACCGGTGTACTTCATCCTGCCGTGGTCTGCCGTGCCTTCGGTGCTGTCTGCACATGCCTTCGGACGGCGTGCACAAGACAGGCGGGCGCACTGCCGCTCAAAGCAGCGGCACCACAATCCTCCTGTAACTTCGCCGCCATGCACATCCTGCAGGTGGCCAAGAAGTTGCCCTGGCCCGCGCGGGATGGCGAGTCGATCGCCATCCTGCACTTGACCAAGGGTTTTGCGGCGGCCGGCCACCGGGTAACGGTGCTGGCCATGAACACGCCGAAGCACCGTTTTGATCCCGGTTTTCTACCGGACGACCTGCGCCAGTCTGCGGACTTTTTTGCCGTGGATGTGGACACTTCCGTGCGCCCCATTCCTGCCGCACTGAACCTGTTGACCCAGAGCTCCTACAACCTGGAGCGCTTTTTCAGCAGGGCCTTCGCCGAAGGCCTGACCCAACTGCTGCGCGAGCGGGACATTGACATCGTGCAGTTGGAAGGCCTTTACCTGGCGCCGTACTTCAACACCATCCGCCGCCACAGCACCGCCCCCGTGGTTATGCGGGCGCACAACGTGGAGTATGCCATATGGGAAAAGCTCGCCTCCGGCGAACGCCACCCGCTCAAACGCCGCTACCTGCAGCTGCTGGCGCGCCGGCTCAAGCGCTTTGAAACCAGAGCCCTGGCCGCTTACGATGCCCTGGTGCCGATTTCGCCTGTGGATGCCGAGCAATTCCGCACGATGGGTGCACAAAAGCCCATGCACGTCTGCACAGTTGGCCTTCCGCTGGGCCAGTATGCGTCGGAGCACAGCACGCCGGAGCCCCAAACCTTGGGTTACCTGGGGGCCCTGGATTGGGCGGCAAACCGCGAAGGCCTGGATTGGTTTCTGGAGCGCGTCTGGCCCTTGGTACATGAACGGAATCCGGCTGCGCGCTTCCGGATAGCGGGCCGCAATGCGCCAGCGGACTGGCTGGCACGGGAAATCCCCGGCGTGCAGTTCCTCGGTGAAGTGGAAGATGCCGTACACTTTCTGTCCGCCCAGCAGATCCTGGTGGTGCCGCTTTTGAGCGGCAGCGGCATGCGGATCAAAGTCCTGGAAGGCATGGCCACCGGCAGGCCCATGGTGGCCACGGCGCAGGCAGCTGAGGGCATTGCCGTTGAAGATGGCCGCCATATCCTGTTGCGCGATAAACCCTCGGCCATGGCCGAAGGCATTCAGGGACTTTTGGAAGACCCGGCTGCGGCCGAAACCATCGGCCAGGCAGGACGCGCCTTGGTCCGGGCATCCTACGATGCGGAAGACATGGTGTACCGCCTGCTGACCTTTTACCAACAAGAGGTCCTCCAAACCAGTCCGGCACACCCCTGATGTTCTGGATGGCCGTTTTTCTGGGGTGTTTTCTGGTCGGTTTTGCCGCCCTGGGCTACAGCTATGTGGTGTATCCCTGGAGTCTGGAGCGCCGTTACCGCAAGCGATTCGCCGGAGGCGATCCGCTCTTGGCCGATCCGGAAACGCTTGAACCCCTGGCCATCGATGCGCGGGAAGCCCCAAGGGTGGCCATCGTTTTTGCTGCGTACAATGAAGCTGCTGTTCTGCCCGCCAAGCTGGAGAGCATGCGCGCACTGCGCTATCCACGCGGAAAGCTGCACATCTGGATCGGCTCCGACGGCAGCACTGATAGTACCGATGCGCTGGTGCAGGCCGCTGCTGATGAGGGGATGCCCATACGTTTGCTGCGGCTTGAAGGACGCAATGGCAAGGCTTCGGTGCTCAATGCCCTCAAAGCGGCACTGGATGCCGAACCCGATCCGCCGGAGCTGCTCATGCTCACGGACGCCAACATCCTCTACGACCAGAGGGTCCTTATGGCCATGGCCCCGCATTTCCAGGACCCGGACATCGGCCTAGTCGGCGCGGTGGTCCGCCATCCGGATGGCCTTGCGGCCGAAGGCATCGCGCGGCAGGAAGGCGCCTACATCCAGCGTGAAAACCGCCTCAAACACCGAGAAGGTGCCTTGTGGGGCGCCATGATGGGGGCCTTCGGGGCTTGTTATATGGTTCGGCGGCGGGATTTTCCCGAGCTGCCGCCCCATTACCTGATGGAGGACTTTTACGCGAGCATGCAGCAATTGGCCTTCGGCCGAAAGGCCATTTTAGAGCCGCGGGCCATCTGTTATGAGGACCTGCCCGATGCGGTAGCCCAGGAGTTCCGGCGCAAGGTGCGCATCTCGGCGGGCAACATGCAGAACCTGTTCCGCTGGTCCGGGCTGCTCTGGCCTCCCGGCCGCGTAGCCCGCGTGTTCTGGGCGCACAAGGTGTTGCGCTGGCTGGGGCCTCTTTGGTTGCTGGCCATGATGATCGGCGCTGTAGGCCTGACCGTATTGGATGGGCGCTGGCTGTGGCTGTTGCTGGCCCAGTTGCTGCTCTGGGCAAGCCCTATTCTGGACGCGCTCGCGCGAAGGCTGGGCTGGCACTGGCCGCCACTGCGATTGATCGGGTACTTTTGCAGCATGAATGCCGCCCTGTTGGTCGGCTTTTTCCGCTATCTGACCGGCATACAATCCACAGCCTGGCAACCCCCTACACGCCAGGCTGCACCACCCCCCACGACGAATGGCTGAGTACACGCTGAATACCATTGACGAGGCAATCGCCGACATCCAGGCCGGCAAACTGGTCATCGTCGTGGACGACGAACACCGCGAAAACGAAGGGGACTTTATCACTGCCGCACGAAACGTGACGCCAGAGATCATCAACTTCATGGCCACCCATGGCCGTGGATTGATCTGTGCGCCCCTGATCGAAGACCGCTGCGATGAGCTTGGTCTGCCACTGATGGTGCAGGAAAACACCGCCCTGCACAGTACACCCTTTACCGTTTCCATTGACCTGATCGGCCATGGATGCAGCACCGGCATCTCCGCCAGCGACCGTGCCCTGACCGTTCAGGCGTTGATCGATCCCAAGATGACGGCGGCGGATTTTGGCCGCCCGGGCCACATTTTCCCGCTGAAAGCCCGAAAGGGTGGGGTGCTTCGCCGGACAGGCCATACAGAAGCAACGATTGACCTGGCCCGCATGGCCGGGTTTGAGCCGGCCGGGGTCTTGGTGGAGATCATGAACGAGGACGGGAGCATGGCGCGCCTGCCTCAATTGGTGGAAATCGCGCAGCGTTTTGATCTGAAGATCATATCCATCGATGATCTGGTCGCGTATCGGCTGAAGAAAGAGACCCTCATCGTTGAAGAGGAAGTGGTGCACATGCCCACCAAGTACGGCGCGTTCCGTTTGCATGCTTTCCGCCAAACCACCTCCAACGAGATCCATATGGCCCTGGTGAAGGGCGAATGGGAGGAAGACGAGCCCGTTTTGGTGCGTGTGCACTCGTCCTGCGCTACGGGGGATATTTTGGGCAGTCTGCGCTGCGACTGCGGCGATCAGCTGCACAAAGCCATGCAACGCATTGAAAATGAGGGCAAAGGCGTGCTGCTGTATATGCAGCAAGAGGGCAGGGGCATTGGCCTGCTCAACAAACTGAAGGCTTACAAACTGCAGGAGGAAGGCCGGGATACGGTAGAAGCCAACGAAGAGCTCGGCTTCAGCATGGATCAGCGCGATTACGGCATTGGTGCCCAGATTCTTCGCGCACTAAACGTGCGAAACCTCCGCTTGATGACCAACAATCCCAAAAAGCGGATTGGGTTGATTGGATATGGCTTGCAAATCGTTGAGAACGTGGCCCTTGAGGTGGTTCCTAACCCTCATAACGAGCGCTATTTGATAACAAAGCGCGACAAAATGGGCCACGAGATCCTGAAAGGAGAGTAACGAGGGCGTTTCGGTTAGCTATCGGTGCGTACAGGGTGTATGCAGGCCTCCTCGCCGTATGTTGGCCAGGCCTTGCCGAGTTATCCACATCGGCGTACTTGCGCTTGACCATAGCGCAGACATAGCCATTCGACTTAGAACTTGCACTAGACGGACGATTACGCCGTCAACTGGGGCAAGCCGTGCTCCATCACCTCGTTCAGTGTGCACAGCTTGACGTCATCCGGGATAGAACAGGTGTCGGCATCGTCGGCCACCACCAAGAC
>JAUIHG010000127.1 GCA_030432405.1 Bacteroidia bacterium | reverse complement strand
AGCACCGGGGCAGAAGCGGTTTTTGAGCGGGTGAACACACCGGCAGCGGTTGTGCCCTCGGCCAATTCTACGAGCAGCAAATCCTTGCGGCCCTCCTCCAGCGGAGCGCTGAGCGCTTTGCGTTTGAGCATCCCGGGAACACCGCGCCAGGGTTCAAGCAGCTGGTCCATCCGCTGCTGCAGCGCCGGTCCATGGCTTTTGGTATTGGTGCGCAGCACCATGCGCAGGCCGGCCGGGTGCACAAAGGCATCGCGCAAAAGCGGCATGTGCAGGAGCGTTTCCGAAGCCGCATCCAGCGGTGTTTTGAAGGGGTATACCACGGTGTTCAGCAAAATCAGCCGCTCCACCCGTTCGGTGTTCCGCGAAGCCCACAGCAGCGCCGCCGGTCCCCCGATGTCGTGGGCCACCAGCGTGATGCGCTCCAGCCGCCCATCCCTGGCACCCGGTAAGGCGTGGGCCAGCACCGCATCCAGTTCCGCCGCCTTTTCGGCGAACGTATACCCATAGGCCAGCGGCTTGTCCGAGGCACCATGCCCGATCCAATCCGGTGCTATGCAGCGCGCATGCGTTTCCAGCGCCTTGATCTGCTCCGTCCACAAGCCCGAATGGGTGGGCCAGCCGTGCAGGAAAACCAGGGTAGGGCCTTCGCCGGAGGCGCGGTAGGCCACCCGGTGCCCGTCATGAAGCAGGTGCTGCATTGCCACGGCGCCAAATTACGGCGTGCGCTTGCCCATGTTCTTTTTGGCCCTTGGAGGAGGCAATGCTTCAGCCGTTGCCGCCAGGAAAAGCAAGCGCTTGCAGAACAGCTTGTCCCTTGATGGAGCCTGGTGCATAGCAGCCCATCCATTCCTCGGCATGGGGCATGCCCTTCATGGCTTCGGTGGCTGCAGCAGCGGCTTCCCGGTTTTCCCAGTGGACAAAATCTATGCCGCTGCCGTCCTCCATGGTGTTGATGCTCCAGCCCAGAAAGCCGGGTTGCTTTTCCATCCAGTCGCGGTGGACTTTTTGTCCGGTTTCAAGCAAGTCTTCCATGCTCACGCCTTCTGCGCGGCGGTAATGGATCATGTCGATGTACATCGGTTCGGTTTTTGGGCCTGATGCTCGGAAACGGCATCCGGTTTATGACTCCGGCACGCTGAGGCCAGGGCATGGTGCAGCGCGGCCAAAGCAGCACAAATATGCTAAAAATATTAGCACAGCGACGGGTTCTTTGCGCTTTTATGCGCTGCTTCACGCGGCTCCATACCCTTCATTCCCAAACCGCTGATGCCCGCAAACGCTCGATAAAGCTTGTGGACACCACATACACATTGAAGCGCCCGTTGTTTTCGGTTTTCGCCTGTTGGCGCATGGCCTTCAGATCGCTTTCTGCATACGGGACAAGCAAACGCCTACTGGCGAATACGAACAGGCGCCCATCCGGACTGACCGCAGGGCACCACTCTTCGGAAGCTGAATTGATCAGAGCGCCCAGGTTTTGTGGATTGGACCAGCGATCGCCATCGGCGTAGGAAATGTAGAGATCGCCCCGGCCTTCACCATCGGGGTAATAGGCTCTGAAAATCAAATACGAAGCATCGGGGGCAACAAAAGGATCGCCGACGTTGCCGCGGCTGTTGATGCATTCCGGCAGGGCTTTGGAACGATACCCTGAATCGGAGGGAACGGCCTCGAAGATTTTGCCTTCCTGCCAGCGGTTGTAAAAGATGCGCCCATCCGTTGTGCTGGATGGAAAGTAGGCCCCGCCTTGAAGGCCTTCCAATACCTGGGCAGGACTCCATCTTCCGCCGTCGCGCTCGGCATACCAGATCCGTGTTTGGGGCATGCTGTCTTCAGGACTCAAGGCCTGTTCGGAACAGAAATAAAGGCGTTCGCCGGAAGGCGAATGCCCAACAGGGGCAAAGAGCGGATCGTATTCGGTAGCGGCTGTGGAGAACGGCGCAATGGCCGGCGTGGACCAATTCCCTTCCGCGTCCATGGTGGTGTACGCCACATGCCCTTTGTCGCCGGGGTGCACGGTGTAGAAAAAACTTCGCCCGTCGGGCGAAAAGGTCCCGTTGTATTCGCCCATATGGCTGGAAACGAAGCCGGGCAAAAGCAGTTCAGGGCTATCCGTGGGGATCAATCCGAAATAGGGGCCGTGAGGGCCTTCAGGCGGATGGAGCCCGCTGACAAATGCCCCACTGCGGGATGCATCCCTGCCGGAAGGGGCTTGCACCTCAGACTGGCAGGAAAGGCCAAACATTCCCAGAACCAGCACAGCAGGCACAACACGGCCTCTGCATTTCAAAAGTGCTGGTGCCTTGATGGAAGGGAGAAACATGGGGAAGGGGGTTTGGATGCACGGTCTGGCTCAAGCGGTAAACGGCGCAGGCGTTCAAATCTGGATATATAGAAGGGTTTTGTTCCATTGATTCTGTAGATGTTGACATAGATATTATTGGTTCGGTCTATGGCTTGCTGGTTGCTTTCTTTGTGGACGTATCCTCTGGACGTTTAAAGCCAACCCACACATGGACCATAAAAAGCATCCCGAAGCCGCCACCAACGGTGCCGCCTGGGACGTCAACGAAAGCAGCGCCAGGTGCCCCTTTTTGGGCGGCGCCCTCCAGCAAAGTGCAGGACAAGGGACTTCCAATGAAGACTGGTGGCCCAACCGCCTGAAGCTCCGCATTCTGCACCAGCATGCCGAGCGTTCCAACCCTATGGACGAAGGATTTGACTATGCCGAAGCCTTCAAGAAGCTGGACCTCGATGCGGTCAAAAAGGATTTGACCGACCTAATGACCGATTCCAAGGAATGGTGGCCCGCCGACTATGGCCACTACGGTCCCTTTTTCATCCGTATGGCCTGGCATGCCGCCGGCACCTACCGCATTTCCGACGGCCGAGGTGGCGCCAGCACCGGCAGCCAGCGCTTTGCGCCCACCAACAGCTGGCCGGACAACGCCAACCTGGACAAAGCCCGTCGCCTGTTGTGGCCCATCAAGCAGAAGTACGGCAAGCAGCTTTCCTGGGCCGACCTGTTGATCCTCACGGGCAATGTGGCCCTGGAATCCATGGGTTTTGAAACCTTCGGATTCGGCGGAGGCCGCGAAGACATCTGGGAACCGGAAGACGACGTCTACTGGGGTTCGGAAAACGAGTGGCTGGCCACCAGCGACAAGCCCAAAAGCCGCTACAGCGGCGAACGCGACCTGGAAAATCCCCTGGCTGCAGTGCAGATGGGCCTGATTTACGTCAACCCGGAAGGTCCGGACGGAAACCCGGATCCCCTGGCTTCGGGACGCGATATCCGCGAAACCTTCGGCCGAATGGCCATGAACGACGAGGAAACCGTGGCGCTGACCGCAGGCGGCCACACCTTTGGGAAATGCCACGGCGCTGGCGATGCCGCCCTGGTGGGCGTGGAGCCGGAAGGCGCCAGCATCGAAGAAATGGGCTTGGGCTGGACCAGCAAGCACGCCAGCGGGATTGCGGCAGATGCCATCACCAGCGGTCTGGAAGGGGCCTGGACCCCGACCCCCATCCAGTGGGACAACAGCTATTTCGATACGCTTTTTGGCCACGAGTGGGAATTGACCAAGAGCCCGGCCGGTGCCTTCCAGTGGGTGCCCAAAGGCGGCGCTGCCTCAGACGCCGTACCCGACGCACACGACCCGGCCAAGCGCCATGCGCCCATCATGACCACGGCCGACATGGCCATGCGCATGGATCCCATTTACGAACCGATCTCCCGCCGCTTCCACCAGAACCCGGAGGAATTTGCCGACGCCTTTGCCCGCGCCTGGTTCAAGCTGACCCACCGGGACATGGGCCCGATTGTCCGCTACCTGGGCCCGGAAGTGCCTTCCGAAGAACTGATCTGGCAGGATCCGGTGCCGGCCGTTGACCACGAACTGGTGGACGACGCCGACGTGGCCAAGCTCAAGCAGAAATTGCTGGATTGCGGCCTTTCGGTTTCCGAACTGGTGCGCACCGCCTGGGCTTCCGCCTCCACCTTCCGTGGATCCGACAAGCGCGGTGGTGCCAACGGTGCCCGCATCCGCCTGGCTCCGCAGAAGTTCTGGAAGGCCAACAACCCTGCGGAGCTTTCCAAAGCCCTCGACGACATTGAAGGCGTGCAAAAGGCCTTCAACGCGGCCCAGGGCGGCAACAAAAAGCTTTCCCTGGCCGACGCCATCGTTTTGGGCGGTTGTGCCGCTGTCGAGAAGGCCGCCAAAGACGCCGGTGTTTCCGTGACCGTGCCATTCAGCCCGGGCCGCACCGATGCCACCGAAGACCAAACGGATGTGGAAGGCTTTGCCGTCCTCGAACCCAAAGCCGACGCGTTCCGCAATTACCTCAAGCCCGGGCAGGGCACATCCGCCGAAGCCCTGATGGTGGACAAGGCCCAGCTCATGACCCTCACCGCTCCGGAAATGACGGTGCTGGTGGGCGGCATGCGGGCCCTGAACGCCAACTGGGACGGTTCCACCCACGGCGTCTGGACCGATCGACCGGGTGTGCTGAGCAACGACTACTTTGTGAACCTGCTGTCCATGGACACCGTATGGAGCCCTGTGGATGCAGAAAAGCAGGTGTTTGAAGGCAAGGACCGCGCCTCCGGCGAACGCAAGTGGACCGGAACCCGCGTGGATCTGGTGTTCGGTTCCAACTCCGAACTCCGCGCCTACTCGGAAGTCTATGCCTGCGCCGATGGCGAAAAGAAATTTGTACAGGACTTTGTCAAAGCCTGGGACAAGGTGATGAACCTGGACCGCTTTGAATTGGACTGACTACTGAAATATGGAACGAATGGTCCGAAATCTGCAGCATGATTTTGGACCGACTGTTCCAGCACGAAGTGTGTGCGTGTTGGCAATCCGATAGGATTGCATAACACTGTTGTGAGCGCTGGCCCCCTTTTGGGGGTCAGCGTCTTTTTGGGACCTCCGTGTCCTCCAACAGTTGCTGCCTTTCCTTTGCGTTCAGCATGCGCCAGGCTCCCGGTTTCAGATCGCCCAATTCCAGGTGCATGACCCGGATGCGCTTCAGGGAACGCACGTCATAGCCGCAATACGCGCACATGCGCCGGATTTGCCGGTTCAGCCCCTGGGTCAGCACGATGTTGATGCTGAAGCGGTCCAGCTGCCGTACGCGGCACGGCTGGGTATAGGTACCCAACATGGGAATGGGCTGGGACATGCGCTCCACAAAGGCCGGTGTAACGGGTTTGTGTACCCGCACCACGTATTCCTTTTCATGGCGGTTTTCCCGCCGCAGGATGCGGTTGACAATATCCCCGTCGTTGGTGAGCAAGAGCAAACCGGTGGAGAACTTGTCCAGTCGGCCAACCGGAAAGATGCGCTGCTCGAAGTTTAAAAAATCCACGATGTTGCTCGGGTCCCTGCGGTCCGTGGTGCAGGTCACACCGGGGGGCTTGTGCAGCATCATGTAGACCGGCTTGGCCTTGCTTCGGCCGATCGGCTTGCCGCTAAGGTCCACCTTGCCCCGCACGGCTTTTCCGTCCAGGGTAACGGCATCTCCGGGGCGTACCCGGTTGCCTTTGATGGCCACCTGGCCGTTGATGGCCACCCGTCCGGCCTCAATCCATGCGTCCGCCTGCCGGCGTGAACACAGCCCCTTGCTGCTGAGGAATTTGTTTAGGCTGACGGACTCGGCATTCATGCGTGTTGCGGTAGGGCCATCATCATAATCGGATACGGTTTGCCGCTGCCGTCCACTTCAGAGCGCCCGACGGCCTGAAACCCGAAGTGCCTGTAGAAGCCCACGGCAGCCTCGTTCTGGACATTGACCTGCAGGGTCTGCACGCCCAGCTGGTCCATGGCATGGCGGAGCAGCATGCCCCCCACGCCGGCACCGAGGTGGTCGGGATGCACAAACAGCATGTCCAGATTGCCTTTTTTGACTGCCGCCATGGCCACCATGTGCCCTGCCGCATCCCGTGCGCAGAACATGGTCCATTGCGCAAAATCCGCCGTCTCCAACTCCCGCCGGTAGACCTCGATGTGTTCCGGTTGCACAAAATCGTGGGTGGCGCGCACGGAGGCTTCCCAGACGGCCAAGGCCGTTTCTTTTTCGGCTGCAGGCAGCGCGTCGATGCGGTAGTTGGGCATCGGTTGGGTTAGGAAGCTGCGGTTTCAGCCAACAGCTTGCGGATCAGCACCACCTGTCCAAGGTGGTAATAGCTGTGTTCAATGAGGCCGTCGATGTTGCGCCGGCAGTCGCCGTAGCGGGGATCCACAAATACGGCGTCCAGGGCTTCGGCCGAGAGGCCGGCCACCGCCTGCACAAAGGCTTCGCCGTCTGCGGCAAAACGGTCCCGGAGCTGGTCCCAATCCTGCGGACCCTCCATGGGGGGCAGGTCAAAACTGTGTTGGTCGCTGATGCGCAGCTTCCCGGTCCGCAGATAGTCCAGGATACCGGCCACGTAGTAGTGCACATGCACCGTCAGGGTAAACACGCTGTTCAGCGAAGCCACGGGACGCCTGGCATCGGTCCAGGAGGTTTGGCGGATCTGGTCCTGCCAATTGGTGTTGGCAATCCAGGTGCCGTCCAAAAGGACTTCGCGGACACGCGCCGCAAGGGCTTGTGCGCCGGGATCTGCAGTGCTTGCACCAGCTTCCATGTGTTAAACCTACTGCGCTTGCCGGGATCGCGCGGCCGCGCGAAGGCCTTCAGGAAGCGCGGAAGCTCAACATGGGGGCACCGCCGGCCAGCAGCGTCAGCTGTCCCGCATTGCGGATGACAAAGGCGTCGACGGCCTCCATGGCCTCGCGGAAGCGGTTTTCACCGGGGCCGCAGTACATCATGGTCGATGGGCCGGGCTCCCCGAAGTACAGGCTGCTGCCGTCCAGGGTATAGCCCGCCGAATATCCATTGCAGCCGCTGTTGCCCTGCACCGTGGAGGTCTCCGCCTGGAAGCGGATTTCCGGCAGGCGGGTGGGGAAGAGGGTGGAGTCGGGCATGGTGGCCTCGCCCATGGATTCGAGCACCCAAAGCGTTCCGACCAGGGCATCGTCCGGACTTTCGACGGGTGTGTTCTGGTCTTGCCCGTCCCGGTTGGGCGTGGACGCGGATTGGGAATCGGTCGAACTGCAGGCGCTCAGGCCGAGCAGCAGGAAAAACATCAGGCTGGTCGTTTTCATGACAGGGGCGTTGGCGTGCAGATGGGGCGTATGGATCGCGCCTTCCGTTCAGCAGGCACGTACAGCAGGCCGGCCGGGGCCAGCCCCCATCCGGCGTGCGTGCGGCATGGCTTAAAGCTAGGGCGCGCCTGCTTGATGTGGCACCTTCTACATCTACGGGAGCTGGAACAAGAACGGCGGGCCGTTATAGCTTCGGCACGGAAATCGACCGGCGGTCTACCGGATCCCTTCGGCGGAGCCGGTCCATTTCTGTTGTCAAGTTTGAACCATGCGCAAACTGTTGGTCCTGGTCCTGAACGCTTACGGTGCGGTGCGCCGATTTTTCATGCGCCTGCGCGGCCGTACCCAGGACGACGTGCATGCCGACCGCATCACCAGCGGCAAGGCCTGGGACGAATTCTGCGACACCCTCAAAGCGGCTGGCAATACCCTGATCATGGGCAATTCGCCCAAAGATCCCTTCAACCAGGCCGAGGGCATGCGCTACCTGGCGCGGCTGACGCGCGCCGGCCTGGACGCGTTTGTGGAATTCAACGACCCGGAGTTTCCCGTGCTCAACCGCATGGTGCACGAAACCGTCAAACTCGGTGCAGACAATCCGGACAACCATTACCAAAACGCGCAGATCGACGGGCGCTACGAATACCGGATCACCGGCAAGCGCAACAGCATTTTTTACCTCGGCTTTTTTACCCAAAACGGCAATTACGGAACCACGGGCGGTCTGGCCCCCTGCGGACGGCTGGAAGCGGAGGACATGCACATCGAAGCCGACGGTTCTTTTGAAATTGTACTGAGCCCGGAGCGCAAAGGGCGCAATTGGCTGAAAATCGAAAGAGAAACCAGCTTGCTGATGGTCAGGCAGACCTTTATGGACCGATCGGTCGAAAAACCGGCCGATGTGCACGTCCAGTGCATCGGTGGTCCGGAAAAGCCCAAACCCATCACGCCGCAGTTGGTGGACGAAGGATTGAATACGGCGGGGCTTTTTGTGGCCGGTGCCACGGCGCTTTTCGCCCGTTGGGCGAACGGCTATCAAAAACACGCCAACCGCCTGCCGCAGTTTGACCCAGCGGTCAGCACCGCCGCGGGTGGGGATCCGAACATCGCGTATTACCACAGCTATTGGAAGCTCGGCCCCGACGAAGCCCTGGTCATTGAAGCCATGCCGCCGGAGTGCCGGCATTGGAACTTCCAGTTGAACAACTATTGGATGGAGTCGCTGGATTACCGCTATTTCCAAATCCACGTCAACAAGCACACGGCCCACTACCGCACCGACGGCAGCGTGCGGGTGGTGGTGGCGCACCGCGACCCCGGCCTGCCCAACTGGATCGACACCTGCCACCACCACGAGGGGACCATGCTCTGGCGCTGGTGGTACGGCAGCGCCAATCCCGAACCGCAGTGCCGCGTGCTGCCCTTTTCGGAACTCGCCCAATTGCCCGCATGAGCAGGGGGGCGCAGCAGAGGCGGAGTGGGCTTTCGCCGGCCAGGCGGCCCTGGCCCATCCGGGCATTCAATGCCGTGGGGTTCCGTGCGCGCCTTGACCTGGAAGACCTGCTCGCGCGCGCGCGAAAACGCGCCGGCATCTCCGGCACGGACGGAACAGACTTTGGTGCGCCGCCCTTGCGGGAGCCGCTGGGCCGCTTGCTGGAGAGCATCGAAACCGAGGCACACCTGCATCGCTTTGGCCGCTTCATCACCCGGGAGCGTCTGGTCAATGTGCTGGCCAACCGCCTGCGTGCCGAAGCCTTGTTCCGTCGGCATCCCGAAATTCTTGACGAGCCGTTGCGGCCTCCGATTATCGTTGCCGGCCTGCAGCGCACCGGGACAACGCTGTTGCACAGGTTGCTGTCCCTGCATCCGCAGCTGGCGGCCTTGCGCAGTTGGGAAGCCCTGACCCCGGTGCCCCTTCCCGGGGACACCCTGAACCGCAAACGCATTGCCCAGAGCCGCACGGCCGAACGGGCGCTGCGCTACATGGCACCGGATTTTTTTGCCATTCATCCCGTGGAGCACCTGGCGCCCGAGGAGGACATCCTGCTCAACGACATGAGCTTTTTGAGCACCGTCCCGGAGGCCACCATGCACGTGCCGGGCTATGCCGCCTGGGTTGAAGTGCAGGACCACCGGCCTGCCTATGCCTTCTTGCGGCGCATGCTGCAGCTGTTGCAATGGCAGCGCCGGCAGGTTCAAGGGAGCGCCTGCGATCAGGCTGACGGCGCGGGGGGCAGAGAGCCGGACGCAGCCCAGACACCGGCCTGGGTACTCAAGACGCCCCAGAACCTCGAGTTTTTGGACGTATTGCTGGAGCAGTTTCCCGATGCCCATATTGTGCACACCTACCGCGATCCGCGGCGTGTGATCGCTTCCTTCAGCAGCATGGTCTACCACAGCCGCCGCGTGTTTTCCGACCGGGTGGATCCGCACGCCTGTGCTGCCCATTGGTTGCGCAAGGACGCCTATATGGTGGAGCGGAGCATGGCGTTTTGGGCCCGCCTGGACGGCCAGGGCCGTCTGGCGAATACCCGCTTCAACTGTTCCTACTACGATTTGACGGCCGATCCCCGCGCGGTTTTGGAACGCTTGGTTGGTTTTTGCGGGCTGGAGCATGGGCCTCAGTATGCAGCCGTGTTGGATCGCGCCCTGAAGGACAACCGCCGTAACAAGTACGGCGTACACCGCTATCAATTGTCCGATTTTGGCCTGGAACCGGGCGCTGTGGATGCTGCGTTTGCGTATTACCGGGCGCAATTTTCCATTCCAATGGAAGCCGACCGTTGATCCGTCGGGCTTCTGCACCCCTTAAACCGTAAGGCCATGCACCAGGACAAATACGGCAATCCATTCACCGCTACCCTGAACGGCATCCTGGATTTGTTCCAAAAAAAGGAACGGGTAGGCCGTCTGGACGATGGCCTGCGCATGGACGGCAAAACCTGCCTCATCACGGGGGCCAACAGCGGCCTGGGTTTTGCCGTGGCGCAGCAAATGGCCGAGCGCGGTGCGCGGGTGCTGATGGCTTGCCGCAGCGGCATTCCCGAGGCGGGCGAAGCGGTCCAACGCGCCAGCGGCAATCCGGACGTGCATATGCTGCCCGTGGACCTTTCCCGGCGGGCTTCCATTGAAGCCCTGGTGAAGGCCTTGAAAGCACGCGGAGAGCACCTGGATGTGGTGGTGTTCAACGCCGCGATGGTACCCGGCGGATCGCGCCGCACCGAAGACGGCTTTGACGCCATGTTCATGGTCAATTACCTGGCCAAATTCATCCTGGCCAATGCCCTGGTCGAGCAGGGCCTGTTGCGCCAGGATTCCGGACAGGTTCCACGATTGATTTTTGTTTCCTCCGAGTCACACCGTACCCGGCAGGCCATCGACTTTGACCGCTTGGGCGTCTACGAGGAATACACCATGGGCAAAGTGATCGGGCTATACGG
>JAUIHG010000334.1 GCA_030432405.1 Bacteroidia bacterium | reverse complement strand
TCCGGGATTGACGGTGTAATGCCCGTCGGCGTGTTTGATGCCGATGATGTTGGCGCCCGTGGCCGGGCGAATGCCCAAATCCCGGATGGCCTGCCCCTTCATGGTATCGGGGATGTCTTCGGCGGAGAGCTCCTCGAAGCCGATGTCCGAGGTGGTCTCATTGGTGAGGTAGTTGAAAAATTCGACCGTGTTCGGCTTGGTGATCAGGGTGGCCATATAGAAGCCCCCGATCTGCTCGGGCAGAATCACATGGTCGGCCCCGGCCAGGCGCAATTTGCGTTCGCTTTTGTGCCGGTAGGCCCGTGCGATGATGTCCACCTTGGGGTTCATCTCCCGCGCGCTCAACACGGTGAACACGTTTTCGGTATCGTCGGGCAGGGCCGTGACCAGGGCGCGCGCCCGTTGGATGCCCGCGCGCTGCAGCACGTCGTCGTGTGTGGCGTCGTCGGAGATGTACAGATCCTGGTTGGCCTGCAATTCCTCCACCGCCTCGGGGTCCTTTTCGATGACCACAAAGGGCAGGTTGTGCAGGCGGAAATGCGAAGCCGCTTCCTTGCCGTGGCGGCCATAGCCGCATAGGATGATGTGGCTTTCCAGCTTGTCGATGCTGCGCTCCATGCGGCGGCTGTGCAGGTTCTTGAAAATCTCGCCCTGGACCACAAAATACGTGAAGGCGCTCAGCAGGTAGGCAAAGACCCCGATGTTCAGCAGGATCAATACCGAGGTGAACAGCCGCCCCTTGGCGTCCAGCGGCTGCACCTCCCCGTAGCCGACGGTGGAAATGGTGATCACCGTCATGTAGAAGGCCTGGTCCAGGCTGTAGCCTTCCAGCAGCATGAAGCCCGCCACGCCCGTACCCAGCGCTCCCAGCACCAGGATAAGGGCAATGCGCATGCTGACGAAGCCCCCGCGGTAGGCGCGGCCCACGATGCCGTAAAATGGACCGGAATTGGCCATAAGCGCGCCTAAAATAGGACGGGCACCGGGCTCGGGCCCCAACGCGCGTTCGCCTGCCGGCGAAGCACCCGCTGAGGGGCCAGGATCGGCTTTCGCCGGCCACGGCGGCACGCCTTCAGCGCAGCCCGGATTTCAGCGCAACATCCCCATTCAGCGCAATGCCGCCATTTAGCGCCATGCCGCTAAGGGGGAAACGTCCGGGCTGTCGAGGCGCTACCGCAACTCCGCCTTCAGGAAGCGGCCCGTATGGCTCTCCTTCACCTTGGCCACGGCTTCCGGGGTGCCTTCTGCCACTACGAGGCCGCCGCCGGAACCGCCTTCCGGCCCCAGGTCGATGAGGTGGTCGGCCACCTTGACCACGTCCATGTTGTGCTCAATGACCAGCACGGTATTGCCGCGTTCCACCAGGCGCTGCAGCACGTCCAGCAGCACCCGCACGTCTTCAAAATGCAGGCCCGTGGTGGGCTCGTCAAGGATGTAGAGGGTCTGGCCGGTGTCGCGTTTGGACAGCTCGGAGGCCAGTTTTACGCGCTGGGCCTCTCCCCCGCTCAGGGTGGTGGAGGCCTGGCCCAGGCGGATATAGCCCAGCCCGACCTCCTGCAGGGTCTTGACCTTGCGGTAGATTTTGGGGACCGGCTCGAAAAAGTCAACCGCGTCGTCCACGGTCAGGTCCAGCACGTCAGCAATGGACTTGTGCTTGTAGAGCACCTCCAGCGTCTCGCGGTTGTAGCGCTTGCCCAGGCAGCGGTCGCAGGTCACGTAGACGTCCGGCAGGAAGTTCATCTCGATGGTCAGGACGCCGGAGCCTTCGCACTGGTCGCAGCGGCCGGTGCGCACGTTGAAGCTGAAGCGCCCGGGCTTGTAGCCGCGGATCTTGCTTTCCGGCAGCCGCGCAAACAGGGCCCGGATTTCGGTGAACACGCCGATGTAGGTGGCGGGGTTCGAGCGGGGTGTTCGCCCGATGGGCGATTGATCGATTTCGATGACCTTGTCGATGTGCTGCAGGCCCTTGATGCGCTTGTGCTC
>JAUIHG010000126.1 GCA_030432405.1 Bacteroidia bacterium | reverse complement strand
GCCATTTTGGGCACCGGCTCGTCGATGATGCTGCTGTCGGAAGCCATGCGGCTCTCGACATACTGTTCCTCGTCGGCTTCGCCGAACAGGTCGGAAGCGGACAGGGCAGCATTGCCCACGGTGAACTTTTCCCGGAACAGTTCCAGGGCGCGGTCCAATTCCTCTTGTCCATAGGTTTCGCGCAGTTCAGCCCAATCGCGGAAGGGCCGTTCCGAGTCGTTCAGATCGTGTTCGACCAGCCGCAGGGACAAGAGCCCTATGACCGTTTTGGAGCGCAGAATCTCCTTGAGGTTCGAAAACTGGTTTTCGATCTCGTAGGGACGCGAAGAAGCCTGATCCAGGGTGGCCGTGGGTGCCGTGTTCTCGGTAATGCCCGTGGCAATGAGGGCCTTGGACAGGAAAACCTGCTCCTGCTGCTTGGTCACAAAGTAGGTGGCCACGGTGGCGAGCAAGCTCACACCGATGATGATCCACTTGCGTTCCAGCAGGAGGCGCAGAAAATGGGCGAAATCCATTGGGCAATGGGGGAGAAAGGTGCTTGAACGAAGGGCGTGCTTTGGCCTGCATCCCGGCCGGACAGAGCCAATGCCGGGAAGTGGAGCGCAGTACGCACCGAAGCAAGGTGTAAAGGTAGTTGGACAGGGGCATATGGCCCTGGGGGCCATGTTCGGGTTTGCCGAAGTAATCCGGGTGGCGGGAAGCGCCCACAGGCCGTGACCGGGCACAACAATCGGCGTCCCATTGCCGTATACGCACCTTACCGGCATGCGTTACGTCTGTGCATGCAGACGCCGGAACCGGGGCGGGGTCATCCGCTGCGGTGCTGTTTTTTGCCCAACCAACCGACCTTTTGCACGGTGGCCTCGATGTCTTCGCCGTACAACGGCGTCACTCGATTCGGCGTTTTGGCGCGGCTTGGCGACCTTCGCAGGGCTGGGCAGCCCGGCCCAAACCCCTTTCACTCCTTTGCCCATGACCCCTCTTGAAGTCCTGTTTTGGGGCTGCCTGGCGCTGGTTTTTTACACGTACCTGGGCTACGGCATATTGTTGGCCCTGCTGGTCCGCCTTCGGCGTTTGGCCTTCGGCCGAAGGCCGGTCCCGGCCGAAGACGCCCCGGATGACGACTGGCCCGAGGTGAGCCTGGTGGTGGCCGCCTACAACGAGGCCGACTGGATCGGGCAAAAGCTCACAAATCACGTGGAGCTCGATTATCCCGCCGGTAAGCTGCACCACGTGGTCATTACCGACGGCAGCGACGACGCCACGCCGGACATTGCGCGGGCCATGGCCACCGACCACCCGGAAATCGAGGTCTTCCACCAGCCCGAACGCCGGGGCAAAATCGCCGCCGTACAGCGCGTCATGCCCCAGCTCAAGACCCCGATTGTGGTCTTCACCGACGCCAATACCCTCTTGAACCGGGAATGCATCAAGCGCATCGTGCGCCATTACCGGGATCCCAAAGTCGGCGCCGTGGCCGGCGAAAAGCGCGTTCACATGTCCGACAAGGACGCCGCGCACGCTGCAGGGGAGGGGATTTACTGGAAATACGAAAGCCTGCTCAAGCACCTGGACTCGGAGCTCTATTCCGTGGTGGGTGCCGCCGGCGAACTCTTCTCCATCCGCACGGAATGTTACCGCCACATCCCGCGCGACACGGTCATCGAGGACTTTGTGCTCACCCTGGGCATCGCCCAGGACGGCTACCGGGTCGTCTATGAACCGGAAGCCTACGCCGTGGAAGGCCCTTCGGCAAGCGTGCCCGAGGAACTCAAGCGCAAAATCCGCATCGCCGCAGGCGGCCTGCAGGCCATCGCCCGGCTGGGCGGCCTGCTCAACCCCTTCAAACACGGCGTGCTCAGCTTCCAGTATACCTCCCACCGGGTGCTGCGCTGGACCCTGACCCCGCTGGCCTTGCTGATCCTGTTGATCGCCAATGCCTTCCTGCTTTTTGCTACCGGGACGGGTTTGCCCGCCTGGGTCTACCAGGGGCTTTTCGCCGGTCAGGCGCTCTTTTATGCCGCCGCCGGCCTGGGTTGGATCCTGGAGCGCAGGCACATCAAGGTCAAGGCCCTCTTTGTGCCCTATTACTTCTTTGTGATGAACTACGCGGTGTATGCCGGTGCGCTGCGCATCCTTCGGGGCAAACAGGCCGTAACATGGGAAAAGGCGCAACGCAGTGCCCAAGTTCCGGGTTAAAGCCCTCCCCATCATGAGCAGTCAGGCCCAGTCCATGCCCCAGTCCATGCCTGCAGCATCCCTGCTGGCGGTGGAGTCCGACCAGAACCTCCGCATGTTGCTGGACAAGATGCTGCGCGACAGCTACCGCATCCGCACGGTCTCCAACGGCTTGGACGCCATGGCCTGGATGGCCCAGGGCCAGGTCCCGGACCTCATCCTGGCCGATATGGAAGCCCCCCGGCTCAACGGCCCTGAACTGCTGCGCAACCTGCGCGTATCCGGCCTGTACCGTGACATCCCGGTGCTGCTCCTGGCCGGCAAAAGCGCCGAGGCCGAGGCCAAAAGCCTGCTGGGTGGCGGTGCCGACGGCATCCTGCTCAAGCCCTTCAGCCGCGAGCAATTGTTCGAGGCGGTAGGCGCCATGCTGGCGAAACCCTGATCCGGGCCTCGAAGCGCGCTTTTGTTCCGCCTTGCTCGCCCGGCCGGCGCTAATTTGGCCGGGCCATGCATGCATCCATTTCTTTTATCCGGCTTTTCTTCGCACGCCAGCGGCGCTTGCCAGCCCTTGCCGGTCTGGCCTTGTGTACGCTTGGCCTGAGCATCCGTCCGGCCATCGCCCAAACGCGCGCCGCCTTGCCCGACTTTGACCAGTTTCCCGTCTACGAGGATCAGGACCTGGGCCTGCGCTACAGCGCCGGTTCGGCCCGCATCCGCGTTTGGGCGCCATCGGCCAAGGCCCTGCGCTGGCGCCTGTACACCGAAGACCTCGGCGGCACGCCGGTGGAAGAAACGGACCTGCGCAAAGGCGCCAACGGCACCTGGTCGGGCGTGCTGCCCGGCAACTGGAAAGGCTATTACTACACCGTTCAGGCGCAGTTTGATACGGCCGTCTATGGCGCCGGTACCGGCGAAGGCTGGCGCAACGAAGTGCCCGATCCCTACGCCATCGCCGTGGGCCGCAACGGCTGGCGCGGGCAGATCATCGATCCCGCCGAGGCCATTCCCGAGCCGCTGGACGGGGTGGCCTGGGCCGAAGACCAACGTCCGGCCCTGGAGCAGCCCACCGATGCGGTGCTCTACGAAGGGCATGTGCGCGACCTGACCATCCACCCGTCCTCGGGGGTGCGACACAAAGGCAAGTTCCTGGGCCTGGCCGAGCGGGGGACGCGTTCGCCGGAAGGCGCCAGGACCGGACTGGATTACCTGGTCGAGTTGGGCATCACGCACCTGCACCTGCTGCCCTTTTTTGATTACGGCTCCCTGGACGAGACCAAGGACGGCGGGGCCTATGGGCAGAGCGCTTACAACTGGGGCTACGATCCGCTGAACTACAACACGCCGGAGGGCACCTATTGCACCGATCCGGCGGACGGCGCGGCGCGCATCCGCGAATGCCGCCGCATGGTCCAGGCCCTGCACGCAGCGGGCATCGGCGTGGTCATGGACGTGGTCTACAACCACACCTACGACGCCGGGGCCAGCGTCTTTGAACAGATCGTGCCGGGCTACTACTACCGCCACAACGATGACGGCAGCCTGTCCAACGCCTCGGGCTGCGGCAACGAAACCGCCTCCGAGCGGCCCATGGTGCGGCATTACATGCGCTGGTCGGTCCGGCACTGGGCCGAAGCCTACCACCTGGACGGCTTCCGCTTTGACCTCATGGCCATCCACGACCAGGAGACCATGCGGGCCATTCGGGCGGACATGGACGCCATCGATCCGCAAATCCTCCTGTACGGCGAAGGCTGGACGGCCGGCCCAAGCCCGCTGCCCGAAGAAGACCGTGCCCTCAAGCGCCTGACCTTTGAGATGCCGGGCATCGCCGCCTTCTCCGACGATTTCAGGGATGGCATCAAGGGCCATTGGGCCGATGAACACGACGCGGGTTTCGCCAGCGGCGCGGATGGCCTGGCCGAGACGGTCAAAGCCGGCCTGTCCGGTGGCGTGGGGCATCCGGACGTGGATTACAGCCGGGTCAACTATTCCAAGACGCCCTGGGCCGCCGAGCCGGGCCAGAGCGTGCATTACGTGTCCTGCCACGACAACCACACGCTGTTCGACAAACTCTTGTTGGCCGCTCCACAGGCTTCGCCGGCCGAACGCCTGGCCATGCAACGGCTTTCCCTGGGGCTGGTGCTGTGCGCGCAGGGCATTCCCTTCCTGCACGCGGGTACGGAAATGGCCCGCACCAAGGGCGGCGACCACAACAGCTACAAAAGCCCGGATGCGGTCAATGCGGTCAACTGGAACCGCCTGGAGGACTATGCCGATCTGCAGGACTACGTCCAGGGCCTGATCCAATTGCGCCGCGCACATCCCGTCTTCCGCATCCCGGAAGCGGTGGAGTTGCGCCGCGCCCTTCGTTTTGAGGCCCCGGCTTCCGCCGAAGACGCCGAGCACCGCATCCGCCTGCACCTGGACGGCAGCGCGGTCGAAGACGCCTGGCCGGAGGTCTACCTGCTGATCAATGCCACGGCCCGGCCCTGGGGCAGTCCGCTGCCCGAGGGTCCCTGGACCCTCGTCAGCAATGGCCGCCTCATCAACGCCGAGGGCCTGCTGCGCCTGGAAGAGCGGGTGGAGGTGGCGCCGTGGAGCATGTACATCCTGGTGCGGTAGGCCACGCGGCAACGCGCGTCGCTTGTGGTCCCTCAGCCCACGGTCGCGGGCCGATGGTCATGGGCAGACGGCAACAAGCAACCGGTCATGAGCCGCCGCACCCGCAAAGCGCCGCTTTCCCACGTACCGGCTGCAACCGGTACCCATATTTTTTTGCGCACCATGCTTGCATATCAGGCTGCACGCCCTACATTCGTACTTAGTGTTCGGGGTACACTTTGGGTCAAGGCGACACCAAGTCCAACAGGCCTCCAGAAAGCAACACCCAACGAACACCGGATCCATGTTGCCCAGACCGGTTTCCAGCAAGATGCCCTGCGGCGTCGGCGCTCCCTCCCATCGGCGCGGACCCCGGTGCATCGGCCAGCGTCTGGAACAGCATTCGCCCGCCGTAGGCAAGGCAGGCCAAATGGTCCGCACACGAATTTTTTGTGGATGGGTTTTATGAATAGAGGAGAGGGCCTTTCACGCGTTGGAAGGCCCTATTTTTTTTCCTTCGCAGCGGGCTAAGCCCACGGTGCTTCTCTTTGCAGGCCTCTGGCCTGCGAAGGCCCTACGGTTACCGAACACGAGCACCGACCATCCGATTTCTGCCATCCAGCCCAGATTCCGCACCCGATGCCTCCCAAGAAAAAAGCCCGCAGCGCCGGCGCTGCCGTTCCCAAGTCCTACCAGGCCATTGCCCGGCAGCGGGTGGTCATCGAAAACATGCGCCCGGCCTTGGAGGGCGGCTACCCCATCAAGCGCGTACCCGGCGAGACGGTTACCGTCCAGGCCGATGCCTATGCCGATGGCCACGATGTGGTGCGCTGCGCCCTGCGCGTCAAGCGCCCGGGTGCCCGCAAATGGGAGGAGCTCGAGATGCACAGCCCCCAGGAAGACGTTTGGGAGGCCAGCTTCCAGGTGGATAAAACCGGCGATTACCTGTACAGCGTCTGCGGCTGGGTGGACCTGCTGGCCTCCTGGCACCACGGCCTGGAGCGCAAGGTGGCCGCGGGCCAGGACGTGCGGGTGGAGCTGCAGGACGGCGCGGAAGCGTTTCGCCAGGCGGCGGAACACCAACGCGGCAAATTGAAAAAACGCCTGCTGGCCTTAGCCGAACTCCTCGAAGATCCCGAGCGCGTGGCCGAAGCCGTACACGTGGCCCTGGGCGAAGGCACCAAGGCCCTGATGGCCGAATGCCCGCACGCGGTGGACCGCACGGAAAGCGCGCGCCTGCCCTTGCGGGGCGAACGCCGCAAGGCCGGCTTCAGCAGCTGGTACGAGTTTTTCCCGCGTTCAGCCTCCGGCAGCACGGAGCGCCATGGGACCTTTGACGATGCCCGCAAAAAGGTCTTGCCGCTGATTGCGCGCATGGGCTTTGACGTGATCTACCTGCCGCCCATCCATCCCCTGGGCGTGCAGTTCCGCAAGGGCCCCAACAACAGCACCGCATCCAAGCCGGGGGATCCCGGCAGCCCCTGGGCCATCGGTTCGCCGGAAGGCGGCCATACGGCCATCCACCCCGAGCTGGGGACGTTGAAGGATTTCAAGGCCTTTGTGCAGGCGGCTGGCAAGATGGACATCGAGGTGTCGATCGATTTGGCCTTCCAGTGTTCGCCGGACCACCCCTGGGTGAGCGAGCATCCCGAATGGTTCAAGTGGCGCGCCGACGGCACCGTGCAGTACGCCGAAAACCCGCCTAAAAAGTACCAGGACGTCCTGCCCCTGCACTTTGAGTCGGAGGACTGGCAGGGCCTCTGGCAGGCGTTGCTGGAGGTGACGCTGTACTGGATCGAACAGGGCGTGACCATTTTCCGCGTGGACAACCCCCACACCAAGCCCTTTGTGTTTTGGGAATGGATGCTGGGCGAGGTGCACAAGCGCCACCCGGAGGTGCTGTTTTTGTCCGAGGCCTTCACGCGGCCGCGCATCATGGCGCGCCTGGCCAAAATCGGCTTCCACCATTCCTACACCTACTTCACCTGGAAGAACACCAAACAGGACTTTGAGGACTACCTCAACGAACTGGTGCACGGGGAGCTGCGCGAATACATGCGGCCCAATTTCTGGCCCAATACCCCGGACATCCTGGCCTGGCATCTGCAATACGCCCAGGCTCCGATGTTCTACATCCGCCACTTCCTGGCGGCCACGCTGTCGTCCAATTACGGCATCTACGCGCCCGCCTTCGACCTGATGGTCTCCGATCCGGTGACGGGCAAGGAGGAGTACTACTATTCGGAGAAGTACGAGCTCAAGGACTGGGATTTTGAGGCCATGACGCCTTTCCGCGAGCGGATCGCCCACATTAACCGCCTGCGCAAGGATCAACCGGCCCTGCAGGATACCTTCAACATCAGCTTCAACGAGACGGACAGCGACCTGTTGCTGAGCTATACCAAAATCGACGCCAATGGCAAGGACATCGTCCTGTGTGTGGTCAACCTCAACCCGGAACACACCGTCAGCGGCTGGGTGCGCTTGCCCTATTGGCGCCTGCTGCCGCTGCTCGGCATCGGCGAAGGCCATCCCCTGGTCATGCAGGACCTGATCACCAACCACGAATACACCTGGTCCAGCGAATGGAACTACGTGGAGCTCAATCCCCATGAGCTGCCCTACCACCTCTTCCGCGTGATTCCCGCCTGATCCGTCCCGCTTCACACCGGGCGTAGCATGCAGCGCCCGACATGCCCCAAGGTTATGCCTGCATCTCCTTCCAGCGATACGCCCCCCACCGATTCTGTGGCCACGAATAGCCCCCCCGCCGACCGCCTGCTGCGGGCCTCGGCCTGGGGCTCGCTGTTTGCCGGTCCCGACAACGTGCGCCACCTGGAACAGCACATCCTGCCCGCATGGTTGCGCCGCGTGCGCTGGTTTGGCGGCAAGGCCTCGACCATCCAGGAATGCCGCATCGACGACCGGGTTTACCTGCCCGTTGGTGAGTTCGGGGGCTGGCTGGGCATTGTGCGGGTGAGCTACCGCAGCCGGCCATCGGAGAACTACACCACCGTGCTCGGCTGGTTGCCCAAGGGCGAATGCACCGAGCTGCCCGACACCGCCATCGTGGCCCCGGCCATCGTGGATGGGGTGGAGGGCCAGGTGGTCGACGGACTTTACGTGCAGGCGGTGCGCGATGCCCTGTTTGCCGATCTGGTGGAGGGGCGGGAGTTCGCCCTCGGCGACCTGGTGGTCCGTTTTTTGCCGGGCCGCCAGCTGGACGCCGATCTGCAGACGCCGCCCTCCAAAGTGCTCAATGCCGAGCAGAGCAATTCGGCGGTGGTCTATGACAACCGCTTCATTGCCAAGATCTACCGCAAGGTGGAATACGGCATCAACCCCGACCTGGAGGTCACGCGCTTTTTGACCGAGCAGGCCGGTTTTGACCACATTCCGGCCTACCGCGGTGCGGTGGAAATGCTGGGTCCGGAGGGCAAAACCCTCGTGCTGGCCATGTTCCAGGACTGGGTGCCCAACCAGGGCGATGCCTGGAGCCTGACCCTTGACCAACTGCAGCGCTATTACCACACCCTTGCAGAGGAAGGCCTTTTGGCGCAACAGCCGCCCGCGGTGCCGCGCGCCGCTCCCGCCTTCGGCGAACTCCCCGAGGCCTTTCGCCACGCCATGGGCGAACCGTGGTACGGGCTGGTGGAACTGCTGGCCGAGCGCACCGCCGGCATGCACCGCGCCCTGGCTTCCGGCAAGCAGGGAGGGGCCTTCACGGCCGAAGCCCAGGACGCCGCCCAGCTGGAGCATTTTGCCCGCAGCACCAAAGAGCTGGCGCGCAGCCGCTTTGAGATGCTGCGGGGCCTGATGGACATCCTCAAGGAGGACATTCGCCGGGAGGCGGAAAACCTGCTGGAATCCGAGGCCGATGTGGAACGCATCCTCATGGCTCTGGCCTCCGACCCGGTGGCCGGCAAGCTGACGCGCATCCACGGCGACTACCACCTGGGCCAGGTGCTCTACACCGGTTCCGACTTTGTGGTGCTCGACTTTGAGGGCGAACCCGACAAGCCGCACTCCGAGCGCCGGCTCAAGCATTCGCCGCTCAAGGACGTGGCAGGCATGGTGCGCTCCTTCCACTACGCCGTGCACGCCGCGCTGCTGCAGGGGCCCGCGGAACACCGCGAAGCTGCCCATGCCCGGGACTGGGCGGCGGCCTGGTACCGCCTGGTGGCCGATCGCTTCCTGCAACACTACCTTAACGCGATGCTGGGCGCGGAGCTGCTGCCCGCCGACCACGCGGACACCATGCGCCTGCTGCGCGCCTTCATCCTGGAAAAAGCCGTCTACGAACTCGGCTACGAATTGAACAACCGCCCGGAATGGGTCGCCATTCCGCTGTTGGGCATCCGCCACATCGTCACCCAATATGCCGTCCAATAATTCCGCCTCCGGCGAACGCCTGCGCACCAGCCGCTTCACGGACATGGACATTCACCTGTTCCGCGAGGGCAAGCACAACCGGCTCTACGAGAAGTTCGGCGCCCACGCCATGAACGTGGATGGCGTGGCCGGTGTTTATTTTGCCGTTTGGGCTCCCAATGCCGGCAGCATTTCGGTCATCGGCGACTGGAACTATTGGGGCGCCGACGCCGACCCGATGGAGGCCCGCTGGGATTCCTCGGGCATCTGGGAATGTTTTGTGCCCGGCGTCAAGGCCGGCCAGACCTACAAGTACCGCATCACCAACCGCCATACCGGCGAGGTGTTTGAAAAGGGCGACCCCTACGCCTTCCACTGGGAAGTGGCGCCCAAAACCGCCAGCGTATTCTGGGACCTGGAACACCAGTGGCAGGACGATGCCTGGATGGCCACCCGAGCCGAACAGGGCCTGGACCGCCCCATCTCCGTCTATGAAGTGCACACGGGCTCCTGGCGCCGGGTGGCCGGCGAAAGCTGGCGTTCGCTGAGCTACCGCGAACTCGGCGAACAGCTCGGGGACTACGCCGCCGAGATGGGCTTTACCCACGTGGAGCTGCTGCCGATTATGGAACATCCGTTCTACGGCAGTTGGGGCTACCAGAGCACCGGGTATTTTGCGCCTTCGTCCCGCTATGGGACGCCCCAGGATTGCATGGCCATGATCGACGCCCTGCACGCCCGCGGGGTGGGGGTGATTTTGGACTGGGTGCCTTCGCATTTCCCGGAGGATGCCTTTGCGTTGGCGCGCTTTGACGGTACGCGGCTCTACGAACACGAGGATCCGCGCAAGGGTTTTCACCCGGATTGGAAGAGTTTGATTTTCAATTACGGCCGCCACGAGGTGCGTTCGTTTTTGCTGTCTTCGGCCGCCTTTTGGTGCGACCGCTACCACGCCGACGGCTTGCGGGTGGACGCCGTGGCCTCCATGTTGTATTTGGATTACAGCCGCGAGGAAGGGGAGTGGGAACCCAACCAATACGGCGGCAACGAGAACCTGGAAGCCATCGCGTTTTTGCGCGAACTCAACGAATCGGTGTACCGCGATTTCCCCGG
The DNA here is from genome assembly GCA_030432405.1 of Bacteroidia bacterium. Taxonomy (GTDB): domain Bacteria; phylum Bacteroidota; class Bacteroidia; order Chitinophagales; family BACL12; genus WGOA01. Next base: position 365 of record JAUIHG010000126.1, on the reverse strand, counting down.
CGTGCAGACCATCGCCGAAGAATCCACCTCCTGGCCCATGGTCAGCCGTCCCACCTATATGGGCGGTCTCGGCTTTGGCATGAAATGGATGATGGGCTGGATGCACGACAGCCTGGAATACTTCAAGCGCGATCCGATTTACCGCCGTTTTCACCAGGGCGAGCTGACCTTCAGTTTGCTGTACGCGTTTACCGAAAACTTCATGCTGCCGCTTTCGCACGACGAAGTCGTGCACGGCAAGGGCAGCCTTTTGGACCGCATGCCCGGCGACGACTGGCAGCAGTTTGCCAACCTGCGCCTGCTGTACGCTTACATGTGGACCCACCCGGGCACCAAGCTGCTGTTCATGGGCGGGGAGCTCGGCC